>JANQPR010000122.1 GCA_028285385.1 Phycisphaera sp.
CACGACGAACCGATCCCCTGTCCGGTACACCGCTCGCTCCGACGCCCCCTTCGCCGCCGTCGCCAACCGCCCCGCTCCCTCGGCCGCCGATTCGTCCGCCCAAGGTCCGTGGAAGTGCACGACGTGCGGCAACCCCCCGGCAGCCCGACCGAGCCGCCGCCGCGCCGGCCAAGCGTACAACGCAAAATGCGACACCACGAGGTCCGGCACGCGGCTCTCCTCCGCTCCTTCCGGGAGGTTGCCCCGACCGCGGACCGCCCTCCACTCCCGCACCGCGAGGTCAAACGCCGCCCGCATTCCTGCCCAACGCCGGCGGAGCGGCTCCCCTGCCCCGGCCACCGCCCGCACCTCGCACGCGGCCCCGCGGCCCCCATCTCCCCAATCCGCAATCTCCAATCGCTCATCCACAACCGCCCCTTCTGTATCGGCCACCACGAGCCACCGCTGATGGACGCGCAGCCCGTGCAGCCCGCCGGCCAAACCGTGCGTGTATCGGTTCAGCCCCCCCGCACGAACCGTCATCCACTCGGCCCCAAGGCTCAACACCCACACGTCAGCAGGCTTTCACGAGGAAGGAGAGAAGAGAGCATGGCGGCACAGCGAGCACGGAGAACACGGAGACGACATTGCCGCGTCGGCCGCTGAACACCTGAAAAACCAAGAATTCAACCGATTCCAGCCTGGGATCGAGTATGAAAGCCGCAGATGACGCAGACTCTGACCCCCTCGAATCTCTGGGCCACCTGTCACGAGCGAATCGGGGGTGAATGGACCGGATGCGGGACCGTAGGGAGAGGCGGCGCCCCGACCGGAGAACCGGCATCCGAAGCGGCCGGGAACACCCCGGAACGCTCGCTAAGCCCGCGTTCAAATCGTGAACCCTGCCCAAAAAGGATGGAGTTGGTCCTCGCACCAATTTTAGAACGCCGCGTTCCGACAAGAGAACGCGGTGTACGTCAAAGGATCGAAGCGCGATCCGTGACGTTGACGGTCAGGCGATGGTGCACCGAATGGACACTACGAACCGGACGCCACCCAAGCTTGGAGTTGCGACACCGCATCCCAACGGCGCTTTGGCTGCCCCATGCAAAGTGCCCGGTGGACCATAGCTCCGACAGATAGATTCGGACCGATCGAACAGAAGCCCCTAAGCGATCAGCTTGTCGAAGAAACCCAATGTGTTCCGAGCGATCGACGCCCACGTAAAGTTCTCCATCGCGCGCCGATAGCCCGCCTCCCCAAGTTCTTGCTTTAACTTGGGGTCGCTCAACACATTCGAAAGAGAGCGAGCGAGATCTTCCGCGTCGCCCTCCTGCGTGACAATGCCTGTATCGCCGATCACGGTCGGGATTTCGCCACTGCTGCTCCCTACCACGGGAACACCGCAAGCAAACCCCTCCACAATCATCCTGCCAAACTGCTCTTTCCACTGCGGTGTCGTGAGACTAGGGCATGCCAACACGTCCATCGCGTTGAGGTAGCGACCGACCTCCTCATGTTTGACGTTGTCACAGATCCGGACTCGATCCGCGTGTTGTGAGGCCCACGCCGCGATCTCGGATTTCATGTTGCCATCGCCCACAATCAAGAGTGACCATTCCTTGCGGCGGTCAAATGCCGACATCAGCACACGCAATCCCTTCGCTTCGACGAGCCGGCCTAAATAGCCCACGACTGGCCGATCACGCCCCCACCCCAACTCCTCGCGAACCCGATCGCCCTCGCCGCGGTCTCGACGAAATCGGCTTTCATCAAATCCTAGTGGCGCGTACAGCCGCGGTCGCTCGTCATATCCAGGCCGTTTCAAAAGATTCTCCTCGACCAACCGGCCGCTGAAAATCCAGCCCTTCATGGATTTCACGCAGTAGCGTTCGATCTCGCTGAAAGGCGGCGGGTATCTCTTGGGAAGACTCTGGGCCGTTCGATACACGACCGGCGCGAGGTCACGGGCGGCCCGAGCGATCTGCCAACCCGCCAGCACATAAGGCTCCTCCCAAGCGTGAACGAGATCGAACTGGCCTTCCTTGATAAAACGACGAAGATTCTTCTGATAGAAGAAAAACTGGAAGCTGTTCGTCAACTTCGCAGGCACCACGCAGATGTCGGCAACATCGGCGGCATCTCGCTCATAGACCGCGGGGCGGATGTCATTTTTACCAATGAACTGATCTGGCGCGACAACGGTGACTTCCCAAGCGCCTTCGGACTGCATCTCCAGCTGGTTGGGAAGGGAGCGGTTGACCCCCAAAACGTAGGAGTGTCCTATTGATAGCAGACGTCTTGGCATTGGAGCGAGAACGAAGCGCCGGTCAGGTCAAACGGACTGTACGGCCTCTACCAAAGCGCCACACGAATGTTCCCAGGTATGTCGCCTCAACTTCACCGCGAACTGATGGGCCTGCTCGCGGATTGCTTCCATGTCCAGCCTCCAAGCACGCAGCGCACTGGCTAGCACATCAGCCGTCAACGGCGTTGTTAGCACGAAGCGGCTCCAGTCGTCCGCGTACCTCTCAGCCACTCCACATGCGTCCGTGACGATGGCAGGAACACCGCTGCACAGCGCTTCGTGCACACCGAGGCCGTAAGCCTCGTATCTCGCCGGATGCACGAGCAGGTCTGAGGCCGTCAGAATCCGAGGAATGTCTGTGCGAAAACCCAAAAACCGGATGTGCTCGTCCAAGCCCGATGCTTTGGCGCGAGCTTCCCAAACCTTCGCTTCGCTACCGCGACCAACGACCATCAACCCAACATCCCAACTGCCGTCGCTGCACAACTGTTCCCACGCATCAAATAGCAGGTCAAAACCCTTGCGTCGATCGCCCATGCCACCTATGAACACGGCCCACGGACGACCCGCAAGTGACAGGTCTCGCTTGGCGCTGACAGACTCTTGAACACTTGCGGGCAAGAAGCAATCCGAATCGATACCGTAGTACACGACCCGCATGCGGCTTTCAGAAACTGAAAAGTGTTCCTGCACATGTCGAGCCGTGAGGAGACTATTGCAGACCACCACACGCGCGTTCTGAATCGCGCGTTTCTCAGAATACAGAGCGTGTCGGTGGGCGACCGCAAACTTGGCACGTCGCAGAACTGAATCCGAGAGGACCGGTGTATGTGCGGCATGAACGTAATGCACCCAATTAATGTCACCCGCATCGCAGTTACCACCGTTCGCCACAAATCGACCGCCCTGATCCAGAATGCTCTTGGCTTCATCGCGTCCAGCTCGTGCCAAGGCAAATCGCCCCAAGAGTGGTTTTCCGAATGGACGACTAACCAATCGGCATCGAACCGAATGCTGTACCGACAGACTATCGTCGACCCGGTGAGCAACAGCCATCACCGCTGTACGCCGCGACAGCCACTCCAGCAAACGCAAGTTGGCGATGTCCATGCCTCCAGTCCGAACGAAGTCGCCCGACACGGCACCCCACGCCTGCTGGATACTCGAAACGTTCACATCATGCTGAAGATCATTTTCCGCCCGCCCGTCGGGTAGAGATGATCCGTCAAGCACGGCAACTGCTCCTAACAATGTCGATCACTTCGCTCGGGCAAACACAGTCGGGTTGTATTCAATCGGCCGATGCTCGTGCGGTGGAGCGTCTATCACCTCATATGAGTATCTCGCGGACTGCATTCGTTCTGTGACCCCGTCGAGCAGTTCACGCGAGTGAACTTCGACACATACCGACGGACGATACTCGTTGAGAATCCTTGAGGCTCCGTCCAAGACATCAAGCTCAAACCCATCGACGTCTATTTTCAAAACGTCGATGCGTGCCACATTATCTCTGGCCACCAGATCATCCAGGGCGATCTTACATTCGCCTCCCGCGCCGGATTCCGTTAACGCGCCTACCAGGCATTGCTCTAAGATGACATTAGCCTGCGGCCTGTCTTTATTGAGTTGGAGATTCTTCTTGATCCACTCCCCACGGGCCGACGGTTCGAAGGCGTATACGATCCCGCACGTTGCTCGAAGCGCCATCTGAAGCGTCACCCAGCCTTCCGCAGCCCCCACATCGCAGCAAACGGAGTCGTGTTTGATTGTGGACGCAAGCCAATCCTGAAGCGCGACCTCATAGATCCCGCGCCAAGTCTGCGTGTCGTGCCGCAGGTTGAGATAGAAGCGTCTTCCTTCCAGCGATCCGCCACGAATACGGTACGGACGCCATGCGTCTTCGAAAATGACGCCTTTAATGAGTTGCTTTATCACGCCGGTGAAACTTCCTGAAGTCGGAACTCACGCTTTCTTCGATCCTCCGCTAAACAATGCAGACCGATGCTTCCGCCAAGCGGCGCGAGCATGATGGCGGCGTATGCTAGCGTGAACCAGTTGGAAAACGCGCACGCCGCAATGCCCGACGCCAATTGCGCAAGACCGATGCTGAGCAGTGCCGAATCTGTTTTGCGAAGAAGTTCGACCGCTCTACGCAAAATCTGATACAAGCCGCCGCCGACCAAAACGATCCCGGGCAAGCCTAAGGTCACCATGATTTCGAGCAGCCCGTTGTCCATCACTACGGAACCGCCCTCCGTCGTCTTGCTGGTGATTAGTCCGTTTGAGCCCATGCCGAATCCCGCCGGACGTGTCAGCACTGCCCATACCCCGTGCTGTGCAATTCTCACCCGGCCTTGAAACGAACCGTCGCTGGTCACATCCACCATCGTTTCCATCCGAGCAGCCAATCGCTCCGATTCCGGCATTTGGTCTTTCAGAATGGCCAAGCCCGCAACGAGCACAAGCACTCCAATGACGGATTTCTTCCATCCTTGGCGACCACGCAACAAGCTAAACACGACCACACCAACCGCCACGATGCCCCATGCGGATCGGACTGTAGAGAGGACGATGGTCAAGCCGGCGAGAATGATCGCGGGAAACTTGGCGTAAGCGGGTATCTTCGGCGACGCGACCATGAAGATGATCGAGCCGGCCATGAACCATGCAAATGGGCCACGAGAGTCAAGGGTTGAACAAATCGATGTCTTGAAGGGCTCTGGATGGCCCATGGATGTCCACATTCTGCTCCACTCGATCCAAGCCGCGTCCCATGGCGGCATAAAAACCCATTGAAAGACGCCGTAGACCGCAACGCCCACCGCACAAAAGATGGTGGTCTTGATCCACCGATGGACAGTTTGGCGGTTTGACACGAACAGCAAGGCGTAAAACGCGATGCCGACGGGGCAGAGGTATTCAAACAACCCATAGATTGCCCTCGGCCCGTTGACCAGCCCAACCGCTGTGGCGTACGCGAAACCCAGCAGGATCAGGTAAAGCCCGGTACGGTAGCTCTTCGGGAGTCGTTGCCGCTTGGTCCAGGCGGCAGCTAGCGCCATCACCCCGATCAGGATCGGGAGCAGACTTGAAATCGGCGTCGGGTCAAACACCCCGTCCATCCAGTCCAGCACACGACGAACCAATCGATTGGTGCAGGCAACGACGATGTAAAAGTCGATCAGATAGGTGGACTTCGACGAGACCAGCGCAACCGCCGTGAAAATAGTGACCAGAAAAATCACCACACGTAGCCCGCCATCGGTCCACTCGAGCTCGGCGAGAAGCGCGATCAGGTTGGGGGCACCGCTTTCCGTGAGGACCGCCAGGTTGCGAAACCCTCCAGTCGTCCTTGAATCCCGGCCCAGGCTCGTCGAAGTACCAAAGACGCAGGCTGCCTCTCAAGAAGGACCAGACGAGGGACTTGTGCCAAACCCGGCACGCCACGTGTTCCGATCGAGGTACACCAAATGAAGAACGCAAGTCGTCGGACGGGCGATAGGTGCTCAAGCAAAGAGTACGTCTCGTTGTGAACAATGTGTACGAAACTGGTCGGCTCGAACACCCCCCGCTGGTTGGTGTCGCCGTCTAGCCTCGGCACGATGTTGTGGTCCACCGCAATCGCTGGATCGTAAATCAGGCGGAAACCTTTACGAAGAAAAGCAAAACAGATCGCGAGTTCCCAATGAATGACAGTGCCGCGGCCGCGCATCGCTCTACTGAAGCCGAGCTCGCGTAGCTCTCGGCCCCGAAAACTGCAGTTCACACCTTTTAAGACTTCAACGTCCCGGGCGACGCCTACACCGAGATGATGGTTCCCAATGACCCGACCGAACCACTGGAGTCGACCCACCCTGGCCTCGCCCCAGCGTTCGACAGGCTGCCAGTCACGCCCCCCGACGCCCCCGACCGATGGATCATCGTAATAGGGCACAATAGACTCGATCCAGTCCAGGCGCGGGACAGAATCATCGTCGGTCAGCGCGACAATATCGCCCGATGACAGGGCAAGCGCTTCGTTCTGTTGCCCAACGACGTTCGCACCCGCACCACTCCTTGACAAAAGGAACCGTGCTTCGGCATCTTCCGACTGAAGTCGTTCCACGAGCCGTAGTGTTTCAATGTCTCCCTCTTTCGCCGCAACGATAATCTCGTCAGGCAGCACCGTCTGTCCGAGCAGACTCACCAAGCATCGCTCAAGGTCTTGAGGCCGACGCCAAGTCGGCACAATCACAGAGATAGACTTCCGGCTGATCACCTCAGCCGTGCCGGTAATCCACTCATGATCTTTTGCGCCACTCGGCTCTACCGCGGCGGGTTGAAAACGATAATCCGGCACGTGCTCGCCGAGATGATTGGCAGTAAGAACATCTTGACCTAACTGGCGCCTACGAGTTCAACGCACGGTTGCGCTCGCCGAAGACTTGCAACATCTCGCAACAACCAAATCCAACCATCAAAGAAGTGCAATGGTTGGCCGAGCCTTAATCGATGAGCGGCAAGATGCAAAGGCGCTACGACCGCAAATCCGATCGCATGAAGGGGAGAAAACTGCCACTTGAGATGTCGCCGGATCGTGCAATAAAAACGTGCACGTTCTGCCAGCCAATGACGGCCACTTGGTGCATCTTCCCGTGAAGGTGGGACATGCGAGTTCACCAGTTCGGGGTCGTGCCGAATCATAAAACCTGAAGCTAGAAGTTGTGCGCACAGGTCAGTGTCTTCATAGCCGTAGTCAATCGCCTCGTCGAAACCGACTGCCGCGAAGGCAGCGCGCGGAAGGATATTGCAGTTCAGATGGATGTTTCGCAGGGGCTCAGATGGGCGAGGCACCCGTCCAAAATGACCGAGAAACGTTGGATTACTTGGTGGAGTCAGGCGGGTGCCATCCTCCATCACGCTGCCGGTCCACACTGTGTCGGGGAATCGAGCTATCAGTTCATGCGCGCGTTGAACGAAGTTGGGGTGAGCGACCCCATCATCGTCGATCAAGGAAACATGGCTGGTGCAAGACTGACGCACCACATGGTTGCGGTTGGCGCACAAACCCTGACGCGGGCCCTGTACATATCGCACAAATCTGTAGAGTGAGCACGCACGGCGAACCTCGTCAGCCAGCGCCACATCTCTGCTATCGTCACTGACCACAACTTGAGTCGGCGGGATGCTGCCGCAAGCGAACGAATTCAGGCAGCGGGCGAGTTGCGTTGGTCTCCCGCTAGTGCAAATGCAGATTGTAAGCGAAATGCCATCCATTGGGCTTGCGTCTAGTCGACAGCCTTTGCGATCTTTGCGTTCTGTGACCTGGCGACGGCAAGGCGCTTTCCTATCGCCGTCGTGACCACACGAGCGAAAACCGCCGGCAACTGCGGGTGACGAACAGCCATGGTTGCGACGCGCGCGAGCTTCTTCGGCGTCGGCCAGTCCTCGTCCCACATGCTCCAGACCCACCCACGCAGTAGATCATGTCGGCCACCGACCCACGCTTGGCGACGTGCACGCCCCTTGGCTAGCGATCGATAACGATCAAGCATCTCCAGTCCTTGAGCCAACATCCGGTCGTAGAGATGAGTCGCGTTGGTTTCATGCCGCCGATACTGGTTCAGGCTCTCGTTCAGGTAGACCAGCTTCAGCCCTGCGGCTGCACATCGAATCCAGAGATCCCAGTCTTCCAGATGCGTTTGCCCCTCGCGGAAACCGCCGACCTGCCGCAGCGCATGAGTCCGCAGCATCACCGTCTGGATGCCCATGGTCGGCGTCTTCAGCAGTTCGATTAGCGGGTCGTCTCCTACAGGGACACCGCGGCTCTCGCCGAGCTTTCGGCCACAAGCGTCCACAACGAGATGGTTGGCGTAGCACAAGTCACCGCCGGTCTGACGTAGAACCTCCACGCGGCGGGCGACCGAGTGAGGCAGCATCACGTCGTCGGCGTCGAAGAAGCAAACGTACTCTCCTGCCGCTCGCTCCAGCCCTGCATTGCGCGCCGCGCTAACTCCACGGTTGGCTTGCTGGAGCAACTCGACACGTACGTCGGCATTGGCATGACGTCGCGCGCGCTCAGCAGTTGTATCCCCCGATCCATCATCGACCACGATGATCTGCAACGCCTGGTGTGTCTGTTCACGGATACTTAGCAGTGACTCATCAAGAAAAGCTTCCGCATTGAAAGCGGGTACGATTACGCTGACCATAGATTCGCCGCTCATGCGAACGCTTGGACGGAATTCCTGCACCACACCGTCATCGGCGTACCTCTGGGTACGCCAGTCGCGGATCGACGCGCGGGTGCTTGGCGAGATGCTCTCCACACAAGAACCGGGCTCGTTCAACTCCCTCTCGAAGGCGTGTGTCGATAGTCCTGATCATTGCCTCGCTGCTCAGCAGCGGCGCATTGGCTTCAGACGCCCGGCGGAGGTCGTCCGCAAGTGCGGCGACAGACCGACGGAGGTTATCGGCCAAGGCGCGTGCGCCGAACAGGCTCTGCTTGATTTTGTTCCGCTGCGTCTTAGCAACGGCTCGGACGTACCAAACCGGGCGAATGTCGATCGGCGCATAGTTCACCTCAATCGCGGCGCAGTGATCTCGCCACTTCAGATCGAGAATCTCACCGCTCGAACGGGTTGCGATCCATGGGGTCCGCAATGCGTCAGCAACGATCGCACCATGCAGCGCTTCCGTCACCACCAGCTTCGTCGAGCGGATCGCATCCAATACCCCTTCCAGCGGCGACCGCGGATCGATAAAGCGCCAACCCAACCGTTCACAGGCGTCCTGCCATGGAACCGTGGTGACAGAGCCAATATGCGGCATGAATGCAATCCCGTGCCGATCAGCCGACATCCAGTACTCCGCCGGGAGCACCTGCCGAATCAGATAGGCGGCGTCGGCAACAGCGATGTCCTCCTGTAGCCCCAACTTCCGCGCCGTTAGCGGGCCTCTGACCCATGCAAAGGACACAGCCACAGGGTCAAAACCGATCTGAACGGGTTCCTGTCGGAGGCGTAGCACTTTCGGGAAAGACCGCCCGAGCGTGAACCTCGGCTGGATCTCGCCGTATCCGATGCCCGTCCCGGCCACGACCAGACGCCGAGTGCCGGAGAACTGAACGAGAAACTCTTCTGACAAAAAACTGCCGATCGAGCAAACACACACGGCCGAACAATCGCCAACGCGCATCTGAGACGGACAGACATCGAGCCCAGGCAGCAGTTGTTTCCAAATCCAAGGATTGAGGGCATCCCCAAAGTTCTTGATCGGCACGTAAAGCAGGCGTGTCGACTGTAAACTCATTGGTCACCGAAACTGATTTCCCACTTTCCGGGCGATTGCACCAATACTTGTCGGCGAGGATCTCGCCCGGTGTGCGTAACTGACGACTCGTCCTCTAGGTCAACAGCGAGAGCATCCGGGTAATCGGCAAACCGCTCCCGTGCCGTGAACACTCCTGCAACGCCAACGGTCAGTTGCCCAGCCACGAAAAAATCCGGGGGAAGATTGAGTTGGGAACGGTAATAGCCGGCCGCTCGACGCTGGTGCAGTTCCGGTGACTGATCAGTATCGAATGCATCGAAGATCAGACGACCGCCATGCCGCAGAGACAGAACAACTGCCGATCCGGTGAGCGGCCGTGTCACCTCGTACTCCAAACTGATCGCTAGCGGATCGCTCACCAAACGTGCCGGCTGTCCGCACGTAGTAGTTACACTGGCTCTGAGAAATCGGATTGGTGAGTTTTGGCTCGGGCACAACTCTGCATTGGCCGATCCGGCAGCGGACACGCCTTGGAGATAATGCCCAACAACATCTTCAGTCCGTCCAGCGAAAATCATCTCGCCACCCTCTAGCAGCAACCCTTGACCGCAAAGCTCGCGGACCGTTCCCATATTGTGGCTGACAAACAACACCGTCCGCCCCTCTCCCGCCACGTCCTTCATCTTGCCCAAGCACTTTTTCTGAAACTGGGCGTCGCCAACGGCGAGGACCTCGTCGACAACGAGGATCTCGGGTTCGAGGTGGGCGGCGACAGAGAAGGCCAAGCGGGTGTACATGCCGGAGCTGTACTGCTTGACGGGGGTGTCCAGAAACTTCTCGATTTCGGAAAAGGCGACGATCTCGTCGAACCGTAACCTCACCTCCGCACGGGTCATGCCGAGGACGGCACCGTTGAGATAGATGTTCTCCCGTCCGGTCAACTCCGGGTGGAAACCGGTGCCGACTTCGAGGAGCGAGCCGACGCGGCCGTGCAACTCGATCCGGCCCTCGGTGGGCTTGGTGATCTGGGACAGTATCTTCAGTAGCGTCGACTTGCCCGCGCCGTTGCGGCCGATGATGCCGACGCACTCGCCGCGCTTGACGTCGAACGACACGTCCTTCAGCGCGTAAAACGAGTTGTCTTCGGTCAGGACGTTCCGGTCGGTCCATAAGCCCCAGGGGTGTTTGGCGGTCCGGACAAGGGTGTCGCCGAGGGACTTGTACCGGAAGTGGCTGCTGCCACCCTTGCTGCCGATGCGATAACGCTTGCTGAGGCCTTCGATGCGGATGGCGGTGTTGGGGGACATCAGGCGTTGATCCGGAAACCGTGAGGCGTGGCCTCGAGCAGGTCCGACCGGGCGAAGGTGACGGTCAGACCGGTGCGTAGCAAAGGCGTGTAGCCATGGCCGGTTAGAAACGAGACGACTGGTGAGCTACAGACTTCGGCGAGGGTGACGGCGTTGCTGACTTCCACAAGTACAGCGCGTGGGCGATAAATTGACCAGTCGTTCGATTGGAGCACCGGCAGTTCGTAGCCCTCTACATCGACAGACATGAAGTCGATCGGCTGTCCTACCGGGAGTTGGCGGTTCAATACGTCGGCAAGCCTGACCGTCTTGACGCGGCGGGTCGAGGTGGACGAAACGCCTGCCGCGGCACGGTCAGCAATGTCGGAACTCGTGACTCCGCTGTAGGCGTGGCTGGAAAAATCTGTGAACTCGACTTCGTTGCCGTCTCCGATCACCGCTTGGATGAACTTGTCGCGCGGACGGGTTTTGGTGAAGAGTGCCTCGACCTCGGGGGTGGCGTCGATGTTGAGCCCGGTCCAGCCTTGCTGGTAGAACCAGAACGTATTGGAGTACCACGTTGGGTGGTGTGCCCCTACGTCCACATAGAAGCCGAGACGACCAACGGGGTTGGTGAGCCAGCGGCGTAAAACAAGGTCTTCTCCCTCCTGACCGTAAGACGTTTGCGCAGCAGCATGTCGGAGTCTCGAGAGCCGAGAAGCGAAGCGTTGGCCAAGCGACCGGCGGCCGTCAGTAACGATGATGCACTCTGATCATCTGGCGAAGGGCGATCAAACAAAGGACCCCAAGAAGCGTGTGTTGCCGCCCCACTTTCCCCCGATGATGCCCACACACTCGCCGCGCTTGACGTCGAACGACACGTCCTTGAGCGCCCAGAACGAGTTGTCTTCGGTGAGCACGTTGCGGTCGGTCCACAGGCCCCAGGGCCGCTTGGCGGTTTTCACGAGGGTGTCGCCGAGTGACTTGTAGCGGAAGTGGCTGTTGCCGCCATTGCTGCCGATCCGGTAACGCTTACTGAGCCCTTCGATGCGGATGGCAGTGTCGATTGTCATGGACTCATCAGATCGCGAACTTTTGCCAGATGCGGGATAGCAATGAGGGCTGCACAATAAAGGCCGCGTGCCCGAAAGCGTTCCGGCCCATAATGGCCGCTTTTCCAGATAGAGTAAGCCTTCTTCCGTTCACCGTTACGGGCGAAATGACTGGCCGCGCCGGCGGCGATTTGTCTACGGACGGCGTTGATCAGATCGCCATGTGACTGAAGATGATCAAGGCCGTCGAGGATGTTCCAGAACGAAGCGGTGGCGCCTGAACCTGAAGCCGCCACCCCGGCTTTGGATAACCGATAGACGCTCGTCTGGTTCTCGATCAACCGGAATGGAGAACCCTCGGCAGCGACGGCGAGTCGAATGCCGAAGTCGGTGTCCACCGCATGCCCAATCTCGGTTTCGGGTCGATATTTCACCAGTTTCATCAACTCCAGTGAGGCCATGAAGCCGTCGTTTGGAAACTGCCTCCTAATGGCGGCGGCGATGGGGTCAGACAAAACTCCAACGTCGTCAAAGGTTCGGTGGTAGGTACTATTAAGCGTATTGGCGGCATCGTCACCGAGGTCATCGCCCGCATCCGAGCACAACCGTTGTCGGCCGAAGCAAGCCACGAGCATCGGATGTTCGCGGAAGGCATTCACAAGGACTGCAATTGCCCCGGGAAGTAGCAAGTCGTCGTCATGAAGAATCAGCCCATAAGTGCCTTGTGCCGCATCGATCAGGCGGTTCAGATTCATAGCCTGGCCAAGAGGCGGATCGTTTTTTAGGAAAGTGAGTGTCACATTGTCCGGCGTTGCGATTTCAGCTATCCGACGGGCGGTGGCTTCATCCGGAGAATCATCGCCGACGATGATTTCGAGTGGGCGGTAGTCCTGCGATGTCACACTATCAAGCGCATCGCGTAGAACTCTGGGACGGCAGTAGGTAGGGATCAACACGCTCACCAGCGGTGAGTCTGACGGTTGGCCGTTTGTCACAGTGCCGCCTCGGACCTTGTAGCGAGGTCGTCCAGTGTGATAACGTCTTGCGACGCCAGCTTGTGTTCGCGAGGGAGCCAGAGGTAGTTGCCGTCATCAAGCGGTTGGTCGGGCTGACATCTGGTTATGTGCAAACGTCGACGCGGCCCGCATCTCGTACTGATTAATGCAAACCCAACCATCGTGTAGGACTCCATCAACTCGTGCAGCGCGGCGCTGCTGCTGCCCGCCCGGCATTGGAAGCCATCGATTATCTCGCAGATGACGCAGGGTCGGTCTTGCTGTAAGCGCGATGCCAGACCGCGCAGAACAAAGGTTTCGAAGCCTTCAGTGTCAATCTTGATCAATCGGATGCGATGCCCGTCGGGTAACACGTCATCGCCTAGCTTGGTCTTGACGGTTTCGGTGGGGCCGCCGAGCTCACCGGCGGCGTTCTTCTGAACGTTACCGACCAAGAGATGCCCTTGGCCGGAATCGCCGGGCGGCGAGTAGAGCGTGGCTTCGTCAGACGCGGCATCGGAGAGGGCGTAGGGGTGGAGTTCGACCTGCTGCAAGTTGTTTAGTTCGACGTTCCGTGCGAGACGCTCGAAGCAGAATGGGTTGGGCTCGAAAGCAAAAACTTTGCCGTCGATGCCAACGTGGCCCGCCATGTCGAGCGTCACCATGCCGTAATTCGCGCCCACGTCAACCGCGAAGTCACCTGGTCGGAGCAACGCACCTATGACCTGGGTGACGTCGTGTTCGTAGTAGCGCCCGGTAAAATACACAACTCGGCTCGACCACTCCGTGAGGTCCAAGAACGCGCGGTAGCCGTGAATCCGCGTCGTGTAGACGCCGGAGGGAGCGGAGGGCCAGTCGTTGGACTGGCCGACGTATGCGAGCTTCAGCCAGCGCAACATCCTGCCCGTGCCCGGCGGGTTGTTATAGGTGACTAATCTCAGCCAGCCGGGAAACGATTTGGCGAGGCGGGTCCGGATTGGGTCTGATCGTTCCGGCCTACACGACATCCGCGAAGGAGTCCTCCATCTTGCGGAAGTAGGCGAGGCCCAGGAGCAGCCAGACGGCGGTGCTAGCCGCGCCGACGGCCCAGAGGCCGAGGTGGGCCGGGACCGAATCGAACAGGCACCACCGGAAGAACTCGATCGGGCCGGCGACGGGGAGCAGGCCGTACACGGCCCGCCAGGTACCGGACTCGATTCCGCTGGCCGGCCAGAACACCGGGGCGGCGAAGATCATGAACTGCGTCACGAACGGGATCACGTACCGCACGTCGCGGAACTCGACGTTCAACGCCGACAACGGCAGCCCGATCGACAACGCTGAGAGGAACGCCCACAACACCGCAACGGGAGCGAAGACGATCTGCCACGGCGGCGTGTAGACCTCGATCCCACTCCCTGGGAACAGCACCGCGATCAGGGGCAGGGCCAAGACCACGGCCAGCAGGATCGCCGACTGGATCAGCATGTCGACGAGGCTGACCATCACGGCGCTGGTGGGCAGGACCAGGCGGGGGAAGTACACCTTCTTGATCATGTTCTGGGCACCGACGAGCGATATCGCGCTGGTCTGCAGGCCCGTGTTGAAGAGCATCCAGGGGATCTGGCTGGCGAAGTAGAAGAGGAACGCGGGGGCGACGTTGTCGTTGCCGGCGCCGGCGACGCCGCGGAAGATGGTCATCCCCACGATCGTGAACGCGATAGGTTGGATCAGCGCCCAGCCGACGCCCAGGACGGTCTGCTTGTAGCGGACCTTGATGTCGCGGAGGGCGAAGATCAGGAACAACTCGCGGTAGCGCCAGAGCTCGGGCAGGTCGATCGGCTGCCAGCCCTTAGGGGGGCGGATGACGGTTGTCGGCGGAGCCGGGGGGTTCGAGGATCGAGGGTCAAGGGTTGAGGTGGAAGCCGCGTCGTCGCTGGTCGGCGCTGCGGCTTCGCGATCGACAGCGTCGCCCGCGGGGACGGCGGGGAGGATCGAGGTGTCGGGGTTGGCGGTCATTGAACGACGGGGAACAACACGTTCACTTCGGTTGCGGGACCTCGGCGGTCACGGGCTCGGCCGTGTCGGCGGGCGGGGTCACGGGCACGGGTTGGCCAGCCGCGGTCGTGGAATCCGCGTTGTCGGTCTTCGGGTTGAAGCGCGTTTTGCGCCAGGCCGTCTCGACGGCGGCGAGGACTTCGCGGCGGAAGCGTGTGGGACTGAAGGCAGTCATGTCGGGCGCGCGCTCCCCCGTGACCGCGCCGGCCTCGAAGCGGGCGACGGCGTCGGCGATGGCGTCGGGGGTCTGGCGGTCGAAGAACAGGCCGGTGACGCCATCAGTCACGGTCTCGCGGGCACCGCCGTGGCCGTAGGCGATGACGGGGGTGCCGCAGGCGAGGGCCTCGACCGGGACGATGCCGAAGTCCTCTTCGGCGGCGAAGACGAACGCCTTGGCGAGCCGCATGTACCGGCGGAGCTGCTCGTCGGTCTGGTAGCCGGCGAGCGTGACGTTCGGCCCGGCGAGCTCGGCGATGCGGGCGTATTCCGGCCCGTCGCCGACGACGACGAGCCGGCGGTCGGGCATGCGGTTGAACGCGTCGACGACGAGGTCGATCCGCTTGTACGGCACGAGGCGAGAAGCGGTCAGGTAGAAGTCGGCCTTCCCCCCGCCCCCGGAAGCGATTACCTCTTCGGTGTCCGGCGTAAAGAAGTCCGTGTCCACCGGGGGGTGGATGACCTCGGCGTCGCGGCGGTACAGCTTCTGGATGCGTTGAGCGACGAAGCGGGAGTTGGCGATGAACAGGTCGACACCAAGCGCGGAGCGGGCGTCCCAGTTGCGGATGTAGTGGAGGATCGCGCGGGCGGCCATGCCCTTAGGCCCGAAGCCGATGCGTTTCTGGTCGAGGTACTGGTGCTGCAGGTCCCAGGCGTAGCGGGCGGGGCTGTGGCAGTAACAGACGTGCAGCTGGTCGGGGCCCGTGATCACGCCCTTCGCGGCGAGGTAGGAGCTGGAGAGCACGATGTCGTAGCCGGAGAGGTCGAACTGCTCGATCGCCAGCGGCATGAGCGGCAGGTACCCGCGGTGCTTCCTGCGGGCCAGCGGCATCTTCTGGATGAAGGATGTCTTGACGCGCTTGCCGCGGAGGAAGCCTCGCTGGTCTTCGGGGACGAAGTCGAAGAGCGCGAACAGGTCGGCCTCGGGGAAGAGCTCGATCATCTGCTCGACGACTTTTTCGGCACCGGCGTAGACGTAGAGGAAGTCATGCACGATGGCGATGCGTTTGCCGGCGAGCGGACCGGTCCGCTGAAGGCCGTTGGGGTCGGGGTGCCGGCCCTTGTGGACAACCGCGAGTGGCTTGATCTTGTCCCAGCCGGCGATGGCGGCGAGCTGCTCGCGGCGCGAGGTCGGCCGGGCGGTGCGGTGACCGTTGGTTGAGGGCAGGTCGGCGACGGCGTGGTCGGACATCAGCCGGGTGAACAGCGACAGCCGATCGCCGGCCGATTCGACCGAGCGCGTCGCGACAACGCTGACGTTCGCCTCGAGCGGCTGACGGCCGCGGCGCTGGGCAACGGGGACGGTCGCGGTGAGGCACGCGACGCCGGGCTCGACGTCCTCAGCGGGCTTCCAGGTGAGAGTCTGCTCGTTGCCGTCGCGGCCGACGAGGGGCAACTCAACGTGCGCGAACTCAAGCGCCTCGGCGGCACGACAGACCGTCTGCCACCACGAGCTGAAGTCGGTGACGCGACGGAACTCCATCTGCAGCTCGTGGAACGCCTCTTCGAACCGGCGGGCGACACGGTCGAGCTCGCGCTTGCGGCGTACGGCGTCGACCATCTCGCGGGTCCGCACCGACCCGGCGAGACGGAAGGCCCCCCACAGCAACGGCACGACGAGCGACAGCGCGCCGGCCGTTTGCCAACCGCTGGACGACCACGCGAGCAGGCCGACCCCAACCGCGAGGATCGATACGCCGTAGAGGCAGACGACGGCCTGACGCTGGGTGAGGCCCTGGTCGAGGAGGTGGTGGTGGATGTGGCCGCGCTCGGCGGCGAAGATCGAGCGGCGCTGCTGGTAGCGTCGGCGGAAGAGCGTCAACGCTGTGTCGACGATCGGCACCGACAGCGCGAGGCCGGGGATAAGCACGGCTTCCATGGTGCCGAGCACGGGGTTGGCGAGCACCATCGCCGCGGCGATGACGAAGCCGATGAAGAAGCTGCCCGAGTCACCCATGAACACGCGGGCGGGGTGGGCGTTGTAGATCAGGAACCCGCCGAGCGCTCCGGCGAGCGCGAGCGGGACGACCGCGACGGCGGGGTTGCCGGCGGCGATACCGAACGCGGCGAGCACCGCGCCGGCGAGCAGCACGAGACCCCCGGCCAGGCCGTCGATGCCGTCGATGAAGTTGATGGCGATGCCCATCCCGACGATCCACAGCACGGTCACCGGCCAGGCCGCCCAGCCGAGCTCGAGCCAGGGCTGGTTGGCGACGTAGAGCGTGTCGATCGTCGCGCCCGAGCCGCAGACCGCCAGCGACGCGGCGATCAGCGCGAGCGCCTTGAAGCGCGGCGTCACGCCGCGGACGTCGTCGATCAGCCCGACGAGGAACACAAACCCGGCCGCCGCCGCGACCGTGACGATCTGTCGGAGCAGCTCCGGCGGGACCACGCCGGAACGCACGTGGACCACGATCAGCATGACCAAGGCCACGAACAGCGTCGCCGCGGCGATGGCGATGCCGCCGGAACGCGGCACGGGGCGGATGTGAACCTTGCGCGCGTCGGGCTCGTCCATCAGGCCCCACGCCCGGCCGGCCCAGATGACCAGCGGCGTGACGCCCGTAGCCAAACCGAGCGCGGCGACAAAGGTCAGCGTGTAGAACATCCAGGGGTTGCTCATCCGTGGCCCCTTCGCGTGTTGATCCCTTCCGGAGTTTCCGGGGGGTCGACGGGTTCGAGCAGGTCGCCGTTGATCTTGAGTTCGGCGCCGACGCCTAGCGTGCTGATCACGAGCGTGATCGCGTGCCATGGCCGGTCGTGCGTGACGGTGCCAAGCGTCCCTTCGTATGGGCCCTTGGTCACGCGGACTCGCTGCCCGACTGGCAGCCCCGGGACGATCTCCAGCATGTCGCCGGTATTGACAACACGTTCGATCGCGCCGACCTCGTCGACGAAGCGGGGGCGGTCGGTCACCTCCAGCACGTTCGCGACGCGGTTGGTCGCCAGCACGCGATAGCGTGCCTGATGGTTGCCGGCGAAGAAGACGTACGAGGTGAACAGCGGGTACATGTTCCGTCGACGACGGTTCCCCGAGTAGGTCTCGCGCATCAGCATCGGCAGGTAGTAGTCGATCCCCAGCGCCCCCAGGTCCCACGCGAGCGCCTTCTCGTTGCGCGCCTTGGTGTGCGCGATCCACCAGTCGCCCGGGACGTCGACGACACTGGCGTGCGTCTCGGGTAACTGCAACGGGTTTTGGCGGACGGTCAGCATGGCGATCGATCGCGGTGCGTGCACCGAATATTCAGGTGCAGGGCCGGTTCCGGTTTGCCTTTCTCCGGGGACCGGGGGGTGAAGTCCGGGCGCACCCTGTCCCCGTCGGTGCACCGACTTCGCCAAAATCCTGATTGTCCGAGCGTCGGTGACGGTCAGGTCACAGCGGACGCTCGGTCCGGGCGACGTCGCCCAGGAGGGGGACCTGCTCCTGGAGCAGGCGGTTGGCCGCCGCGGAGGCGGGCCGGAGCTGAAGCACGGCGCGGGCCTCGCGCACGGCCTGGGTCGGGTTGCCTAGGGCGGCGAACAGCTCCGCCAACTCCAACCGCCAGGCAACCTGCTTGGGGGCCAGCGCGACAGCGCGCTGGTACAGCGCGATCGCTTCGTCGTGGTCGCCCTCGTCGCGCAGCCGGCGGGCCATCGCGGTCAGGTCGCCGGGCATGGCGTCGTCGGCGTAGGCGCGGGCGACGAGGATCGCCCGCGCATCGGCGTCGGCCTTGGCAGCCAACGCCGCGTGGTCTGGGTCGTCAGCGATCAGGCGTTGCAGCTCCTGTAGCGCGCCCAGCTCCTCGGCCGCGAACGTGTAGGCCATCCCGGGGTCGTCGAACTCGTTGACGTAAACCGCGACGACTTCCTGGCGCAGCGCCGGGCTCAGCCGGGTCGCGTGGACGAAGTGTTCCGCCGCGGCGGCGTGATCGCCCAGCCGCGCGGCGAGGTAGCCGGCCGTGTACGCGACGTAGGGGTCGTGCGGGGGGAGGTCGTGGCCGGTCTCGACAAGGTCGACACCGCGCTGCGCCTCGCCGAGCGCGAGGAAGCGGGCCTCACCGGCCAAGGCGTGGGTCGGGCCAAACGTCGGCGCCGCGACGCGGTGCGCGTCGATCGATTCGAGCAGCATCCGCGCCTCGTCCTGCGCGAGCGGGTCGTCGGCCAGCGGCCTCGGGTTTCCGTAGTCGTCAGAACCGATCAGGCCCCACGCGAAGAAGTCCCGAAAGTAGGCGTACCGCGGGACGGAGGGGTCGGCGGCGGCGGCCTCGGCGTAACGCCGGATCATCCGCTCATCGTCGCCGGGCCGGACCAGTTCGGGGTCGCTGCCGTAGATGCGTTCCCGGATTGCGTCGCCGGCGGCGAACGCGGCCGCCGCCTGGCGGGGGCCCTCCAGCCGCGCCGTCGCGAACACGCCGCCCAAAGCGAGGGCCGCGAGCGCGACCGGTCCCAGCCAACGCAACGAACGCGGCCCGTCGTTCGACGCAGCGGCCTCGATCGCGGCGCGGGCAGACGCGGGCATTGGTTGCACGCCCTCGTCCTCCGCCGGCCGGGCGCGATGCAGCGCCGTGAGGTTCAACAACGCCGCGAGCGTGAGCGCCGTCATCAGCGCGACGGCGGGGACGTGCTGACCGAAGTCGGTGAAGCTGTGCAGCAGCACCGCCAGCCAGCCGAACATTAGGCCGAACGCCACGAAGTCCAGCGACCGCCGCGGCCGACGCAACACCGGCCACGCCCCCCGGAAGACGATCAGGACGAATGCGGCGATGCAGAGCAACCCGGCGACGCCGGTCTCCAGCAGCAGGTGCGCGTACTCGTTCTCGGCGTGCGTGGTCAGCGACGCCCGCGCGGTCGTGTCGTACTTCGGGAACACGGCCTCGAACGTACCGAGCCCCGTGCCCCACAGCGGGTAGGACGTGAACGCCGGCACGAGGTCGCGCAGAATCTGCATGCGGTCGCCCTCGGCCGTCTCGATGTGGCGCAGCGACGCCAAGCGTTCATAGACCTGGTCGAACCCCACCGCCAGCGACACGGCGACGACGATCAAGCCAAACCCCACCAACAGCGCCGCCTTGTCCCCCCCACCCACACCCCCGCTCCCGGAAGTGCCGACCATCGCGGCAGTCCTCGGGACGGGCTTGTGCCAGGCAAGCAGCACGCCCACCGCGCCGCCGGCGAGCAACGCCGCGAGCACCCCACCGCGCGTCATCGACAGCAACACCGCCAGCGCACCCAACACGACGCACCCGGCGGCGAGCCACACACCGAGGTAAGCGCGGTCCTTGAGCAGCTTCCGCCACGCGTCGCGCGGCCGAGGGTATCGCTTGTTCAAGGCGGCGAGTTGTGCGAAGAGCAAACCGAGCGCCGCACCGACGCCGAGGTTGACGTACTGACCGAAGTGGCTGTGACTGAGGAACGGGCCGCTGCGCAGGTGCTCGTGCACCGCCCCGCCGAAACGCGAGCCGACGTTGCCGACGTTCTGGTACAGCGCGTAAACCGCCGCCGCCGCGCCGCACACCGCGAGGATTTGGCACAGGCGGCGCACGCCGGCCTCAGACCGGTACGCGTGCAACGCCGCGAGGAACACCGCGATGATCGGCAGGAGCGCCCAGAGTTGCCGCCACGTCGCCGGCGGCAACAACGAGAGCGGCGCCGCATCGTCCGCAACGTCGAGGTCAGCCAGGAGCGTCGCGCGGATCTCGTGCGTGCCGGGCGCGATCATCGACACCACGCCCGCCGGCAGCGGCACCGTCTGCAGCACGACCAACAGCAAGAACGCCACGATCGGCAGGTACGTCCACGAGCCCAGCGACCGGCACGACACGCTCGGCACAAAACAGGCAATCAGCACGTAACCGGCGATCGCCGCCGACAGCCCGGCGACGACCTGTTGGCTCCACGCTTCGGTCGCGCCATAGGTGAACGTGGCGAACAGCAGCGTTGTCAGCAGCAGCACATCCAGCGGCAGCCGCCACGCCTGCCCCGCCGGCGCCAGCAGGCTCACCCAATCCTGTCCGGCCGAAGCAGAACGCCGCGACCTGTGGTGGCGCCGGCCGGCCATCAAGACACCACCCCTTCCGTCGCGGGTCGGGCGGCGCCGGCTGCGATGGAACGCGCGTCGGCCAGCAACGACCACGGGGTGGCCCGACACAGTCGGTCGGCCGCGGCGTACCCGAGCCGAGCCGCGATGCGGACCGCCGCGGCGCCGATGCGTACCGGTCGGCGGCGAGTATCGTGCGCGTCAGAGGCCACAACCGCGGGCACCGGCGACTCGACGATCGCCCAGCCGAGTTCCTCGGCAGCCTTGCCGAAGTCGCCCAGCAATGAACCGGCCGTGACCTGGATCACCGCGCCACGGTCGACCCAAGCCTGCAGGGGCGCGGCACCGTGGCGTGCCAGGTGCGGGTGACGCTCCGGGTGAGTGAGCACGCCGACGTAACCCGCGGCGTCGAGCGCCGCGCACACCGCCGGGGCATCGATCCACACGTCGTGCGGGGGCTCGATCAGGACATATCGGCCGCCCCGGCCCAGCGGCAGTGCAACGCCCGTCTGCAGCGCGTCGACCAGCCGGTCGTCGATGCGGGTGTCGGCGCCGACGTAAAGCGTGAGCGGCAGCTCCGCTCGCGCAACCGCAGAGGCGAGTCGTTGCGCCGCGGCAACGATCGACTCCGCTCGGTCGAGCTCGGTGTACGGGCCGAAGAGGTGCGGCGTCGCCGCCGCGTGGGTCACCCCCTCGGCGACCAGCGACCGGCACAGCGCCATCGCCTCGGCGTCGGTCGCGGGGCCGTCGTCGAGCCCGGGCAGCAAGTGGTTGTGCACGTCGACCCAGCCACGTGGCGCGGTGTGCGGTAGAACCCCCGAATCGTCGGTCGTCGTCCGGCGCGGCGCGTCCACGGGTCAACGGGCCTCCCCGGGGTCGTCGACGGTGAGCGCGGCGATTTCGACGCGTTCGGCCTTGATGCGCTTCGTCTCGGTCGCCTGCTCGCGGTACTCGCCGTAGCCGTACTGGTAGTAGCCGTACCGGCTGTAGTAGGAGTAACTGCCCCACGAGTTGGTGACGCCGTTGATCACCAAGCCCAGCGCGGTGGCGCCGACGCTGCCGAGCAGGTCGGTCGCGTGCTTGGCCATCTTCCGACCAGATTTGCCCGCACGCAGCACGAGCACGTACCCGTCAACCGATGCCGAGATAATGCGCGAATCGCTGACTGGGATCGTCGGCGGCGTGTCGATGATGATCTGGTCGTAATGGGTGCGTAGTTGATTGAGGAGCTTGCTGAACCGGCGGTGGTTCAAGAGCTCGGACGGGCTGTCGGGCACCGGGCCGCACGGCAGCAGGTGCAGGTGCTCAACTGCGGTCTTCACGACGGGCGACTCCAGGCGCTCGCCGCGCTCGCGCTTCTCCTGAAGCAACGACGTGAGGCCCCGGTCGGCCTCGACGTTGAACACGCGGTGCTGCCGGGGCTTGCGGCAGTCGGCGTCGATCAGCAGCGTGCGCTTGCCGGCTTGGGCGATCGCGATCGCGAAGTTCGAAGCGACCGTCGTCTTGCCATCGCCGGGCGAAGGCGAGGTGACCATCACGACCTTGACGTCGTGGGCCAGCGGGCTGAAGTGGATCGCGGTGCGGATCGTGCGAAACGCCTCGGCGACGACGGACTGCGGCTGGCTGTCGACGATCTGGCCACAGACGGAGACCGCCTTCTCCGCGATCTGTGGGACGACGCCGAGGATCGGCAGCCGCAGTAGCGTGGCGATCTCTTCACCGCTGCGCAGCCGGTCGTCGAGCATCTCCTGCAGGAACGCCAGGCCGCAGCCGAGCATCATCGACAGCACGAGTGCCATCGCGAGCGTCTGGGCCCGTTTCGGCGACACCGGGACGCCAGACGCCTCGGCGGCCTCGAGCACGGAGACGTCGATGACGTCGTAGTCCTCGTTGAGGTTCAGCTCGCGGATGCGCTGGTCGACGACCTCAAGTTGCCGGTCGGCCCGAGCGGCGGACGCCTCCAGCAGGTTGTATTCGGCGTAGAGCGAGTTGAGCGCGACGGCCTCGGACTGCTGCGCGTCGTACATCACCCGCAGCTGCTGCTCGGCCTCTTGGGCGTTCTCCCAACGCTGTTTGAGCAGGCCGCGGTAGAAAGACGCGACCGCCTCGGGGCCCCCGCCGGCCTGGGCCAGGCCACCGCCGGCGACGGCGGCGTTGAGCTCGTCGAGTTGAGCGTCAATCGCCGCGACCGACTTGTGGTCCGGGCCGAAGCCGTTGACTTCGGTCAGGAGTTTGCGCTCGCGCAGCAGACCGGCGATCATCGCGGCCTCCGGGCCTTCCATGCCGCCGGTCTCGAGGTCGAACCCTTCGAAGCTGGGGTCGGTGGCCGCGATGATCCGCAGGGCCTCCAGGTCGTCGCCGGCCTGGACCGCGGTCTGGTAGGCGAGCTTCGCGTTGAGCGTCCGCAGTTCCGCCTCGGTCAGAGTGCTCGCCAACCGCGCAACCCGGCTGCCGAAAACATTCCCGCCCTCGGCGGTGCGCAGCGCCGCGGCACCGTGCTGCCGCTGGAACGCGAGCATCTCGTCGGTGAGGCGTTTCAGCTCGTCGTTGAGCTGAAACTTCTCTCGTTGCAACACCTTGAGCACCTCGGCGGCGGTGTTGCGGCGGCGCTCGCTGTGGTACTCCGAAAACGCCTGGATGACCGCGTTCACGGCGATCGCGTTGTCCTGTGGTTCCGGGGACGACATCGACACCAGCAGGATGTCGCCCGACTCTCCGGCCTCGACGTCGAGGCTCGACCGCAGGTACGCCAACGGGTTGTCCTGCTCCCAGAGCCGTTCGGCCTGCTTAGTCAGCGGAAGGTCCATCGCCCGGGCCAGGATCGTGGTCGACATCAGCACCTGCGACTGCGCCGCCATCGACTGCCGGGTGAAACCCCCGAACTGGTTGCCGATGACCTGCGGCTGGGTCTGGTCCAGGTAGATCATCGCGGTGCTCTGGTAGACCGGCGTGGCCCGAGCCAGATAGATCACGCCGGCGACCAGGCCCGCGACCACGCAGAGCAGCACGGTCCATTTC
The DNA here is from genome assembly GCA_028285385.1 of Phycisphaera sp. Lineage (GTDB taxonomy): Bacteria > Planctomycetota > Phycisphaerae > Phycisphaerales > Phycisphaeraceae > CAZIXN01. The sequence goes on from JANQPR010000122.1 coordinate 24,159, forward strand.
CGCTGCCAGAACACCTCAAGCAGGTTGCCGAAGACCGCATCGTCCTCGAAATCGTCGCCACCGCCGGCCTCGGGGATGGGCGCAAACACGCGTTGCGGCGTCGGTACCGTGACCGCGGTCCCGTTCCCGTTGGCGTTGCTCGTGAGGTGGGCCGGCGCACGAAGCGCCGGGGGGCCGACGTGACCGCCCCCCGGCCTCGCGTCCGACACCGAGCCGAGCGGCTCCGCGTCGGGCGCTTCAGTGTGGTGGGCATCCGCTTCGTTCATCAACGTGCCGCTCTCTCTCCAATCCCGCCGGGCCGGCGGTCGCAGACCACTCCACCGAGCCGAGCTACACGCTCCATGAACCCGTCGAGCCTTTCACAACCCCCACCCGCACGAACGGGACGGCGGCAACGACGGTTCTCACGGGGTTCAGCATGCATCAATTGAGGCTCAAATCAAGCACCAAAGCTCGCGGATCATCACAACCCGCAAGGTCACCCGCCTCGCTCATCGCTCCGCGACAAGCTGGTCAAACTGGGAAATGTGCGGCCGCCGCCTTGCGACCCCACACAAGATACCGGCCACGGCGAGCACCGTCGCGCCCGCGGGCTCGGGCACCACGGACCCCGCGAACGCCGGAGTAGACAGCGCCCCCCAGTTCTGGAGCACCCCGTCGAGTTCGTCCTGGTCGATCACGCCGGTCGGCAGGTCGTTGATCCAACCCACCGGGACTGGGGCCGCGCTCGAGCCCCAGTTCTGCAGGACCAGGTCCAGGTCGCCCTGCTCGACCTGGCCTGAGGCGTTGTAGTCGCCGGTGATCGGGAGCACGGCCGTGTCGATGATGTAGTAGTTGTCGATAAAGGCCTCGCCATCGACCCCGAAGAAGTTCGTATCGGTGGGGTGCAGCGTGATCGAGGCGTCGATCAGGTGATCGCCGCCGCTGGGGGCGTAGCTGATGTCTTCCAGCAACGGCGAGCCGTTGACGATGCGGTTGCCGTCGATGTCGAGGTAATAGATCTCGTTGACGAAGTCGAGGATCAACTTCCAGTTCTGCCACTGGTTGAGCTGAACCTGAGGCGTGAGCGTGAACGACGGCGTCGAGGGCGTGTTGTTGACCACTTGGTACAGCGACCCATCAGCGGCGTCCATCCCCACCGCCGCGATGCGTTGCGTGCCCGTGCTGTACGCCTCGATTGAGAACCCGGGCCCGTACTCGACCGGGCTGGTGTTCTCGGGGACGTACATGTCCCAGCTGACCGTGGCGAACGGCGCCTGGAAGCCTGGGCTGAGCGGGACGTTGAAGTAGGCGGCGCTAGCTTGGTCGTCGCCGTCGCGCGTCAGCGTGACGGCCTGGGTGCCCGTGGCGATCGGGTTGCCCGAACCCGCGTCGTGCACCGCCGCTGCGCTGTTGGTCGCGCCAAGCTGGACCCAGCCGTCCTGCCCGGGCAGCACGCCGGTATTGAAGTCCACGGGTTCAAACCCGTCGGCTGTGTACAGAACCGAAGCGTGAGACGCGGCCACGCCGGCCAGTGTCAGGGCGATGCCGATGCTGGTGATCCATCGGCTCGTGAGTGGAACGGGCATGGGCCAACACCTCGGGCAGGCAAGGCGAAAAAGCGGACCACATAATCACGACAAATCCGCTCTCATTTCGCGGCGCAGGCTCTGGTCGCCCGCACACATCGGCAGCGACAGCGACCTTATGGAAGCCCCAAGTCACAGCCCGAAACCGACACCAATAACGACGGGACCGGGCCCTTCGGACCCCGACACCGCCCCTCCGGGCCTCAACTCCGCGGCGGCGGGGCGTACGGGCTGCGCGCCGGCGGCGCGAACGGCGAACGCCGTGATCGCATCTCTTCCGGCGTTTGGGAGTCGCTAACCGCGGCTTCCGCTTGCGTTACGGGCAAGCACGCCTCGGCCGGCGGGCCCGCCGCCGTCCACGCGGAGGCGATGATGGTCAGTTCGCAGATCATGCCGGAAAACCCTCTCGGAACAGGGGTTGAGCAAGCAGGCTCTACCCAAGTTTCAGCAACCTAACAGCCGCCGACGGGTTGTCAACCCCAGCAGACCGAAAGCCAACACGCCGAACGACGCCGGCTCGGGGATGACGATGTCCGTCCGGATGCGGTAGTTGTCGATAAACGCGTCACCCTCAACCGTGAAGTATTGCGTGTCCGTCGCAAACGGGACGATCGAGGCGTCGGTCAGCCGGTCACCGCCGGCGTAGTCGATGTTCTCAAGCATCGGGGCGCCGCCGGGAGTCAGCACCGTCCCGTCGACCGACAGGAAGTACACCTCGTCAACGAAGTCGAGGATCAACTGCCAGCTCTGCCAGTCGTCGAGGAGCAGCCCCACTCCGGTGTAGTTTGGCACCGACGGGAAGTTGGAGAGCAACTCGTAGAACGCACCGTCCGCGGCGTCGATCCCGACCGCCGCGACGCGCTTGAGCCCGCCACCCGCTCCGTCAACATAAGCCTCCATCGAGAAACCCGGGCCGAACGACTCCTGATTGGGGTCGGGGTCGATGTCCGGGGCGATAGGCACGTACATGTCCCAGTCGACGAACACGAACCGGTCGTGGTTTGCGGTCAGTGGCACGTTGAACAGCGTCGACCCAGAGCTGTCGTTGCCGTCGCGGAACACGGTCACCGCCTGGTCGCCCGCCTTGATCGGGTTGCCCGAGGTGGCGTCGTGAACGTCCGCCGTGCTGTTGCCGCCCGGCGCGACCGACAGTTGCACCCAGCCGTCCTGACCGGGGAGCGTGCCTACCGAGAACGTCGGCTGTTCAAACCCGCCGCTGTCGTAGATCGTGGTCGGCAGGGCAGAAGCCGCGCCGGCGAGACCCGCGGCGAGAGAGACCCCAAGAACCTTGGCGTAACCAGTCATCTTTCTCTTCCCGAGGACGGAGCAAACCAGCGATCCAACAGGCACCCGAAGCTCGGCTAACCGAACCCTAGATCGTCAAAGGCTATCACCGCCGCCCGGTTCCGACAAGAACGTTACGGGAATATGCGGAATCCTCACGTTGAGGCACCGCCAGGAGTCCAACGGTCGGCGTCTGGCCCGCGTCCGCACCAGCTTGCGGGTTAGCTCCGCCCAACCCGGCCTCACCGTCTCCTAGAGCACCCCCTCCCAGCCGATGCTGTCAGGCGGGGCAACTTCGCATGGGGTCATTCCGCCGCCGCCATGAAGCCGACCGTCGAGTTCAGGATGCGTTCGCATAGCCTCTGCCCCACTGCCGAGTGGGTCTGGGCCTTCAGGTCGTCAAGGTTTGCTCGGCAGGTCGGGCACGCCGAAATATCTAGGTGCGCCGCCGTGTACCGCCGCCAAGGCTCGTCGAGCGTGCACAGGAGGTAGCCACCGATCGTGCTTCGCTTGGGGCAACCCAGCCGGTAGTCGCGCCACAGGCCGGCGAGCGACTGGTCGTCGGGCAGGGTGCCGATCGTCGCCGAATCCGTTGACCCCGAGCCTGCCACCAGTTCACGCAGGCGCTTGAGCGTACGGTGCTTCACCACCGCCACCCGCGCCTCGGGAACCCCGGCACGGCTGGCAATGTCTTTGTTCCGCAACGCCGATGTAAACAGCAACTCAAGCACCAGTAAATCGTCGAAACGCTGACTCTCTTGCATCCCTTGCACCACGGCTCGCAACGCGACGACCAACTCGCGTTGAGCCAGGGTGATGTCCTCGTCGCGTTTGACGTAAAAGCTGGGCGACGGGTCGCGCGACCGCAGTTGGCCCTCGACCGCCGCCGACATCGATTCGGCCGGCCGACGCCCCCGGAACTGGTCGATCACCCGCCGGCGCAGGATTGTGAACAGGTACGTCTCCAGCCCCGCATCGCCGCGGTAACGGTGCAGACTCTGGAGAAACGCGAGGAACGTCTCCTGCACCAGGTCCTCCGCGGACGCGGGATCACGCGAGCTCGACCGCGCGAACGCGACCAGCCGCCCTTGGTACATCGACACCAGCTGTCGCCACGCCTCGGCGTCCCCCCGGCGTACGCCGTCGAGCAACAGCCGGTCAGCCTCGGACAGTTCGGCCATGGTGCGAGGGAACAGATGGAGACTCGATCGCTGACAACTCGGTCTAGACGCGCATCAGGATAAGCAGCAAGCCAACGATCGCCGCGAAGCTCGCCGCGGCCCGCAGCGGCCAGAGGTAATAGTGCTTCGTCAGGGCGTTCAGCAACGCGTACACCAGCAGAATCAGGACGGCGAGCACGCCGACGGAAACCGCCTGGCTGAAGCGGCGGTGCTGCTGAGCCCGAGCCGCGCCCGCGGCCGCCTGCCCGACCTGCTCGACCGCGGCGTGGACGTACCCACGCGTTTCCGAGCCGGCGTCGATAAGCACCGCCGCGCGGTACAGCCGGCCGTAAGGCCGGTCGATGCGTTGCACGAACCGGTCCCGGACAAGTTCCCGGGCGTGGATCACGTCTTCGACCACGGCCAGCTGCCGCATTGGGTCGGCCGATTCTGGCCCGGTCGTGACTCGTTCGGGCAGCGTGCGGTGCATCCGCCGCGCGGCGGACGCGAGTGCGCTGCGTTCAGCCTCGGCGGGGTCGGCGAACAAGCCATCCGAGTACCCCACAACGGTCGGCGTGCCGAGCTGCGCGTTGCCGCTCCAGTTCGCGTCGTCGACCCATGGCTGGTCACGGACCGCGACGCTGCCTTCCCAACGCCGGTCGCCGGACTTCCACACCAGTCGCTCGGTCGCGCTGCCGCGCTGCGGCGGGTCGAGTTCGACGGTGAGGCCCCACGCTTCGGCGTCGGCGGAGAAGCGCCCCTTTTTGACTTCGTACTCCGGTGCCTGCGGTATCGCGGGCATCACCCTCCGCAACGCCACGCGGGCCGCGTCGAACGCCGCCTGGTTATTGATCGTTTGCTCACGCAGTGCGAGCTGCACCTTGGTGGGCTCGGAATCCAGCGTGGCGATCCAGTCGGCGGCCTGCCGCGCCAAGGCCTCGCTGCCCGCTACCAACGACGGGTAGATGTCGGCCTCGAAGTCCTGCGACGCGGCCGTGCGCCAGGCGTCGAGGTCCTGCGCCACCTGTGCGTGACGCTGCGCTAGGGCGGTGACGTCCAGGTTCGGGTCGGGCGGCACCGACACACTTCGCGTGTGGGAGACTGCTTCCGCTTGCTCGACATGGTGCGCGGAACGCACGTAGTACAGGCCCACGAACACCAATCCGACCAAGGACAGCATGAGCACCAGCCCAACCACCAACGCCGCGATCCGCCCGCCACGACCCGACCGCGCGAGCCCGACCAGCAGCGCGATCACGGCGATCGCCACCCCAACCAGTACGACGAGTATCACCAGCCCAAAGATCGGCATCCGCATCGTCATCACCTGTGCACACATCGGGGCGAGTATCGCGTCCACGGCTCAAACCCCTTCCTTCGGAGAGTTCTGAATCAGCGGCCGGCGCGGCGGCCAGACCAGCACCACCACACCCGCGAGGGCGAGCAGCGCCGCGGGAACCATCCCGTCTTGGACGTGACGCAGCGCCGGCCCCGTCATCCACTGGGCTGGCGGCGTGTTCAGCGCCGGGTGCCCGCTGAAGCGAGAGAACCAGCCCGCGCCCAGGTTGTCGCCCAGGGTCAGGACCGCCATGCCGAGCAAGGCGACACCAATGACGGCCCGGAGCATGTGGACCGGGCCGCTCCAACGCCGCGCGACGACCAGCAACGCCGCCGCGATCAGCATCTGGCCCCACCAGAGCAGGCCGAGGAGCTGCTCTACGCCGACGTGCCATCCGGAGTTGCCGAAGTTGCGCTCGAGCTCCTGCGACAGGTCGCTCCCGAACAAGCCGGCATGAGCCATGCCTGGCATGTCGAAGACGTAGCCCGCCCCCGTGAGCAGCCCGGCGATCAGCACCAGCCCCGCGAGCCCGGAGAGGATCACCGAGGTGATGCGGCTCGGGTCAGACCACGGCCGACTGTCGCCCCAACTCGACGCCAGCACGGGCGGCACAGGTCGCGCTTGGCGGGAACGCGTCGGCGGCGCCACGGGTACATCGTCGGGCCGACTCTCCCACACGACCAGACGCCGCCCCCGCTCGTCGGTGAACGCGCCGGACAGAATCAGGATGAAGTCGATCAGTTGCCCGATGCCGAGCAGGCCGAACGTGAACAGCCAGAGGATGCCCGTGCCCACCTTGCCGACGTAGAACCGGTGCAACCCGCAGATCGGCACGCCGATCAGCGGCACCCCCGCGAGCAGCGCGGCGAGGAGGCGGCCACATCGGGAGCTTGATTCGCCGTTGTCCGCCGAGACTGCCGCGGCCGGGGCGATCCCTTTCGCCGGCGCTTCGGGCGCCGGTGGCGCCGTGGGCGCGGCTGGAACATTCGGAGGCGTCTGGGGCTGAACCGGCACCAGCGGCGCAATCTTGGCCAGCCAATCGGAACCGCGTCGATCGTGCGGCACAAACGAGCACAACGCCTGCGTGGCCAGCGCCGCGCCGGCGAGGCAGCCGACCACCCACGTCGGGTCGGTCTCGGTGACGAGCGTCCCCAGCCACCCCAGCGCGGCGACCACCACGACCGACCCGAGCGCGATCCGATCGCTGCGGAGCGGGTCGACCTGCCGGTGCCAGCCCGCTAGGGTCATCGCGGCGAGGATGCACAGAAGCGCGGCGCCGAACGCGGCGACCTCGTGTGCCGCCGGCACACCGACGACCATCAACGCCGGCACCAACGCGATCGCCGCGAACCCAAGCTTGCGGACAACCGCGGACGTGTCGCGCAGCAGCGGCCGCGCCAGGAACTGAGCGATCACGCCGCCCAACGCGGTCGCCCCGATAAACAATCCAGCCAGGATGCCCTTCTCCGGACGCGAGGTCAGCGCGCCGATCCCGACCGCGAACACCGCGGAAACACCCGACGCCAGCAACAGCCGCACGATCCACGGCATCGGGTCGAGCCGACGGGCGTGTTGATCGAGCCGGGCCACCAACTCAGGTGCCATCGTCGCTCGCGTCGAATGCGTTTCGGCCCGGCCGGTGAGTTTCGATTCGATCTTGCGTTCGATCTGTTCGCCGATGGCTTCGATCCGCTCGCCGGCGTGCTCCAGTCTGGCTTCCAAGCCGTGCGAACCCGAGCCCGCCGGCCCAGCCCCGTCGCTGGGGTCGGCGTCCGTCGCCTTCTCAACGACTTCGCCGCTCGCCGCCTCGACGTGGTGCACCGCGTGGGCCGCGCGGACCGACAGGCTGTCCGGCGAGAAGTGCGACACGCTCTGCCGGATGTGTTCCGTGCCGAACAGGTCCTCGACCATCGCCTGCACGGTCGCGTACCGCTGGGCCGGATCCTTGGCGACGGCCTTGGCGATCACGCGACGCATCGGCTCGTCGATGTTCGACAGGTCCGGCTGCTTGCTGACGTGCTGCAGCAGGATCTCGCCGGGGGTCGAGCCCAGGTACGGCACCTGCCCGGTGAGCATCTCGTAGAACACGATGCCCAGCGCGTAGATGTCAATGGCCTGGTCGTACCGCCCCTCGCCGATCTCGGGGGCCATGTAATGCACGGTGCCGACGGTGACGGTGTGCCCGGAGTACTGCGTCGTGCCGATGGCCTTCGACAGGCCGTAGTCGCCGATCTTCACGTAGCCGTGGTCGTAGAAGATGTTGGCGGGTTTGAGGTCGCGGTGGACGACGCCCGCCTCGTGTAGGTACGCCAACCCCTTGGCGATCTCACGCAGGAAGTACGACGCCTTCTGCACGCCCAGGCCGCCGGGTGCTTCGTCGATCAGCTGCCGCAGCGACGGGCCGCCCACGTACTCCATCAGCACGAACGGGTCGCCGCCGTCGTTGAACCGGATGTCGAAGATCGTCACCAGGTGCGGCGACTTGAGGTTCATGCACTGCTTGATGCCGCGCAGCTCGATCTGGTCGTAGCCCTGGATCGACTTGAGCGCGACCTCGCGGCCGGCGTCGCTGACCGCGTAGTACACCTCGCCGAAACCGCCGCGGCCGGCGGCGCCCTTGACGGTGTAGCCCTCGAGCGGCCGGTCGCCGGGTCGGTAACGGAAGCCGCGCGTCGGGTGCGTCGGTTCGGGCGACTGACTAGGCAACCGGGCCGGCCCGGGTTCGTTGGATGTGGTGTTCGTGTCCACCGCCGTGCTCTCTCTTTCAGGTTAGGCGAAGGCCGAAACGGTGACCGTGACGCCGCCGAGGTCGACGGGTTGATTCAGCCGGAGCGCGTCGCCAATGTCGCCACCGCGAGCCGACCCGCGCACGGCGAGCCCGTCATCCGTCACAACCAGAGCCACGGGCCCCGCCAAGCCGCCGCAGACGACGTGCGCGGGTGAGGTCGGCCCCAACAGCAGCTCGCGGTCCAGCAACACCGCGCCACGCAGGTCGGCGCGCGGCATGCGTGCGCCTGAGAAACGAAGCAGGGCCGTGCCGCTCGCCGGGTGCGGTTGCGTGAGGGTCATGCGGCAGCGGTGCGAAAGCGCCACCACGTCACGGTCGCCCAACAGGCGCCGGGTCGTGGGCTGCCCCGCCACTTCGACCGGCCGAGCGCATTGCAGGATGTACCCGCCGTCGGTGCGGTGAACGTCCACGCCCGGCGTCGACGGGTCGGTGATCAGCGGCAGGTCCGGGCGCGCCGAGGCGCTGATCGGGCCGACGCGGACGTGGTCGGCCGTGAACACGACGTAGGACCCGATGCCATCAACCGTCAATAGGAACGGATCGGGCAAAGTCAGAACTCCGTCGACGGTACGCGACACCGGTGTCTTCCGCGTTGACGCGGGGGAGACCGCCGGCTTGATGCCGCCCGCCTTGGTCCGGCGTCCGTCGCGAGCCGACTTCGCGCTCGACGACGCGTGCGTCCCCAACGGCCCCACGCGCAACCGCTCAAGTTCCTCGGCCGCCCGGGCCGCCGCCGCCAACATCTCCTTGGCCCAAACAGCCTGAGGTTCAAGACTTACGAACCTTCCCAACGCCGCCTCACAGGACCGCAGCCGCCGCCGTCGCAGGTCGTCCGCCGCCCGTTCGGCCAAGTCGATCGCTTCGCGCAGCGACGCAACCCCCATTGTATGGGGCGACAGCCGTTCGACGTGATCCACCCATCGACACGCTGCGTCCAACTGACCCTGGCTCAAGCATCGCCGGGCCTGATCCGTCGCGGCTCGGGTCACTCGCTTGGTCAATCCGTCGAGCCGGGGCGCGGTTGCGTGCCACCGACGGGCTTGGATCAACGCGTCGATCGCCTGTTCGACATCCCCGTGTTTCAGCGCCCGGCGTGCCCGTTCGATCCACGGGCCCGCCGCCGCGCGCTGCTGGACCGCCGCCTGACGCAAGTGATCACGTCGGTCGGGCTCGGCTTGACCGACGAGGGCTTCCGCAATGGTGAGCCGCCCCGCCGCAAGCTCCTCGCGGGTCGCATGTTCCGCTTCATCACGGCGGCGGCGTTCTGCACGCTGGCGATTCAGGGCCGACCCCGCTTCGTCACGGATGGTCACGAGCGCGGGCGTCGGCCCGGCCAACTCGATCGCACAGCCGCAGTCGGCCAACGCGGCCCGGGGCTGGTGCGCCTTGAGGTGTTCGCCGGCCCGGTCGCCGAAGCGGCGCGCCAACCGGGCAACCAGACGCTGCCCCTTGCGGTGGTTCCGCAACCCGGGGGCTTCGAGCAGCCGGTACGCCTCGTCCAGCCGGCCATCGGCCATCGCACACTCGGCCTGGCGGAGTCGCAGCACTAGCACGGCCACACCTCGTGTCCGGCGTGATCGATTCGCCAGCCAGCACCGGCGTCACGTTTCAGCCGTCGGCCCAAGAACGCCTCGGTCTCCCGCAGCATCTGCCGACGGACTGACTCCAACGATCCGAGCGAGATCGTGAAGCCGTCCCGGGTGTCTTGGGCACCGGCGTTGGGTCCACGGGTCAGGTCTTCGATGGGAGCGATCATCACGCACCTCTCTTCAATCAGGGCAAGACACCGGATCACCGCGGGTCGCCGGGACGCGCGGCCGCGAAGCAACACGACGCGGCCGTCACACCGGCCCTCAGTCGTCCTTCGACAACTGAACCGCGCTTGCCGGGCCGACGACCGACTCTTCCTCGCCGAAGTACTCGTCGATCTGCGCCAGCAGCTCGGGCTCGTCGACCGGCTCGTCGAAGGCGATCGCCACCGTGAAGTGCGCCTCGTGCGCCAATGCGCGCTCGGCGACGTCCAGCCGTTTCTTGATGTCGCGGATCAGGCGATCGGTCTGCGCGATCTTGGTGTCGTCGATCTGGAACCGCGACCCGCTTCCCGCGGCTTTCACGAGACGGTACTGCCCCTCGAGGGCCGAAATCTGGTCCTCCAGCGCCAGTTTCCGGGCGCGCGTATCTTCGAGCAGCCGGACCGCCGACGCCAGCGTCTGCTCCCGGGTCTCCAGCAGCTTCTGCTTGCCGGCCAGGACAATCTCGGCCTCCTTGTACCGGTCGAAGCTGCGTGACAGGTCTTCGGAGAGGTCTTCCCGGGCGTACCGCACGCCGGCAACGACGAAGCGCTGGTCCGGACCGTCGAGCAGGTACCGCACCTTGGCGATGCGCTTCTCTTCCTGACCCAGCGACGTCTGGGCGTCGTCGATCTCGTCGCGCAACTGCTCGATCTCGACTTCCTCGTGGGCGATCAGCCGGATGTTGGCCTGCAACTCCGGCAAGATCTCGCCGAGCAGGTCTCGGGCCCGGGCCAACTCGAACTCGAGCGGCACGGCTTCCTTTGCGGTCTGACGGACCTGACCGACGGACGTCTTGGCGTAGCTGACCAGGTCGGGGCCGAAGAAGACGAGGCCGCCGAGGACCAGCGCCCCGGCACCGATGCTGCCGTATTTGATGAGGCGGACGAGCATGAGAACACTCCTTGCCAACGGGCGTTGGCGTTTCAGGCGGATAGGGAGCCGGCGACCTCCGCCGTCCCGGAACTGCAGTCGGAGCCGACATCCGGTTGTTGCGCTGGCCCACCCGGAATTCTTGTCGAGGACCGACGACGGCCTCAGAGCCCAATTGCCTCGTCTTCATCGGGAGCGACATCGGAGCCCGCCAGGCGGGCCCGGGCCGCCACGGCGATCGCCCGGCCCAACTCGAGCTCTTCGTCCACGACGGTCAACGCACCGGCGAACTGCAGTTCCCACCGGACCACGTGGTATCGGGCCCGGACGATCAATGCCGCCTGCGGCGCGAGGTGGCGGCAGTGGTGGATCACCGTCCGGCTGGCGTCGGCGTCAGGGATTGTCAAAAGGACGACCCCGGCGTGGCGGATGCCGGCGTGCTCCAGGACGTCGCGTCGGGTGGCGTCGCCGACCTGGACCGCGAGGCGGCGCAGCCGGGCGTCGGCCGCGTTCTTCGGGTTCAGCTCGATGACCTGGATCCGTTCCGCGAACTGCGCTCGCAGCAGGTCCGCGGCCTGTTGGCCGGCCGGTCCGAAACCGATCACGAAGATGTCCCGTAGTTCCGGAGGCGAGCCGTCGGCGCGGTCGGCCGTTGCGGTGTTTGCGGTTGGACCCAGCCCCAGGCCTGACCCACCGCGTGTGGACAACCGTGACGACCAGCCGGCCCACGCGGTGGCGACCCGCGGCGCGAGCCCGATGAGGAACGGCGTGACGAACAACGTCAGGATCGTCGAGGACACGATCAACCGGAAGACGTCTTCGTCGAAGACCTTGCCACGCCCGATCTCGGCGAGCACAAACGAGAACTCGCCGACCTGAGCGAGGCAGACGCCCGTCGCCAGCGAGACCGCCGCGGTCTGCCCGAGCATCCGGACGACCGCCGCCGTGACCAGGGCCTTGCCGACCACGATCGCGGCAACGGTGCCAACCACCAGCCCGGTGTGGTCGAGCACCCAGGCCGGCTCGCCGAGCATCCCGACGGAGGCGAAGAAGAGCGTCACGAACAAAGTGCGCAGGCTGGCGACGTCGGCCCGGACCTGCACGGCAAAGGGGGATTCGCCCAACAACACGCCGGCGACGAACGCGCCCATCGCCGGCGAGATGCCCAACTGGTGCGCCGCCATCGCTGAGCCGATCGCGATGACGATGGCGAGCAGCACGGGCAGGTCGCGGTTCTGCGCCCAAGGACGGAGCTTGAACAACCGCGGTGCCGCGTAGCGGAACAGAAACAGGAAAGCGATGATCAGCAGCAAGCCCAGGCCGGCCGTCTTGCCGAGTGCGACAAGCGTGTAGCCGAGCGAGCCGCCGCTGGCCACGACCGTCATGAGTAGCACGAGCGGGACGACGGCGGCGTCCTGCATCAGCAGGATGCCGAGGCTGTTTCTGCCGTAGAGGCTGTCGATCGCCGCGCGGTCGCTGAGGATCCGCAGCACGCAGGCCGTGCTCGACAACGCCAGCATCGCCCCAACCCCGACCGCGGCGCGCAGGTCCAGCCCGAACAGTGCTGCGGCGGCCGCGGCGGCACACATCGTCACCAGGATTTGGGCCGTGCCGCCGACCAGCGCGACCGAGCCCACCCGCCGCAACCGGTCGAGCGAGAACTCCAGCCCGATCGAGAACAGGAGCATCGCGACGCCGAGCTCGGCGATGACGTGCACCTCATCGGACCCCGAGACCATCCCGAACCCGGCGGGCCCGACGACCGTGCCGGCCACGAGGTACCCCAGGATGGCGCTCTGCCGCAGCCGCTCCGCCACGGTCCCGAGGACGAGCGCCGCCCCGAGAAGCACGAGGATGTCGAGCAGCATGTGCCAGGTCAGGGGCGACCTCCGTCGTTGGCCACGTCCGCATCCCGGTGTCTTCGACTTGCCGAGTGGCTCAACGCGTTGAACGCTGGCGGCGTGCTTGAGCTTGGCCACTCGCCGCGACCGGGGCGTTACCGCGACAAGCCCAGGAGCACATCGACTCGGCCTTGCTCACTCGACCTGCCAACCGAGAGTGTAAAGGGAACCAGGCCAGCGATCGGGCGAGCAGAACGGGTCAACCAGCCTTCGCGAGCGAAGGCAGTCCACTGCGAATCCCTATCCAATCCTCGTGACGAGCAACTCCCTGAATGAGTGGATCCGTTGGAGTTCGTCCGGCTCGTACCAACCACCGGGTCACACGCCCGGTTTGCGCAAACCATCCAGGCGCCGACCCGCGGGGACGGCCGGCCCAACTCGACAGCGAGGTTGGGTGCCTCTGTCGAGGTCTGGCTCGTCGAGTCCGTCGTGACACTATCGCCGCGTTCGTTTCACGGGCCCAGTTGAGTTGCAGAGACTGCGAATCGAACCAAAACAGCGCCAAACTCAGCCCTTGATATGGGAAGTACCGTTCAGTACACCTAGCACGAAGCCATACCGGGCAACCTGAATGAGAGACCAAGGGAGGTTTGCAGGTTTTGGAGCTGGATTCACCCGAAAGAGGAGATGTGATGCCTTGCCGGTCAAGGATAGCTAACTGGTCTGGCTGGACTCTGGTGTTCCACGGCTACCCGCCGGAACTCGCCAGGGCATTTGCCTCCGCTCTGATCTTCGCCATCAGTAGCGGAAAGTGGATGGCGGGGTTGCATCGGTCTGGCTTGTCGGGGAAGTCGGACCGCATGCGGGCCCACGCGGCCATCCGCGGTTCGATCGTGAGTTCTTCAAAGCCGCGCAGGTCCATGCCGGCTACGTGGCGCAGCGACGGGATCTCGAAGCGCTCCGCGCGTCCGACTCGTCGCGACGCGAAACCAGGAACGAGCCACGCATCAACCACCCCATCGCCGGCCCCGATGTCGAGGTGGCGTTTGGTCACCCGGCCGTTCGCCCACCACTCGCCCTTGACGGCGTCAACGGCTTGCCTGGTCTGGGCAGGCTTCACGGCACCGAGCCGGTCAAGTTCACGCTTCAAGTGGTGGGTCACGGCCTCGTCGTAGGACCGGTCCCGATCGCGCAGGGCCATCCCGGCAACTATGGCGCCCAGGACGTGCGACGGCGTGTCGTCGTAGGTGAACGCGGAGCCGGCCTCGGAGATCGGCGTGGAGCTGTACCCGTACCACGTGGCGATCTCGTGCCACGTCGTCTGCGTGATCGCCAGACGCTGCGCCAAACGGATCGCCAACTCGTCGATGACACGCTGCTTCCGACTCGAAGATAGGTTCGGCCAAAACGACGGGTACTGGAATCGCAAGCGGTAGACCGACGGCTCCTTGCAAGGCAACACGACCCCGGACCAGCCGTGCTCGAGCGCGAAGCGGATCCGCGCGTGGTGGTACGCGGTCCAGTCGGCGGCCTTGCGGAGGTGGGCGATGTCGAGGAACCCGCCACGCGTGGTGTAGACGATCCCGCGTGCCGCTTCCGACGCACCCAACACGCCAGCGGAGTAGCGGTGCTGCCCGAGGCGTGCCGGGTCGGCGACCTTCCAGAGGGTAAACGCACCCCGTGCCGGGATCGACCCGACGCGGGCGCGTGGTTGACGATTGAACGGCGCGAAGTCCAGGTCGTCGGGTTCGAACTCTGCCGCCACCGGGTCGCTGTCGAGACGCAGGTCGGGCGTCACGCAGCCGCCGAGGGCAAGCACAAACAGAGACGCCATGGCGACCGCGACGCGCGACAACGAACGATCGGGAACCCGTCTGCTCACCAGTGCACCCACTCTCGCTCGACCAGGACCGGGCGGCCGTCCGGCCGTTGGAGGGGGAAGAGAAGCCACCGGCCCGGGGCGCTCGCCCAACGCGTCCGGCCCGTGTGTTCGTGGTAGTCGAGGTCGGGGTCGTCCCACGCGACCGAGTACCGCACGCCCGGGTCCGTGTTGCCCCAAAGCCGTTCAAACAACGCATTGAACTCGGCGTTGAGTTCCTCCGCGCCCACCACGAACACGTTGGCCTCGAGGTTGATGCCAGCCAGGTTCTTGCGGGTCCAGTTGGCCGATCCGGTGGTCAGTTCGTGTTTGCCGGTGACGTCGTTGGTCACGCTCATGATCTTGGCGTGATTCTGTTCGCCGTGGGTGTCGTACCAGCGGACGCGCACGTCGAGCCCTTCCTGTCGCGCGCGGCTCACCAGGTATTCGGCGGCCTGGGCGTTGGGCGTGCCGTCCTTGGCGTAGTTGATCCCGACGCGGTTCGGGTCAAGCAAGAGGCGGACGGAGCGATCGGTCCGAGCGGCCGCGTCGAGCAGCGCGTGGACCACGGGCAGCCGCGAGAGGTAGAACATCTGCACCCGGACCTCGTCCCCCGGACCGACGCGCTCGAGCATCGCCAGAACCCCCGCTTCGATCTGCGCCTCGGTGGCGATCATCACTCGAGTCGAGTTCTGTTGAGTCGCCAACTGCGGTTCTTCGTCGGGCGAGCGCAACAGAGCCGGCATCGCTTCTTCAAAGAACCGCTCCGCCTCCGCACGGTGGCGGTCTCCCCACGGGCAGTAGGCGGCGCCGCGCTCAGCCGAACGCATCGCGTCTTCGCGCTGCAGCATGTAGGCGTACCTCGCCGGCTCGCCCCGCACGCTCACCGCGTAGTTCGCGTGGGCGTAGCTGGCGTTGTGCGGGTTCGCGGACGTGATCATGGCCTCCCACTGTTCCCCGCTGACGGCGACAAGGAGTTTGCGGTGGTTCGCCTTAAGCACCGCGGCGCCGAGCACGGTACTCAGCCGGATTGGTTCGTCGTCCAGCCGGTCGAACACCAAAGGGACGGGCAACCGCGTCACCGGCGTCAGCACCACACCTGGAATGCCCGCGGCGTGCGCGTTAGACCACCGCCACGTCTCTACGGCCGCTTCGTACCACGGCAGCCGCATGGCCGACGCCGTGTCGAGGCGGTCCGAGTAGAACACCGCCACACCCGCATCCCGTAACGCCTCGACCGCGGAGGACTGCCGACCGCCCCAGCCCCGGTGGATCTCGTCGAGGATCAGCACGGCCGTGAGCTCGGGGTGGCGACGCTTCTGCTCAACCACGAGGTCGACGAGTTCCTGTACGCGGTCGTAACGCGGCGGCGTCGCGCCATACAGGTTGTCGAATAGGAACGTCGTCGCCACGAGGTAGCGGTCCGCCGAGCAGATCATCCGCTTCGCCTCTTCGTGGATACCGAGGTGTTCGACGCGTTGCTGGTTTTCGGCGTCCCAGCCGCAGAAGGAGTAGTGCAGTTCGATCGAATCTTCGGCCACATCGAACCAAGGGGACGCGTTGTCCAGGCGCTGCGGCCACGTGTTGACGGGGTCAATCCGTTCTGCCGGCGTCGGACCCCACCAACGCGCCGGTCCGGGCGAACCGTCGGCGTACCACGCCCGGCAGCCGGCGAGCAAAACGAACGCCACCACGAGCAACGCGCACGACGTCACGACGCGTGCACGCCGGATCATCAACCGGGCTCGCGGTCTCCTGCCCTCCATCCCAGTCCCTTCCGGGCCGGCCCGAACGGGCCACCGCACGACTCATTATCCACGAAACCGACCGTTGGCCCAAGGGGTTTTGGCTCAGGTCAAGCCCGTAGCGCCCGTCCGCCAACGCAGCTTACGCGTCTCGGCCCTTTTCCGATCCTTGCGTCGCAGCGGGCGTACGTCGAGCACCGCGCCGTCCGCGTAGACCCGGCAGTCGGCCCACCCCACAAACGAGCGCATCCATAGCGTGTACCCCAGGGCCGGTAGGTTCACCAAGTGGATCCCGCACGGGTCTGTGACGACGCGGTAGACGTGCGTGTGGCCAAAGAACACGGCCTTGACGTTCCGACGCGGCCGGAGGATGTCGAACAGCCGCGCGCCGTCGCTGAGGGAGCGGTCCTTCCCGGTCGGGTCGACGTCGTGGTGCACCACGACCAGCGCCGGACGCTGTGGCCGAGCATCGAGTTCGGCTTCGAGCCAGCCGAGTTGGTTGTCGCCGATCACGCCCGGGCCGCGGTTGGTCTGCCCGAGCGAGTCGAGCAGGAACCAATCGGCGTGAACGCCGGGCACGACCATCGCCTGCCGCTCAATCCCCGCCGACGCGTTGGCGTGCGCGGCCGGCAACGCCGACCAGAAGTTGTCGCGGTGATCGTGGTTGCCGAGCGTGACGTGCGTCGCCAAGCCGGCATCCTCGAACGGGCGCATCTGGCGGACGTACGCCTCGTAATCCTCGGCCTTGCCCCGCAAGTGAGCGCAGTCGCCGGCCACCAACACCCGGCCCGGACGCTGCGGCCGCGACAGGACCTGCGCGATCGCTTCATCGAGGTACTCGGCCATGTTGCCACGGCCGCGCCCCGACACGTGCACGTCGGACAACAGTGCCACGTGCTCAGGCTCGCCCGTCGGCTGGAACGGCAACGCACCCGGGCTGGTCGGAGTCAATCGGACACGGCCGGCAGGCACACAGCCACAGACGGGCGCTAACGCCGCGGCGGCACCGACCCCGACCGCGGCGCGCAGGAAAGACCGGCGGGAAGACGACGGCTCAAATGTGACGGGCATCGACGGCGGGCTCCTTCAGGACGGGGTGCGACCAGCCAAAACGCGACCCACTGCCCTGATCCCGGAGCCCCACTGCCCTGATCCCGGAACGCCCCGGCCGTGCCGCACACCTCCCACCGCTCCATCGGCACGGGCGGCCCCGCCGGTGCAACGAAGGGGCCACGAGCCGCGAAGGATAGCCGACGCGAACCGCCCATGTTCACCCCATCCACCACTCCACGACCGTCACCCGCTCCGCGGATTAGGAAGCCGACATTCCCCTTGCGACAGACCGGCGCGATACCACTGGACGGCGTCGACGTTCAGCGCGACAATGGTGGAGGTTCACATCTCATTACATGGAGTTTCCGATGATCGTCGGCATCCCCAAGGAAACGAAGTCGCACGAGTACCGCGTGGCGCTGCTGCCCGTCGGGGCGGCGCTGCTGAGTGAGGCGGGGCACCGCGTCTTGGTCCAGCGTCACGCCGGGGAGGGCAGCGGCTACGCCGACGAAGACTACCTCGCCGCGGGTGCCGAGTTGGTCGACGACGCCGACGAGGTCTTCGCCGAGGCCGAGATGATCGTGAAGGTGAAAGAGCCGATCGACCGGGAACTCAACCTGTTGCGTGGCGGGCAGGTCGTGTTCACTTATTTCCACTTCGCGGCGTCCCGTGAGTTGACCGAGCGGTGCGTCGACTCGGGGGTGACCGCGGTCGCCTACGAAACGCTGACCGACCGTCACGGCCGGCTGCCGTTGCTGACACCGATGAGCGAAGTCGCGGGGCGGATGAGCATCCAGGAAGGCGCGAAGTACCTCGAGAAGCCGCAAGAGGGTCGGGGCATCCTGCTGTCAGGTGTGCCGGGGGTTGAGCCGGCGAAGGTGCTCGTGCTCGGCGGCGGGGTCGTGGGCTCCAACGCGGCGCGTATTGCCGCGGGGCTCGGGGCGGACGTCGTGCTGATGGACGTCGACCTTGACCGCTTGCGTCACCTCGCCGAAGTGATGCCGCCGAACGTCCGGACGATCTACAGCCACCCTCACGCGGTTTCCGACCACGCCACGACGAGCGACCTGGTGGTGGGCGCGGTGCTCATCCCCGGCGGCCGTTGTCCGACGCTGATCCCGCGGTCGATGCTCGCGGATATGCGCAGCGGTGCCGTGATCGTCGACGTCGGCGTCGACCAGGGCGGGTGCGTCGAGACCACCCGCCCCACCACGCACGCGAGCCCAACGTTCGTAATCGACGATGTCGTCCACTACTGCGTTGCCAACATGCCCGGGGCCGTCGGACGCACGAGCACCCAAGCGCTCTGCCACGCAACGCAGCCCTTCGTCCTTCAACTCGCGCAACGCGACCCCGACGCGCTCGCCGACGACGCGGTGTTCAGTTCCGCGCTCAACCTGCACGCCGGCCGGGTCTGTCACCACGCCGTCGCCGAGACGTTCGGGTTGCCGTTACACGC
This sequence comes from Phycisphaera sp., assembly GCA_028285385.1. GTDB lineage: Bacteria > Planctomycetota > Phycisphaerae > Phycisphaerales > Phycisphaeraceae > CAZIXN01. The sequence continues at coordinate 42,917 of JANQPR010000122.1, forward strand.
CGCCTGATCCACGGCACCCCGCGCGGCGCGTGCTCTCAAGGTCTTCAAGACGATGCGTGCATTGATCCCAAGGCCTACAACGGGACCGTGAACTCAAACACTTCGCGATCAATCGTGCCGTCTACCATCGCATCGACCTGCACGAGGAAGCCGCCGCGGAAGCCCTGCGGCGGGTAGATGCCCAGCACCGGCCGCCCCGAACCGTCGGCATTCACCCGTGCCCACGGCCCCGACGTGGTCCGGACGTCATACGTCACCGGCTTGCCGGCGTGGGTAACGGGGAGCGGCAACGTCCACGGCGCGTCGAGCATGGACCGCGTCACGTCGTTCATGCCCGGCAATACCCGCCCGGCCGACGACGCGCCAACCGTCAACGCTTCACTCCGCGCCCCCGGCGTGTAGTCGACGTGGTGGTTCCATCGCCGCTCCACGCGCCCGCCGCTCGTCTCCGCGATGAGCGTGATCCCGAAGCTGCCGCCGAACCCCTGCACCGGCACCACGTTCACGCCAAAACGCCCCGCCGCGTCGTGGGTCAGCGACACCCAGTCCCCCGTCGACGAACGCACCGTGTAGCGGATCGGCTGCCCGCGGTCGTTCACCTTCGGCAGCGGCTGGAAGTGCCCCCGCCGGTCCGCCGGCTTGAACACGTCCCGGGTCACGCCGAGCAACGCGTCCAACGGCCGCGGCGTGCTCGCGCGGTCCACGGTGACCTTGAACGTGTCGTAGATCGTCGTGTCGCCGTGCGTCGCGCGGATCATCACCGCCAGGTCGCCCACGTAATCGGGCATCACGACGATGCCGATGCGGTTGGACCGCACGAACACCCGCCCGTGCTCCATGATCGGCGAATGCGCATCGAACAGCGCGTCGTAGGCCCGCCGGCTGTCCCCGCCGACGCGGAACCGCCCGCCGTATTCGTCCGACTGGCCCCACCCGTTCACACTGATCTTCGGCTCTCGCCAAGTGACGGGGAGTTCACCGTTGGCATCGGGCGTGGTCAGAATGGCTTCGTACGAGAACGGCTCGCCGTCGCGGTCCTCGGGAGGCAGACGGACGGTAATGATTGTCCCCTGCGCCGCGTCGCGCACCTGGTCGGGGATCTCGATGTACGGCGCCGGCGTCCCGGCCCGCGACGTCCACAGCACGAACGACTCCTGCACCGGCAACCCGCCGTCCGACATCGTGACCCGCAGCCGGATCGGCTCGATGCCCAGGTACGGCGACTCGAAAGTGACCCGGTGCTCGTCCGCCCGAACGAACGGCGTGAGCGTCGCCACACCCGTCGAGGTCCACAGGTCGTACTCGACCGCGTCGCCCTGGGCGTCGTACGCCGGCACGTTGAACGTGTAAGTGTCGGTGGCGCGTGACGCGGTGACGTCGGCCAACCCGATTGCCGGCGCCGGGTTGTTCGGCGGCGCGAACATCAGCGTCGCCGTCTGTGTCGTCACCGACCATCCATCGGACGTCGAGAGCAGCAGCTCGAACGGCATGCTCTGCAGGTAGGTGCTGTCGAAGCCGACGCCGGGCTCTCGCGGGTCCACGTTCACGAAGTCTGCCCATAACGGCCGGGAACTCGAATCCCCGTCTGCATCACGCCATTCCGCGAATGCATCGTGATACGCCGCAACCTGTCGCTCACGCTGAACGACCTCCCGGGCGTATTGCTGTCGAGCCAGCATCATCTCCCGAATCGTTTCGCGGTCGATCGTCAGCACGTTGTCCGCGTCGACATAGGCCTCCGCGTCGAACCGGTACGTCCCATCGCCCGGAACACCGAAACTCACGTCGTACCGCACCGGTTCGCCCTGACGATCGCGATCGGGCAACTGGAACCGCCAGACGCCGCCCACGTCCCCGACGATCTCGGTCGGCAACACCACCGGGCGCGGCGCTTGGTTCCCGGCCGGGGCCACCGTGACCCGTTCATCCACGCGAGTCAGTTCGGTGCCTTTCGGTCGCAGTTCGACCACTTCGATCTCGAACTGCCCCGTGTAGCCGCCCCCGGCGACCAGCGCGAGTTCTCCGTCGCTGGTAATCGCCGCCCCCACGCCCTGAGCGAACGGGTCGCCCCAGCCGTTATCCCACTCGACGCGGACCTCGTACTCGCGCGACCCATCGGCCGGCACCGACAGCCCGAGCGGCAGGAACGTCCCCTGTTGCATCACCGCGGCCGCCTGCTCGAAGCCGACCACCGCGCTCAACTCGCCGGTCTTCTGACTGTTGTTCCACGTGAACTGCAAACCCCGCCCACGGGCCGCCGCGTCGCCGCGGTCCCGCGGGTCGTCGCTGCGGAGGCTGGTCTGACCCGCCGGCGGCGTCGCGGTCAGGATGAAATCGGAGACGTCGTCGTAGAACTCAGCGCCGTATGGAGCGTAGGCAATCGAAGAACTGAGCAAATCTCGGGTCTCGGTTGTTGAACCACCCAGAATGTTGTCGTGAACCGAGAAAGAACTACCCCAGTTCTGGAGCACCGCGTCGAGATCGCCCTGTTCGACCTGACCGTTGACGTTCACGGCTCCGCTCAGTGGCCCCGACCCCAACACCACCGACGCGCCGGCCTGCCCGTAACCCGCCACTACGACGCCGCGCAGGCTCGCGTTGCCCGGGACCGGGTCGCTGGCGTATTGACCGCCGATCCGCAGCGACGACTCGCCGGCCCGGGCCGCGCCGGGGCGCGGGGCCACGTCGTGCGCGTCGATCACGCCGTCGCGGTTGAAGTCAACCCGCCACGCGTCGCCGGTCGGCGCGGGCGCCTCGTACACCGGCTCGAGCGCCGCCGCCGTCGTGACGCCGGACAACAGGACCCGCGGCTCGAGGGCTTCGCAACGTGGGGCCCGGGGGCACGCCACGGAAAGGAGCTTGGAGGACAACCGACCGGAAGACTGAGACATGGCAACCCCGTGCTTGTGACACCGCCACGCTACCGCCGCCAGCCGCCCGCGCCAAGGAAATCCGGATGAGCTACTCGAAAAACGACGACCCCCGCCCACGCCGGTATCGGTACGCTCAACAGGGGGCCCCATCGCCGCCGGCGCGTAGACCGGTCCGGACCTGAGCGGCGGGCTCCGATGTCGGAAGACGCAATATGTAAGCCTCGGCGTCTGGTGAATCGCCTGTCGAGCCGTGCCGTCCTACGTTTGGGCGACCGACTCGCCCACGCCCCCCGTCAAACTCGACCGAAGGATCAGCGCTTGGGCTCTTCGCCAAAAGTCAACCATGAAGCTCCCGCCCCCGACGTGACGGCGTGGTTGGCCGACGCGGTCAACCGACGCGCCTCCGACGTCCACATCGAGCCGACGGCCACGAGATGCGAGTGGCGCGTCCGCGTCGACGGTCTATTGCATACGGTGACGCGCCTCGAACCAACGGCCGGCCGGGCGTGCGTCAACCGGCTCATGGTAATGGCGAAACTGCTGACGTACCGGCTCGACATCCCGCAAGAAGGCTGCTGCCAACTCGAGCTGCCAAGCGATGACGAAGGGTCGCCTCATCGACAGCTGGACCTCCGCGTTTCAGTAATGCCGACCAACCATGGGCTGCGTGCGGTCGTTCGTCTGCCGGCCGACCTCACACAACCACGCGGCATCGACCAACTCGGGCTTCCGACACCGGTGCTCGATGGGCTCAAACGGTTCGCCGCGGGCGATTCGGGGATGCTCCTGTTCTGTGGCCCCGCCGGCTCGGGGAAGACCACGGCCACCTACGCACTGCTCGAACACCTCGCGGCGAAGAACCAAGGCCTGAGTGTCGTCTCGCTCGAAGACCCGATCGAGCGCGACCTCCCGGGCGTGACCCAGGTGCAGGTCGCACCGTTCGGTGAACTCACGTACGAACGCGCCCTGCGCAGCATGCTCCGACAAGACCCGCAGGTTCTCGCGCTCGGCGAGGTCCGCGACGCGGCCACGGCAACGGTGGCGGTGCAGGCGGCGCTGTCGGGGCACCGGTTGGTGTCGACCCTGCACGCCGCCAGCCCGTCCGGCGCGATCGTCCGGCTGCTCGAGATGGGCGTCGAGCGTTACCAAGCCGCCGGGGCGTTGGCGGCTGTCGTCTCGATACGCTTGCTGCGCCGAACAACCCGCGAAGGCACACCGGCCGGAAGCGATGGCTACCGCGGACGAGTGCCGGTCGCGTCGATCGGGTGGATAGACGAAAGGGTGCGTGCGGCTGTCCTGGGCGGCGGCGGTCTCGACGCGATCGAAACCGCGCTGGGGACGCAGTCGGGCTGTGTGTCGCTGCACGAAACGGCGCAGCAACTTGTCGCGGACGGCCAGACCGACACGGCGGAAGTCCATCGGGTACTCGGCCGTCAACCGTCGACGCCGACAACCGACTCCTCGCCTTGATCACTGGGCCGCGGTCACGAGTCGGTCGCCCAAGGACGACCGCCACCCTTGCTCCACGGCCCCGTCGGCCAAGACCGAGTCGAACTTCCGCAGTTCCGCGACCTTGACCAGCGACTTGCGGCCGAACTTGCTGGCGTCCATCAACAGAACGGTCCGGTCGGCCTGTTCCAACATCGCCTGCTCGACGCGGGTCTGCGCCATGTTGATGTTGTACGCGGCGGACTCGTCGAGCCCGGCGAGCGACATGAAGCACAGGTCCGCGAAGACCTCGCCGAGCGCCCGACGGGTGATCGCGCCCACCATCGCCGAAGTCCGGGGGTACAGCTGCCCACCGAGCACCGTGACCTCGGCCTGTTCGTCGTTCGCGAACAGCTGCGTGATGGCGAGCGACGTCGTGACGATCTGGATCGGGCGCACCGTGATCTGCTGCGCCGCGTAGACCACCGTCGAGCCGGCGTCGAGCAACAGCGTCATGTTGGGTTCGACCAGCGCTGCCGCCGCGGCCCCGATGGCCCGTTTGGCGTCGACCTGCGCGGCCATCCGCGCAGCGAACGCGTGGGCCGGGGGCGCCACGGGCTCTGGCTCGGCGCCGCGAAACACCGCCCCGCCGTGCGTACGGCTGAGAAGGCCCCGTTGCTCCAGGACATCGAGGTCCCGGCGAACGGTCGACGCGCTGACGCCCAGCTCGGTCGATAAGGCATCCAAGTTGGCGCTGCCGCGCTCCTTGAGAAACTCGATCAGGCGTTGCTGGCGTTCGACGATCAGCATCGGTTCCGTCAGGATGATCGGCCTTCGCGCGTCGCCGGCTTAACCGAGCTGCGCGTACGTCTGCTCGAGGGCCTGCTCCGAGCGCTTCAACCCCGCCTGCTCCTTGGGCCATAAAGCGACCTCGTGGTAGCCCAGCACGCCGGCCCGTCCCACCACCGTCGGTATCGAAAGGCAAACCTGTCGTAGGCCATACGGCCCATCCATCCGGGTCGATACCGGCAAGACTTGGCGACGGTCCAGCGCGATGCTGTGGATCACTTCGAGGATCGACAACCCAACCGCGTAGCCTGCGCCGCCCTTGCGCCGGATCACCTCGGCCCCCGAGCCCTTGGTGCGCTCGAAGATCGCCTGCTGTTCCGTGGGCGTAAGCAACTCGTTCAACGAGATGCCCGCAGCCGTCGCGGACGACCAGATGGGACTCATCGTGTCGCCGTGCTCGCCAAGGATCAGGGCCTTGACCTGCGTGGGCGGCAGGCCCTTGGCGTCGGCGATCATCGAACGGAACCGCGCGGTGTCGAGAACGGTGCCCAGCCCGATCACCCGTTGCGGGTTCCAGTCAAGGTGCTCCAGGGCCAGCCGGGTGAGCACGTCCACCGGATTGGACACGACGAAGAGGATCGCGTCACGGGAGAGCCCGCCATCTCGCAGGCCGTCGAGGATCCCCTTGAAGATCGACACGTTGCGGTTGATCAAGTCGAGGCGGGACTCGTCGGGCTTGCGCCGCGAACCGGCGGTGATGCACACCACGTCCGCGTCGGCGACCTGGCCGAGTTCGGCCGCGACGATGCGCTGGTCGGCGGCGATCGAGCTGCCGTGCAATAGATCGAGCGCTTCGCCCTGAGCGACGTCGTGCGCGACGTCCACCAGCGCGATCTCGCGCACCACCCCGCCGCACTGCAGGGCGAAAGCGGCGTTGGAGCCGACGCGACCGGCCCCACCAACGACGGCGACTTTGATGGGCATGGTTGAGCCTTTCTTCTAAAACCGAACACGGCACGCTGAGGAAAGAACGGCAGCGACGAGGAATCAGTTCGGAGAGCCGGCCATGATCTGGTCGGTGATCGTCTGCACCATCCGTTCGAACGCGGCGTCGCCGTCGGCGCTGGTCGCGGCGCTGCGGTTCACGTCTCCCTGGCCGTTGCAACACGCCGACATCGGCTGCACGCCGAAGGTCGTGAGGAACGCCTCGTTCGCCGGGCCGACACAGCCCTCCGCGGCGCAGCCCAGCCGTTCGTCGGGGAAGCCGAACCGCTCCTTGACTTTGAGTAGTTCGACCATCTGCTCGTCATTGAGCACGTTCACTTGCCCGAGTTGCTTCGCGAGGATGAGCTGCTTGCAGTAGTTGTCGAGGATCTCGAGTTTGTAGTAGGCGTCGGTGAGGTCGGCCCCGAGCGACACCGAGCCGTGGTTCGCCATGAGGATGGTCGTGGTCTGCTCGTTAATGCGGTCGATGAAGCTGGCGGGCAGGTCCGGGCCGCCGGGCGTCGCGTACTTCGCGAAGATCGTCCGCCCGAGGAAGACCTCGGCCTCGGGGTGGATCCCCTCGGGCAGCGGCATGTTCGCCAGGCAGAACGCCACGGCGTGCGGCGGGTGCGAGTGGATCACCGCCCGGACTGTCGGCTGCTTCTTGTAGATCGCGAGGTGCACGAGCACCTCGCTGGTGCGATTCCGACCCTTGGGGTTGGCCTCAACCTGATTGCCCTCGAGGTCAACGACGCACAGGTCGTCGGGTTCGAGGAAGCCTTTGCTGATGCCGGTCGGTGTGCAAAGCACACGGTCCTCGCCGATCCGGATCGAGTGGTTGCCCTCGTTGCCGGCGCAGAAGCCGCGGAGCCAGATCCGGTGGCCGATGTCGCACATCTGTTTCTTGAGTTGCCAGAGGGGGATGTTCATCGGGGTGTCCTTCCAAACGGTTACTGCTTGAACCGGCTCCGTCATCAGTGGTGGCTCTTAGATCTCAGCGCTGGTTGTCGTAGCGGTCCACTGCACGGCGTCCAAGATCGCGGCGTTGTAGGCGTCGATCGGGACCCGGCCGGGGTGGAAGGGCGCAGCGGCCTCGCGTCCTTCGCTCACGGCGATCGGGGCGCCGGACCCGGCACCGAGTTCGTCGAACACCACGAGCGACTGCGG
>JANQPR010000126.1 GCA_028285385.1 Phycisphaera sp.
TGGCCGACGCGCTGGCGTCGACGTTCGGCCGCGACTTCTCGCAGCAGGCCGTGCTGTACCGCGACGTGCTCGACCCGCGCGGCATCGCCCTGTTAAGCATCGCTGAAGACCCGGGTTTCTTCCCCGGCGAGATGCGTGACCTGCTCGCCGGCGACGCCTTCGGGAACCTTACGCCGCGGCCCGAACTCACCATGTTCGGTCGGACATACAGCCTTGGTTACGAGCCCGACCTCGACGAGACGCTCATCCACCGACCGACCCGCCACGCGTTGCATCCGGACTGGCCATGGGCGGTCTGGTACCCGCTGCGGCGCAAGGGAGAGTTCGAGACACTCGACCGCGAGGCGAAGATGTCGATCCTGAAGGAGCACGGCACGATCGGCATGGGCTTCGGCCGGGCCGACGCCGCACACGACATCCGTCTCGCCTGCCACGGGCTCGACCGCCGCGACAACGACTTCGTCGTCGGGCTCGTCGGCAAAGAGCTCGCGCCGCTGTCGAAGCTCGTTCAGGCCATGCGCAGCACACGGCAGACCTCGCGCTACCTGGAGAAACTCGGGCCGTTCTTCGTCGGGCACGCGGCTTGGCGGAGCTCCACGCCGACCCCGTAAACCGTTGGCTTACCGGGCCGACGCCCAAGCACCCCCGGCGATCCCGCCGATGCTGTCCATCACGCTCGCTCGATCCACGACCCAACGCAACCTGGCGAACCGAACCATGACGACCACCACCACCGCCGACCGACTCGCCGACGCCCGGGCCGCCCTCGACGCCGTCGGCCAAGGCCACCTGCTCGCCCAGGCCGAAGGGCTGTCCGACGAGCAACGCGAGCGGCTGCTCAACGAGGTCGAATGCATCGACTGGCCGGAGGTCGCGCGGCTGATCGAGTCCCACGTCAGGCAGAAGCCGGCCTTTGCGCTGTCGGGTGACGTCGCCCCCGCGCCGTTCTACCCGGCCAAGCCCGCCGACGACGCCCAGGCCGAGAAGTACGACCAGGCCCGCGCCGCCGGCGAGCAGCTGCTGCGCGACGGCAAGGTCGCCGCGTTCGTGGTGGCCGGCGGGCAAGGCACCCGCCTCGGCTGGGACGCGCCTAAGGGCACCTTCCCCGCGTCGCCGATCCGCGAGGCGCCGCTGTTCCAGCTCTTCGCCGAGCAGCTGCTGAAGCTGCACGCGAAGTACGGCGCGGTCGTGCCGTGGTACGTGATGACTTCGCCGATCAACCATGCGCCGACGGTCGCCTTCTTCGAGGAGCACGACTACTTCGGGCTCAGCCCGGAGGACGTGATGCTCTTCCCGCAGGCGATGATGCCCGCGATCGACATGCAGTCCGGCAAGTGCCTGCTCGCCGCACCGGACGCGCTCGCGTTGTCGCCCAACGGGCACGGCGGGTCGCTCAAGGCGCTCTACGCGTCCGGCGCGATCGCCGACATGAAGCAGCGCGGCGTCACCCAGATTAGCTACTTCCAGGTCGACAACCCGCTGATCGATATCGGCGACCCGCTGTTCCTCGGGCTGCACCGCCTCGACGGCGCACAGATGTCTTCCAAGTCGCTGCCCAAGCGCGACGCGATGGAGAAGGTCGGCAACTTCGCGCTCGTCGACGGGAAGATGTCCGTCATCGAGTACAGCAACATGCCAGACGAGCTTGCGACGCAGACCGACGCCGACGGCAACCTAGAGTTCAACGCCGGTTCGATCGCGATCCATGTGATCGCCGTGGACTTCGTTGCGTCTCTCAACGAGGGGGAGCACGGGTTCAGCCTGCCCTGGAACCGTGCCGAGAAGAAAGTGTCGTTCTTTGACGGGGCAGAGACCGTCGACCCGGCCTCGCCCAACGCGGTGAAACTAGAGACGTTCGTCTTCGATGCGCTGCCGATGTGCGAGCGGTCGATCGTGCTCGAGACGGTCCGCGAGGACGAGTTCGGCCCGATCAAGAACGCCCCCGGCGATGGCGTCCAGGACTCGCCCGACACCGCGAAGCAGTTGCAGGTCGACCGGGCCAAGCGGTGGCTCTCCCACGCCGGCGTGCGCTGCGACGACGGCAGCTGGGTCGAGGTGAAGCCCACGACCGCGGTCTGTGCGGACGACTTGGAAAAACTCGACCTGCCTGCGCGGATCGAGGCAACCAGCCGGGTTGTCATCTGAGCCGCGGAGCCAGAACCTACCTTCGATCGCGTGAAGTCAAGTCGATGGGTCAAGTCGGCACGTACTGCCGGCCACGCCACTCGGCGGGTTGGCCGATCAACTTCCGTCGCAGCGCGTCCCACTGGATCAACAGCAGCGTCGCGATCCCGACGGGGCGCAGCAGCGTAGCAACAACGCCCTGACGGAACCGTGCCCCCAGCGCGATCGATACGGCCGTGGCGAGAACCGCCGGTGTCCACGCCAGCGCCGACCACGCCGGCGTCCAGGCGCTCGACAGCCACAACGCCAGTGTTACCCACGGCAGCACCCAGCCGCCCAGCAGCAGCAGCGTCCACGGCATGATCGCGACCGGTGAGGCCATCCCGGCCGTGGCGTTCTTCGTGAAACCCGACCACACGTCCGCGCCGCGGGTATACATCCGGCAACTCGCGGTGTCCGAAGCGTCAAAGATGTCCGTGCCGTGACCGGCTCGGCGGAACAGCCGCGGCAGCGCGATGCCGTCGTGGATGTGCCGGACGATCGCGCCGTGCCCGCCGACGGCAAAGTAAGCCTCGCGTTTGGCGGCGAACCATTGCCCGCACCCCGCGCCATACCCCGGCGAAGCCGACTTGCGCATCCGGCCCATCGGCAGATAGCCCAGCAGCACCGCGTGGATCTGCGGGATCACGAGCTTCTCCAGCAGCCCGCCCGTCCGTTGACGCGGGAAGCCCGACAGCAGCTGTGCGGGATTGCGTTCCGCTTCGGCGAGGAGGCGACCCAAGGCGCCGGGCTGCAGACGCACGTCCGCGTCGATCCAGGTCAGCACGTCGGCACGGGCGTGCTGCGCGAGTTGCCAGCACGCATGCTGTTTGCCGTTGTACCCGCCGGGCAACGGGTCGCCCTGCACCAGCCGGATGCGCGGGTCATTCTCGGCGGCGGCGAGCACGATCGCTTCGGTTTCGTCGGTCGAGTGGTCGTTCAGGACGACGACCTCGTAACCGACGCCTTCCCCCGCGGCGCGGACGTGGTCCAGGCAGGCCTGGATCGAACCGGCCTCGTCTCTTGCCGGGATTAGCACCGAAAGCTGTGGCGGCGCGTCTGATCTATCACGGGAGGCGGCGTCAACCGGTGCCAACGGCAGCTTGCGGAAACGCAAAAGGTTCAACGCCACCATCGCCGTCGGCATCAGCGTCAGTGCGAGCGCGGCCCAGCCCAACCCGTCGAGTGCCAGAGACATGAGCGACCACTCCGAAGCCACGGGATTCCCCGCGTGCGGACAAAGCCAACCCGCGCAGGGCATGCTAGGCCGCTGCGGTCCGCATTTCCTCGGCTCTCTCTCGCGCTTTAGGCGCGGGTTTCATCCGGCGACACCCGTCGCTGCGCGTTGGGCGCTACCTCGGGCTCGATGATCTCCGGCTGCGGCTCGCCAAGTGCTTGCATCCGGTTGAGCAGCCGTTCCCGCATCACGGCCCGGACGCCAGAATGCGAGTCCCAGCCGATCAGGTTGACCAGCTCGTGCGGGTCTTCTTGGAGGTCGTAAAGCTCGGCCTCGACGAGGCGCGCGTGTATCCCGGTGAAGCCCGAGCCCCACGACCGCGCGTCAGGATCGTGTGTGATGTACTTCCACCGTTTTGTGCGGACGGCCCGGCCCCAGTTGGCTTCACTGATCTGGACGTACACGTCGTCCGGCCAGTCTCGCTTTGCCGCGGTGTCGCCCCGTACCAGCGGCAGGATCGAGCGGCCCTCGAATGTCTCGGGAACTTCAATACCCGCCGCGTTGAGCAAAGTAGCCGGCAGGTCGACGAGCGACACGAGCTCCTGCACGCGACCGCCGCCCGTGAACGGTCCGCCGTGCAGCAGCGTCGGCACGCGGATCGACGACTCGTGTCCGCTACGCTTGTATTCGCCGTTGCGGGTCTTGAAATGGCAGCCGTGGTCGGACGTGAACAGGATGACCGTGTTCTCGAGCTGCCCCAACGACTTCAGCGCGTCGCACACTCGGCCGAGCGCTTCGTCGAGGCGCTTCACCATGCCGAAGTAGCCGTCGAGCTGCGCCGGCGCGTTGCCGCCGACAGAAGTGGCGGGGCGGTCCGTCGCGTCGGGGTGAGTCGGCAACGCCGCGAGGTCGGGCGGGCACCACCGGCCGGTGTAGCGTTGCCGATACCCATCGGGCGCGGGATACCCGTCGACGTGGTTCTGGTGGTGTGGCTCGATGTAGCTCGTGAAGTAGAAGAAGGGCTCCGCCGCGTTGTTCCTGTGTTGAGCGTCGAGCTTACGGATCAGCGCATCGGTGACCGCGTCGGCCCGGTAACCGGGCAGGTCGTGCGGTTGATTGTCCGCATCCCACAGCCGAGTGCGGTACGCGTCGGAAGTGAACTCCAGGACGTTGGCGGCGAGCCAGTCGTCGTACCCGGCCCGGAGCTTGCGTGGGACCGGGCCGTCGACGCCGTGCGGCCCGAGGTGGTACTTGCCGAGGTAGCCGGTGCGGTAGCCCGCGTCGCGGAAACAGGTGCCCAGGTTCGGCAGGTCGGGGTTGAACGGGTGGGTGTTGGTAACGGTGCCGTTGGTGGTGGCGTACGTGCCGGTCTGCAGGCACGCGCGGGCCGGGCCGCACACCGGTTGGCAGGTGAACGAGTAGTGCACGTCCGTGCCGGTCCGGGCGAGTCGGTCGAAGTTTGGCGTAAGGTCCAACGGGCAGCCGTGCACCCCGGTGGTGTCGTGGCGCTGCTGATCGGTAAAAAAGACGAGGACGTTGGGTCGGGCAGACGGCATGGACAGAGCATGGGACAAGCTCCGTGCCGACGCAACCGCCGCGATCAGGGCCTCGCTTGACTTTTTCGAGGTTGGTGAGGGCTAGCCCAGCGAGAGTTATCAGCTCCGGCCTAGAACCCGGCCTTGGTGCTGGATCGAGGTCGAAACGACACTGCGGTGAGTCGTCTGTGTCTTGGATCCGAATCTTCCGGTTGCGTGATGCGAGTAGCTCAGCGCCTCGTCCGGATCGCTCGCCCAACCGATGGTCGGTGGGCGGTTCAGCGGCTGACGGGCCCCGTCTGCGTGCCGGTGGGTAGCTTGAGTCCGGTCAACTCCGATTCCCCGAGGAGAACGGGGCTTCACCTCACGTTGAGTCGGCCGTGGCGTTCAGCGTGATCATCACGCACACAAATCATCCCGGAACGTGGCCTGTGCGGGAGCACCGGCAGAGACAAAATGGTGCTGACCCATGCTGTCGGGGGGGGGTCCAGTTATTCGCACAGGCCAGCACCATTCGCATTATCCTGCGGCTTGAGCAATAAATCAAATTTGCAGTTGAAAAAACTTGCGATAGTCGTTCGTGCGACTTCGAGCATCTCGGTCACAGTTCGAGCGTGGCCAACACCTGTTCGACCCAGGCTTCGGGCAGCGGTGCTCGCTCGTCCGACATTGGGTCGATAGGCAAGCGGACCTCGACGCTTAGCGCGTCGCTTCCCGCCTCGACGGTGACGTGGCCAGCGTGATGATGAGCCGCGAAGTAGACGAGCAGGAGATCAAAGCCCGGGCCGGTCGATGACCAGAGCCCGCCTTGAGTCAGCGAGGTGAGCTGAGACAAGCGAACGAGATCGCCGGCTCCGGACAGCCTGATCACGGCTTCGGGAGAAGACTCGCCGGAGAGGTAGCAGCTCAGCTTCGGGTCGCCACCAGACGGCCACAGGTGTTCAGCGAGCCGCAGCAAGCGGGTGATCAACACGCGGAACACCTCGGCGTCCACCGGCGTGGGCTTTGGCATGGCCGAGGTATCCAGGCTGACCCCCGTTTGCTCGGCAGCGAGTTCGGAGACGACGGCATCGAGGCTTCGAGATTCGAAACCCGACGGCTGCAACGCGGCTCGGACGGCCGTGGCGATCTCGACCGACGCGGCGGCTTCGCCGACCGTACCCGTCCAGAGGTCTTCCCACCCGGCGGCAACCGCGTCTCCTTCGGCGAAGCCGTGCTTGGCGTTGAACTGGATCACGTCGCGTGCGGCGTAGGCGGCGTGGTTCAGGTCCGACTGCAGGGAAGTCGCCAACACACAGAGCACCTTAGCGCGGTCCATCAACAGCATCCGTTGAATGACGCTCAGCTTCTCGGCGACCAGCGCGTCGTATTCGCGCTGCAAGTAAAAGAGCTCGGCGGCTTGGCGGACGACGGGCTGCAACTCGCGGATGTCCCATGGCTT
>JANQPR010000127.1 GCA_028285385.1 Phycisphaera sp.
ACCGACGACGGCGAGTTGACGCAACGGCTGACCCACCCGCGATACGGCGTGGCAAAACGCTACCTCGTCTCGGTCAAGGGCACCCTCACCGATAAAGACGCGGCCAAGCTGCGGAAGGGGCTGTTCCTGGCCCCCCGTCAGACGAACGACGCGAACGCCCCGGCCAGGCGTGCCAAGGCGGAAAAGATCGAGATTCTCCGGCACGAGACCGACCGCACGCGCGGCGACCGGACGACGGTGGCGGTCACGCTCGCCGAGGGGCAGAACCGCGAGATCCGCCGGTTGTTCGCCCGGCTGGGCTACAGCGTCCGCCGACTGCAGCGCACCGCGATCGGACCGCTGCGGCTCAAGGGGCTATCCTCCGGCCAGTGGCGGAAGCTCACGCCCGGCGAGGTCGGCGCGCTGCGGAAGGCCGCCGGGTTACGGAACGACCGCTAGCGCTGAGTTCGCGACCCCTTGTGTGGACCTTGATGTTCGGCCGGAAGAAGCAATCCGCAACGTCGACGCCGGAGGGCCCGGGCGCAACACCCGACCTGGCTGCTTTACGTCAGCCTTATCAGGTCGTTGGCCTGAACGAGGCGGACCTGGAAGACAGCCCGTTCGACCAGTTCCAGAAGTGGTTCACGCAGGCCAAGGCGGCCGGCATCAAGGAGCCCAACGCGATGACGCTCGCTACCGCCTCGACGGGGGGTGAGCCGGCCGCGCGGGTCGTGCTGCTCAAAGGCTTGAACGCCGCGTCGGGCTTCGCGTTCTTCACCAACTACGCCTCAGCCAAGGCGGGCCACCTCGACACCAACCCGCGTGCAACGCTCGTGTTCTACTGGGACCGGCTCGACCGGCAGGTCCGGATCACCGGCGCGGTGCGGAAACTCGACCCCGACGCCAACGACGCGTACTTCAAGGACCGACCCCGCGGCAGCCAACTCGGGGCGTGGGCGTCGCCGCAGTCTTCGGTGATCCCGGACCGCGCGACGCTCGAGCAGAGCTACGCCGACGCCGAGCAACGCTTCGCCGGCGGCGACGTCCACCGGCCCGACGGGTGGGGCGGCTACGTCGTGGTCCCCGAGACGATCGAGTTCTGGCAGGGCCAGCCGTCGCGGCTGCATGACCGGCTGCGCTACGTCCGAGATGGCGAGGGTGCGGCGACGACTTGGCGCGTCGAGCGCCTGGCCCCCTGATGCGGGCAAGCTTCGGTATTCACTCCGGGGAACGGTGCGGGTGGGATTCGAACCCACGGAACGGCAGGACCGTTCGGCGGTTTTCAAAACCGCTGCCTTCAACCACTCGGCCACCGCACCGGATTGCTCAGCGTCACGTCCGGGCCATCTTCCTTGCCAATCCGCTGGGTCACACCTTCCCGTGGAGCGGGGGGCGGCCCCGAGACAACGCCGTGGCGAGAACGACTCAGCACTGCGACGGCGAAGCAGCATACCTAAGAAGTCCCGGCCAGCCCGGAGACCGAAAGGGCTTCAGGAGCCGCGTGGCCACCCGAGCCCCCGCCTCCGCTATGGGTTTATCGCAGGGGGATTCATACTGACGCGAAAAATTCGGGGGTGAAAGTTGGCCCGCGGGGGGTTGGTGCTTCGCCGACCGGCAGTACTATCCAAGCATGCGGGGGCAGCCGAGGTTCAGCATCACGATTCACACGGCAAGGAATGAGGAGACAGACCATGGCATTGCGTAGGACTCTCGGTGCCGGGGCGGTGTTGTTGCTTGCAGGCGTATCGTTGCCCGCGGCCGGCTTCATGCTGCCACCCGCGGTGCCGGCGAGCGTGCCACTGGCCAGTTGGGATTTCGGAGACGCGACCCCGTTGGTCGACAACATCGCCGGCCGGGTCATCACGATCAACAACAACGATCCCGGCGACATCGTGTTGTCGTCGCTGACCGACAGCAATGGCGTGACGCTCGGCGTGCTGGATTTTGTGGACGCCGACCGAAGGTCCTACGCGACGACCCCGCACGTCGCGGCCGACCAACTCGACTCTGGCGTCATCTTCATCCGAGGGATCAACACGGGCCAGTTCAACGACGCGATCGAGACGATCGTGTCCAAAGACCACAACGGCTTCGGCACGGGCGGGCACTTCACCGTCGACTTCGTGCGAACCACCGACACGACCGGCAACATCGAAGTCCGCCTGCAGTCGACTTCGGCCGACAACTTCGTGATGACGACCAACCCACTGAACCTGGACGAGTACGTCGATGTCGTCGTCACGTTTGGTCCTGCGTACGGTGGGCTTCAGCTCTACGTCGACCGTGACCTCAGCGACGCCGTGCCCGGCATGCTGGAAGACTCGAACGCCTTCCTCGGTGGCATCAGCGGCAATCTCGAGCCGTGGGTCTTCGGTTCGTCGATGGTGAATCACAACCCGCCGGCATCGCAGTCGGGGATCGACCCCAACGACCTGCGGTACGGGCTCAGCGGCGCCATCGCCGGCTTCGAGATCTACCAGATCCCCGAGCCCGCGACCGCGTTCCTGCTGCTAGCCGGCGGCCTCAGCGCTGGCGTACTCCGACGCCGACGTCGTCGGGCCTGACGCCGCCATCCGGCTGGTCCCGCCAACAAACACGCCCGCTTGGCCGTTCCCGCGGTGGCCCCACGTGACGAAGGGCCTCCGCGTGAGGTGGCGGCATGGATGAGTCGCCCGCGTGGGATGTCCGCAGATGACGCTGGCATCGGCCGACCAGGTGTGGCTTTTCGTCGGGAATGCGCGGATAACAGGTTTTGTTTGCGACGAAGTCGCTTACCATGGCTCCGACTTGCGACATCGGATGTTGCCGCCCTTGGCGAATAGGACGGCAGGGAGAGAAAGGTGTACAACCGACTCGTCTTGTTTGGCTTCGCGGCGTGGTGCTCAGCCGGTCACGCGTCGGCGGCGGTGTTGGTGCAGTACCGCACGGACGACATGAACCCGCTCACGGCGGAGGTTCACGCGCCGCAGGTCACGCCAGCCCCCTTCACCGCCGGCCCGGGGCTGACGCTCGTCCCCCCCGGGCCCGTCCCGCTCAACGAGTTCGGGGAGTTCGGCTTCTACCGCTACAACCCAGCCAACACGTCGTTCGCCGCCGCCGTCGCCGACGGTGAAGCGTGGACCTGGGGCTTCGACGTGACCGCCGCCGTCAACATCGGCCTGACCACCATGGACCTCCGCGTCACCCGTGGCAACTCCGGGCCTGACGACTTCGAGATCCGCGGCTCGGTCAACGGCGGCACGCCCATCTCCCTGCTGACCTACGACTTCAACGACTCCACCGCCAACCCGCGGTGGAAGGACCTCGACATCTCTGGCCTGGGTACCGTGACGCAGGGCGATTCCGTCGAGTTCACCCTCGCCGCATTCAATGCCGAGCAGGAGTTCGCCGACGCAGCGTCGTTCTGGATGCTCACCTTCCCGCCCCCGCTGACCGGGGACCCCTGGACCGTCCGCGGCACCATCACCGCCATCCCCGAGCCGGTGGCCCTGGTACTCGTCCCGGCGGGGGCCGCGTTATGCCTCGGCCTGAGGCGGGGGGCTCACGCCGTTCCGCCGCAGAGTTGACACTGGGCGCCGGGTAAGCCCAGGGGGCCAACGAAAAGCCCGCTCGGTCTGGAGCGGGCTCTGGCGGGTTGCATTGGTGGTCGAAGCCTCAGGCCGAACGACGCCGGCTGAGCAACATCAGGCCGGAGCCCGCGAAAGCGAGCAGGGCGGTGCCGGGCTCGGGGACGTCGATCTTGAAGTCTTTCTTGCGGATCTCGGCGGTGACGTTGGCGTTGCCGGTCGCCTGGAGCGTGTTGTCGATCAGCAGCTCGACCTCGGTGTAACCAAGGCCGGCCAGGCTGATCGTGACGGCGTTGTCCCAGAAGCCGACCTCGTTGGGCGTGTTGTCGAACTGCTCGAAGAACGTCGCGATGTCCTGGGCGATGACGGTCTGCGTGACCGGGTCGAGGACGCGGACGGTGAGCGTCGCGGCGACAAGTTCGCCATTCGACGTCGCGCCGGTAAAGCCGTAGTCGCCGCTCTCGGTGACGATGATGACGGGGATCTCGGCGGCGGTGTTCGAGGTGACGGTCAGGCGCAGCGAGCCGTCGGTGTTGTCCGGCGGGGGGGAGTCGGCGGAGAACGCGGCGGCGGACGGGTTGAAGTCGAGCATGTTCGGCGGCACGAGCGTCGGGGCGCCGTACAGCGGCTCGGGGTCTTCGATCGGGTCGGCGCTGGCCTCTTCGATGTCCGTGTAGGTGACGTCGACACCGACGTAAGGGCCGGGGTAGGTCACCACGGCGTGGGCACCGGCGGTGCAGAATCCCAGAGCCAACGCCAAGGCCGACACCTTGATGAGCACGCGGTCTTGCGAAGCGATCATCGGTCTTTCTCTCCTGATCCGCCCGAGGAGCCGGGGGTACAGACAAGTGAATGGGATGAATACGTAGATCGATAACGTAGCACGGACGCGGGGGACGGGCAACGGGTTTTGGGGGGATTAACCCGAAATCTAGGGTCTCGTACGGGTCCGAGTGGGGATCGGCTCGGGCAACTCGTTCCGCTTCTCCAGTTTGACATTTGGTCTGAGGCTTGCGGATGTCGCGCCGTAGCCGTCCACACCATGATGTTTGGGCTTCGACCGGCTCCGGGGTCGATAAGACGGCCATGGTGCGGTATGCCCACATGCTCATGGCCGCGGCGGCGGCGATGCTGGCGTTGGGCGTCGTGATGGTCCGCTCGGCGGGGATGGCGGTCGGTGACGGCGTCGTCGAGCCCGCGGGGCGTTGGGACGCGGTCTGGCAAGCCGTCGGCGGCCGGCACACGCTGTACGCCCTGCTGGCGATCTTCGCGATGCTGCTGGGGTCCCGGGTCGACGTGCGGGGCATGTTCGGGTTCCGGCGGAAGCTCGACGCCCGGCCGATGGGTCCGCGGTCGTTTGCGGTCCAGGCGAAGGCCGCACTGGTCAACCCGCTGTGGCTGATGGTGCTCGGGTCGCTGGCGCTGGTGGCGCTGACGTTCGTGCCGGGGCTGGGGCGGAACGTGAACGGCTCGTCTCGGTGGCTGTGGGTCGGGCCGTTGTCGTTTCAGCCGAGCGAGCTGATGAAGTGGACGATGGTGCTTGCCATCGCGTGGTGGTGCGCGAGGCGGGCCGGGGTGATGCACCGGTTCTTCCATGGGCTGGTCCCGCCCCTGCTGCTGATCGGCGTCGGGGCGGGGATGGTGCTGCTCGAAGACCTCGGCACCGGGGCGCTGATCGGCGTCGTCGCGCTGGCGATGCTCGTGGCCGGCGGGGCCAGGTGGTGGCACGTCGGGGCGCTCATCCCACTGGGCGGGGCGGCGGTCGTCGCGGCCATCGTCACCAGCCCGTACCGCGTCAAGCGGCTGCTCGCTTTTCTTGACCCCTGGGCCGACCCGCAGGGCATCGGCTACCACCCGATCCAGTCGCTGCTCGCCTTCGCCCACGGCGGCGTCACCGGCACCGGGCTCGGCCAAGGCGTCCGCAAGTACCACCTCCCCGAAGACACCACCGACTTCCTGTTCCCCATCGTCGCCGAAGAACTCGGCCTCGCCGGCGCGGCGCTTGTCGTCGGGCTGCTGCTCGTAATCCTCTGGGTCGGGCTCGCGATCGTGACCGAATGCAAGGATGCGTTCTCCCGCCTTGTCGGCCTGGGCGTGTTGCTGACGATCGGCACGCAGGCCGTGATCAACATCGCCGTCGTCACCGTCGTTGTCCCGACCAAAGGCATCGCGTTGCCCCTGCTCAGCGCCGGCGGCACCGGCTGGGTGATGACCGCGTTCATGCTGGGCCTCGTCGCGTCGCTGGACAACGCGGCCGCACTGGAGAACGAAGTCGAGACACTCAGTGCTATCCCGTCGACTTGTCGAAATGGCGAAGACATAGCACTTCGGAGTCCCTTATCCGTGTGAGGGTTGCTTTTACGCCGCCGCTGCACATCCTTGCGACGATGGGGCTGGTCTGGCGGCAAGATCACGTCCTCATGATCTATTCACCCCGCCGCGAATGGGAATGCCCCGGCGGTCAGGTCGAGCAGGGCGAAGACCCGACTTCGGGCCTGCACCGCGAGATTCTCGAAGAGACAGGCTGTGAGGTGTCGGTCGAACGATTGGCGGCGGTTAACACCAACGTCGGCGCTACGCCTCACCCGATTCTCATGCTGGACTACGTGTGCCGCTTTCAGGCCGGTGTCCTGCAGACGAGCGCCGAGAGTCTGCGGGTCGAGTGGATGAAACCCGAAGAAGCCCGGGCGGCCGTCACGCACCCGTCGATGGCGTCTCGGCTCGAACACCTCTTGGCGTTTACGGGTCGAGTCAGGTACCTGAGCTACCGCCTGAAGCCGTTCGAGGTGGTGGCAGACGCTTTGTTACCGAGATGACACCCCCGCTGCACATCCTGTCAGTGATGGGTTTCGTGTGGCGCGATAAATACGTGTTGATGATCGAATCGCCCCGGCGGGGCTGGGAGTGTCCGGGCGGGCAAGTCGAGCAGGGCGAGAACCCGCTAGACGCCCTGCGGCGTGAGGTCGAAGAAGAGGCGGGAGTGGAGATCGAAGTTGAACGGTTGGCCTCGGTCAACACAAACATCAGACGGATACCGCAGCCCAATGTCATCATGGATTTTGTTTGCCGATACGTGTCCGGCGAACCCCGGTCCAGTGCCGAGAGCCTGCGTGTGGCGTTCTTTAGTCCGGAGCAGGCCGTGGCCCGGGCGACCTGCCCGTGCATGCAGTCGCGCTTGGCGCATCTGATCGCCTTCGATGGCCGGGTCCGGTTCATGAGTTTCGGCTTCAATCCGTACGAGGTGATTCGAGAATCGGTGATGTGACCGCCCCAAGTATCTTTGTGGTCCGCATCCCCGACTGAGTCGGCGTATCCTGAAACATTTGTGACGACGGACTTCACGAACCCGGTCGTGCTCTTCGCCGGCGGCGGGTCGGGCGGGCACATCTTCCCGAACCTGGCGGTGGTGGAACGGCTGTTCGAGCGTCGGCTGAACGTCACGCCGCGGCTGCTGGTGTCGGAACGATCGGTCGATGAACAGATCGCGCAGGCCGCCGCGTTGTCGTTTGATGCCGTACCCGCCGTGCCGTTCGTGAAGTCGCCCAGTGGAGCGATGCGGTTCGTCACGCAGTTCGGCGCTGGGCGGCACCGCGTTGGCCAACTCATCAAACAGCTTGGCGGGGCATCGGCCGTGAGAGCATTGATTTCGACCGGTGGCTTCGCGTCTGGGCCTGCGGTTGCGGCGGCGAAGAGTCTGAAAATCCCGATCGCGCTCGTGTCGCTTGATGCCAAGGCCGGTCACGCCAACCGGGTGCTCGCGCGGAAGGCCGACCGGGTTTTTGCCGCGTTTCACGGCGACACGCTCCCGCGGGCCGAGGTCGTCGGGTACCCGCTGCGGTACACGGCCGTGAGCCACCTCGACCCGTCGTCGGCGAAGGCGGGGCTGGGCCTGGACCCGCAGAAATCCACGCTGCTGGTGTTTGCCGGCTCGCAGGGCGCGCGGACGATCAACCGCGCGATGGCGGAGTGGATGACGCGCACCGGCGTGCCGCGGAAGTTCGAGCGGTGGCAGGTGCTGCACTACACAGGGCCGCCCGGAAGTTCTGCCGAGGAAGGTGCGACTGATCACGAGGCGCTGCGACGTGCGTACGCCGGCGCGGGGGTCAGCGCGGTGGTCGAGCCGTTCGGGCACCGCATGGGGCTGGCGTGGGCGTCGGCGGATCTGGCATTGACACGCGCCGGCGCGGGGACCGTGGCCGAGGCGTGGGCCAACGCGGTGCCGACCATGTTCCTGCCGTACCCGTACCACAAGGACGAGCACCAACGGCTGAACGTGCTGCCGTTGTCGAACGCCGGCGGGGCGGTGTTGATGCGGGACCGGATCGAGCCGAACGACAACGTCGCGGAGATCAGCGGGCCGTTGGTCGACCTGATGAACAACGCGAACCAACGGCAGGCGATGTCGCGCGTGCTGCGCGACCGGCCAATGGGAGACGGCGCCGCGGTCATCGCGGACTGGGTCGAGGAACAGCTGGCTTGAGCGGACACGAACAGTCCGAGGGAGTGGGGCGGTCACGCCCCTGCTTCACTTGTCAAAGAAAGAGCCTGAGACCGGGCACCCGCGTTCGGACGGGACTCTTCGGGACGCATCGCGGAACGGCGGAGGCGTCCGGCGGGCAGCGCGGTGAGTCGGTCGCGGCGGAGACAACGAGGGACACGGCTGTTCTTCAAACCGCTCGGGTCGTTGAATCGGCCGACGGTCGCAGGACCACGAAACGCAACCGGGAATGTCCATCCGTCCGGCGAGGCGTCGCCCCACCCGCCGCGCTCCCCGCGGGACACCGGCTCTACCGACGGGCGGACACGCGAAACCCTGCGCAAGACCGCGCTAAGCGACGCCGGGATCGGCCACGGCGGAGGACGACTCGGCTTGTTCCGCCTTCGCCTTGCCCGCGAGTTTCTCGACGAGGGTCTGGATCGTGAAGTAGAACGCCGGGACGAACACGACGCCGACGATCGTCGCCAGCAGCATGCCGAAGAACACGGCGGTGCCGAGCGACCGCCGGCTCGCCGCGCCCGCGCCGGACGCGACGAGCAGGGGCAGCGTGCCGAGCACGAACGAGAAAGCCGTCATCAGGATCGGGCGGAACCGCAGCTTCGCCGCCTCGAGCGCCGCGTCGCAGATCGACCGGCCCTGGTTCAGGCGCAGGTCGCGCGCGAACTCGACGATCAGGATCGCGTTTTTGGCGACCAGCGAGATCAATAGCACGAACCCGACCTGGGTGTAGATGTTGTTGTCCAGCCCCATGATGCGCACGCCGAGCAACGCGCCGCACACGCCGAGCGGCACGGTCAGCAGGATCGCCAACGGCGTGGTCCAGCTCTCGTACTGCGCCGCGAGCACGAGGAACACGACGAGGAAGCCGAGCGCGAACGCGATCGGGGCCTGGTTTCCGGCTTTGAGCTCCTGGTAGGTCTGCCCGGTCCACTCGTAGCCGAAGCCCGCGGGCAGGACCTGGTTCGACAACTCGCGCATCGCCTGGATCGCGGCCCCGGAGGAGAGGCCCGGCGCGGCCTGCCCGGTGATCGACGCCGAGGGGTACAGGTTGTAGCGCACGATCGCGGAGGGGCCGACGCGGTCTTCGACGGTGGCGACCGAGTCGAGCGGTAGTGTGTTGCCGGCGTTGTTACGGACCTTGAGCAGCGTGATGTCGTCGGCGCGGGCGCGGAACTCGGCCTCGGCCTGGGCGTAGACGCGGTAGACCCGGCCGAAGTAGTTGAAGTCGTTGACGTAGCTGCCGCCGAGGTTCGTGGCCATCGTGTCGAAGATGACGCCCAGCGGCACGCCGAGCTTCTGGGCCTTGACGCGGTCGATGTCGACGAAGAGCTGCGGGACGCGGGCGCGGAACGAGCTGAAGATACGCGTGAGCCGGGGGTCATCGGTGGCGGCGCGGGCGAGTTGGTCGGCGGTGTCCTGCAGCGCGTCGACGCCGGCCGAGCCGCGGTCCTGGAGCTGGTACTCGAACCCGCCGGATGACCCGAGGCCCATGATCGGCGGGGGTGGGAAGGGGAAGGCGATCGCCTCGGGGATCGCGGCGAACTTCATCGCCATCTGCCCGAGGATCTGATTCACGTGGGGGCGTTCGCCCCAGTCGTCGAGGATGACGACGCCGAGCCCGTTGTTGGGGGCCTGCGTCCCGGTGAGCAGGGAGAAGCCGTTGACGGTGACGATGTCGGTGACGCCGGGCGTGCTGAGCGCGATCTCTTCGATCTGATTGACGACGCCGCGGGTGCGGGCGAGCTTGGCGGCGTCGGGCAGTTGGATGTTGACGAAGAAGTAGCCCATGTCGTCGGGCGGGATGAAGCCGGTGGGCGTCTCTCGGTAGAGCCAACCGGTCGCCGCGACGACGCCGGCGAAAAGCAGCACGGTGATCACGGCGAGGCGGATGGCCTTGCCGACCAGCCAGACGTAGCCGTCGCGGGTGGTGTCGAGGGTCGCGTTGAACCACTTGAACAGCGGGAAGCGGGTCTTCTTGCTGGGGCGGAGCAACAGGCCGCAGAGCGCGGGGCTGAGCGTGAGCGCGTTGACGGTGGAGAAGCAGGTGGCGACGGCGATCGTCAACGCGAACTGGCGGTACAGCACGCCGGTGAGCCCGCCGAGCAATGCCGCGGGGATGAACACGGCCAGGACGACGAGCGTCGTCGCCACCAGCGCGCCGGAGACTTCGTCCATTGCCCGGCGAGCGGCCTCCTTGGCGCTCAGGCCCTTCTCGTCGATGTTGCGGGCGGTGTTCTCGACGACCACGATCGCGTCGTCGACGACGATGCCGATGGCGAGGATCAGCCCGAACAGCGTGAGCATGTTGAGCGAGAACCCGAACGCCAGCAGCACGCCGAACGTCGCCAGCAACGACACCGGGATCGTCACCGTCGGCACCAGCGTCGCCCGCCAGTCCTGCAGGAACACGAACGTGACGAGGAACACGAGGAACGCCGCGATGAACAGCGTGGTGATCACTTCCTCGATCGACGCGCGGACGAAGTCCGTGAAGTCGAACGTGACCTGGTAGGCGATGTCCTCCGGGAAGTCGGCGGCGAGGTCCGCCATCGCGGCGCGGACCCCGTCGGCGACGGCGACGGCGTTCGACCCGGGGAGTTGGTAGATGCCCATGGTCGCGGAGGGCTGGCCGTTCACCTCGGCGTCCCAGGCGTAGTCCTGCGCGGAGAGTTCGACGCGGGCCACGTCGGCGACGCGGACCACGCGCTGGTCGTCGCCGACCTTGACCACGATGTCTTCGAACTGCTCGACCTGGTTGAGCCTGCCCTGCGTGGTGACGGTGAGCTGGAACCCGGTCTCGTTGGTCGCGGGTTCCTGGCCGACCTGCCCGCCGGACACCTGGACGTTCTGGGCACGCAGCGCATCGAGGAGGTCGACGGTGGTGAGGTCGCGGGCGGCGAGCTTCTCCGGGTCGACCCAGATGCGCATCGAGAACGGCTTGCCGCCGAAGATGAACACCTCCCCGACGCCGGGCACGCGCGCGAGCCGGTCCTTGATATAGACCTCGACGTAGTTCGAGAGATAGAGGTCGTCGACCTCGGGGTTGATGGTGTTGCCGTCGTCGTCGGTCGCGGCTTTGACCGAGACAACCATGAGCAGGCTGGTCGAGCGTTTCTTGGTCTGCACGCCCTGTCGGGTGACCTCCGAGGGCAGCCGGGGCTCGGCGATGGCGACGCGGTTCTGGGTGTAGACGGCGGCGAGGTCCGGGTCGGTGCCGAGCTCGAAGGTGACGTCGATGGTCGCGGTGCCCTGGGACGTGGACGTCGAGCGCATGTAGATCATGCCCTCGACGCCGTTGATCTCCTGTTCGAGCGGGGCGGTGACGGTGTCGACGACGGTCTGGGCGTCGGCGCCGGGGTAGGTCGCGGTGACCTGAACGACGGGCGGGGCGATCTCGGGGTACTGCTCGATGGGCAGCACGAGCACGGAGATCGAGCCGATCAGCATCATGATCAGCGCGATGACCGTCGCGAAGACGGGGCGGTCGATGAAGAAGCGGGAGAGCATGTGGGGTCAGCCCTCCGCGGGTTCGGGGGTGTCGGCGGGGGCGACCGGTTCGCCGGCAGGTTCAGACTCGTCTGCGGGCGGTTGCGATCCGCCGGAGGCAGCCGCGCCAGGGGATGGCTTTACGCTGACCGGCGCGCCGGGGCGGGCCTTCTGGATGCCCTCGACGATGTAGCGTTCGCCGGGGTCGAGCCCGTCGGTGACCACAATCAGCCCGTGCTCGTCGGAATCGCCGAGCGTGACGCCGCGCCGTTCGACGGTGTTGTCGGCGCCGACGACCAGCACGAAGTCGCCGGACAGGTCGGTCCCCAGCGCGCTCTCCTGCACGAGCGTCGCGTCTTCGGTCGTTTCGTACGGCGCGCGGACTCGGATAAAAAGCCCCGGGAACAGGAGCATCTCCGGGTTGTCGAACACGCCGCGGACGCGGATCGTCGCCGTCTCGTTGTCGACGACGTTGTCGACGTAGTCCACGATGCCGGTGAACGGGTAGGTGCCGTCCATGTCGTTGGCGCGAGCGATCTCCAGCGGCGGGGGCTCGGCATCGCTGCCGACGCCGCCGTGCTTGCCGCGGGCGAGGTACTCCAGCACGATCCGCTCGGACACGTCGAAGTACGCGTGGATCGGGTCCATCTTCACCACGGTGGTCAGCAGCGTCGGCTCGCCTTGCCCGACGAGGTTGCCGGGGTCGACGAGCTGCCGGTTCACCCGGCCGGCGATGGGCGACTTGACCTGGGTGTACCCGAGCTGGATGTTCGCCTCGCGGAGCTGCGCTTCGGCGGCCTGCAGTTCGGCCTGCCGCTGCTTGACCTGCGCGGCGAAGGTGAGGCGTTCCTGCTCGGTCGCGGCGTCCTTGGCGAAGGCGTCGTCGATGCGTTGCTTCTCCACCTCGGCCAGGTCGAGCGCCGCCTTCGCGCGATCGACCTCGGCCTCGGCGGCGGCGACCGCGGCCTCGTAAGGCGCGGGCTCGATCACGAACAGCAGGTCGCCCGCCTGAACGTCCGTGCTCGGCGTGAAGTGTTGGCTCAGCAACTCGCCGGCGACCCGGGCCCGGACCTCGACCTGCTCCACCGCGGCCATGTTCCCCGTGTACCGGTAATACGACGTCATGTCCTTCACGACCGGCGTCGCCACAACCACCATCGGCGGCGGGGGAACCGCGGCTTCGGTCTGCTCGCCGCAACCGGCCAAGCTCGCCACCGCGCCAACCAACGCCAACAAGCCGGCGCAACGCATCTCCACGCGTCCGGCGGGGGAGGGTGCGGTCCGTCGGCCGCGGGAGGCCCGAAACAGGGAGTTATCCATGGCGGTAGTTTTACGCTTCTGCGTCCGGCCGGTAAAGCGCAACGCAACCGGGAGACTCTTTGACGCGCACACTCCGCAAGCACACGCCGTCGGGAAGGGTCTTGGCGACTTCCTCGCCGACCCACCACGCGACCCGCTCGGCCGACGGGTTCACCTTCGGCACGGCCGGACTCGGCCCTCGGAACGGGGTGCAGCCGTTGAGGTTCTGGTTCCGCCACGGCTCGATCGCCGCGTCGACCGCGTCGGCGAGCGCATGGAAATCCATCACGCACTCCATCGCGTCCAGCTCCCGCCCGGCGACGGTGACGTGCACGTCCCAGTCGTGGCCGTGCGTCGGCTCGAACGTGCCGTCCGGCAGACGCAAGGCGTGGGCGGCGCTGAACGTGCGGGTCACGGTGATCTCGAACATGGCCGCATCGTAGACTGCCCGGCATGCCTCGTGACGCGAGCGGGTTCCGTGAGCAGACGCATCCCGGCGGCTTGGTCTCGCTGCACAGCGCGTTGCTCGATGGCGTTGGTGTGCCGCACGGCTTCACCACCGCCTCCGGTGGACTGAACATCGGGCAAGCGGAACACCTGGAACCGGTGTTGCGGGCGATGCAACTGGATTCACGCCGCGTCGTGATGTCGAAGCAGGTGCATGGCTGCGGCGTGACCCGCCCCGGCGAGCGATCCGGCGGGGCCGACGCCCATGTGACGGATGACCCGCAGGAACTCGTCGCGGTGCGGACGGCCGACTGCGTCCCCATCCTGTTGAGTTCGGACCAAGGGCAACGCGTCGCCGCGATCCACGCCGGATGGCGCGGGCTACTCGCCGGCGTTATCAGTGAATCCCTGCGCCACTTCGACGACACCGCGTCGCTCGTCGTAGCTGTCGGGCCCTGCATCAGCGCCGAGCACTACGAGGTCGGCGAGGAAGTCGCGAGCCGGTTCGAGCAGGGTGTGATCCGCGACGCCCGGCCAAAGGCCCGCCTGGGTCTGCGTGCGGCCGTGTTGCACCAACTGCTCGCCGCCGGGGTCCACGGCGACCGCATCGACGTCGCGCCGCACTGCACCTTCGCCGACGCCGAGCGGTTCCACAGCTACCGCCGAGAGGGCAAGGGCTGCGGGCACATGGCGGCGTTCGTCGGGCCGGTCGCCGGTTGACCCGTACACGCCGAGGTGGGTTTTGCTGTTCTGGTCCGCCCGTGCAAAACCCCGTACCCTGTCCGCCGATGACGCCGATCACGATCCGCCAGCTCCGCAAGACCTTCGGCAGCACCGTCGCGGTCGACGGCGTCGACCTCGACATCCCCCCGGGCGACCTGTTCTTCCTGCTCGGGCCGTCCGGCTGCGGTAAGACCACGCTGCTGCGGATGATCGCCGGCTTCACCGACCCGACGTCGGGCAGCATCAAGTTCGGCGGCGACAACGTCACGCACCTCCCGCCCAACAAACGCGACACGGGCATGGTCTTCCAGGGCTACGCGCTCTGGCCGCACATGACCGTCCGGCAGAACGTCGCGTTCGGGCTCGAGGTCCGCAAGGTTCCCGCCGCCGAACTCAAGCAGCGCGTCGACGAGGCCCTGGCGTCGGTCCAACTCACGCAACAGGCCGACCGCAAGACGAACCAGCTCTCGGGCGGTCAGCAGCAGCGCGTCGCCTTGGCGCGGGCGCTCGTCGTCCGTCCACGTGTCCTGCTGCTCGACGAGCCGCTGTCCAACCTCGACGCCAAGCTCCGCCTCGAGATGCGGCAGAGCACCCGAGACATCTGCAAGAACTCGCACATCACCGGCGTGTACGTGACCC
>JANQPR010000166.1 GCA_028285385.1 Phycisphaera sp.
GGTCGTCGACGGTCCGCCCGAGCAGCGCGTTGAGTTCGCGCAGCCGGTCTGGGTCCAGCGCACGCCTGGGCGGCGGCACATCGGGCACGGCTTCGGTCGCGTGCTCCGACAGCGCGTCGGCGAGCGTTGCCCGCGTCGTGTGGGCCTTGGGCAGGCCGCCCTCGGTCGCGTCGATGACGGTCGTCCCGGACGCTTCCATCTGCTTGAAGTCGCGCTCGAACTGCTTGAGGTACGTGAGCATCTGCTCGTCAGAGAAGCACGGCCGACCGTGGATGTCTTCCTTGCGACGCAGGTGGCCACGCATCCGCGCGACGCGGACCCACTCCATCATCTCGATCGTGTTGATCGCCGACAGCTCGGGTTCCCACACGCGGTGGACCGCGGTGCCCGGGGCGTAGTACAGCCCGTCGGAGAAGCCGAGGTCCTGCCCGATGAGCACGATCGGGTCGCAGCCCAAAAACTCGGCGAGGTACACCGACAGGTGCGCGACGGTCGCGCCGGCCTTGATCGCGGTGCGTGGCCGACGCAGCGATTCGCTCAACGCCGTCTCGCAGAAGTCGTTCTTCAGTAGACGCACCGGCCCGGGGAACGCGTCGAGGATCGCGGGGTGCGCCTTGGGCTCGGCGACGAGCGTCACGTCGGGCAACTCCGGCAAACCCTCGTAGAACCGGGCGCAGATCGGCGAGTAGTCGAGCGCGGTGACGAAGTCCGGCCGGATGCCGCGGTCCAGCAGCGGGCGCAACGCGGTCTGCACCGCGATGACCACGACCTTCTTCCGCACGGCCCCGTCTCTCAGCAGGTCCACGTTCCGCACCAGCGACGGCCCGGCCCCGACGCACACGGCGACGCAGCCCTTCGCGGCGTCCTTCAGCGGTTCGGCCGTCGGGCCCGCGGCGTAGTGCCCGAGGTTGCCCGCGAGGTTCCGGCACGTCCGAGCGGCGTTGACCAGCGCGGTCGCCAGGTTCGTCCGGCAGAACGAGAGCAACTCGGTCATGTCGCCGGCGAAGCGCTGAAACCGCGGCTCGTGGAACCGTCGGCTGGGCGGGTGCGTGACGAGCTTGGTGCCCTGCGTGAGCGTTGCGGCGTGCGGCTCAAGGCGCGCGGTCATTGCGGCACGGTCGGCAGCATCCCCGAATAAGAACACGTTGGGCCGGGCGAGCCAGTCGCTGTGGTCGATGTGTTCCAGGACGGCTCGCAGCTGCGCCGCGTCGGGCTCGAAGACGACGAGCACGCCCTGCCGACCGAGCGTTTCCGACGCGGCGCGGGCGTGGTAACCGAGCCCGAAGCCCAGCAGCGCCGCCGACGCGATCTCGTCGGGCTCGAGGTCCTTGACGAGCCGGGCCGCCTCCTGCTGCGGGTCGAACCGGCTGGCGAGCGTGACCGGTTGGCCGTTGAGGTCGCGCGTCGCCGACCACGCGTCGGTCTTGGTGGGCTGCCACGACAGCTCGGCGGGATCGGCCGACTCGATCGCCACGACGGTCTCGGGATTGTGCGTCCGCAGCGCGTCGAGGTTGCGGGTCAAAATGGAGGGATCGCGCACCGGCATCGCTTGGGGTTATCGGGTCCCGCGCGGCTTAGGCTGGAGGATTTCCATTCCCGCCTGTCGGCTCGGGAGCATGGCCGCGTTCTCCGGAACCACGTTCGAGCTTCGGCGACCCCGCGACCCCTTCGGCGCGTACGATGCGGACATGCCGGGACCCTTGGAAGCCGTATTGACGAACCCGTGGCCGGCCGCGGTGCTGCTCGCGGTGCTGGCAGCGGTCGGCCAGGTCGCCGGGGCGCGCGGCGGCAACCGGAACCTTTTGCGTGTCGGCGTCGGGCTGCTGGCCGCCGCCGCGGCGGTGGTCGCCTTGGCCTACGCGGTCGAGACCGACGCCGAGGCCGTTGACCGACGCAGCCGAAGCCTGGTCGCCGCCACCGCGCCGCTGGACACCGTCGCGTTTGCGGACCACCTCGCCGACGACGCGCGGCTGCTCGGCCCGGACCGCGCGGTCTGGCTCCGCGGTGCGGAGTTGTTCGAGCGGCTCGAGTCTGTGACCGGCCGAGCCAGCCTGGACCAACGCGTCACGGCCCTCGACGTCGAGCCGCCCGACCCGCAGATGCCCAACGAACGCACGGTGTTGCTCGACCTGCGGACCCGCGCGGCCGGCACCCCGCTGCTCAGCTCGTGGCGGCTGACTTGGCGCCGCGCCTCAACGGGCGGAGACACCGAGTGGGAGCTGCTCGCCGCGCAGTGGTTACGATTCAACCAACGCCCGCCCACCCGCGAGACCCTGCGATGACCCGCTCCAAGCCCACAACGTTCTGGTTGACCGCCGCACTGCTGTTGGTGTTCGCCTTACCCGCGGTCGCCGAAGACACCGGCTCCGAAACGGCCACCTACAACCTCCGGCCGACGCCGACCGAGGGGCAGACCGCGCGCTACCAGTTCTGGACCACGCGGACGCAGACCACGGACATCACGTTCGGCGACCGCCAACAGCAGTCGACCAACGTCATCGAGAGCGAGGGTGAAGTCACCTGGACCGTTGACCGCGTGAAAGCGAACGGCGACCTCGTCTGCACCATGACGCTCGACTGGATGACCGCCGACATCGGCGACGGGCAGAGCGACCCGGCCAACAACGACTCGCGCAAGGGCAGCGGCGACGTGCCGTTCGTGCACGACCTGATCAAGGCGATGGCGGGCAAGCCGTTGACGGTCGAGGTCCGCGCCGACGGCTCGATCGCGTCGGTGGAGG
Organism: Phycisphaera sp.; assembly: GCA_028285385.1. Classification (GTDB taxonomy): domain Bacteria; phylum Planctomycetota; class Phycisphaerae; order Phycisphaerales; family Phycisphaeraceae; genus CAZIXN01. The sequence goes on from JANQPR010000166.1 coordinate 2,742, forward strand.
GCGTCGACGCGATGCGCAAGGCCGCCGAGAACGAAGACGCCGTGCCGGACGAGCTGGACTTCGAAGAGTCCGCGTCCGATTTGGCGACGCTCGTGTTCGCGCCCGAGAGCGCGGCCATCGGCGACACCTGGGACGCGTCGTTCCGCTGGTCGCACGAACTCGGCCACCTCGAGCAGGACTGGGACTACCGCTTCACCGGCATCGAAGAGATCGCCGGCGTCCCCGTCGCCGTCGTCACCGGCACCGCCATCGACATGGACCTCGACCCCGACAAGCTCCGCGAGGAGATGCCCCGGGACAGCCCCGACATCCGCGTCGACCTCAAGAACGCCGAGGGCGAGCTCAAGGTGCTCTTCGACCTGACGCGCAACGAAGCCGTCGGCCGCGAGGGCCGGATCGAAACGGTGATCGAGATGACCGTGCCCCTGCCCGACGGCCGGAAGATCGAACGCCGGATCGAAGAGACCATTACCGGCCAGACGCTGCGGATCAGTGAAGACTGAGCAACGCGCAGGGCACACACGATCGCCTGAAAACGCAGTAAATCAAAAAACCGACAAGCCGGTGTTTAGGCCGGCTTGCTTTCCTGCGTTTCTTGTGTCTTCAGCTTCCCTGTGTTTGTCGGCAGCCACCCGCCGACCGGCCCGACCTTCCGCGAAACGGCGAACCGCCACACCACGGCGCCCGCCACGAACAGCGCAACGCTCAGCCATTGCCCGCGCGACAGCCCGGCCTGCAACCCGAGGCCCTCGTCCGGCAGCCGGTAGAACTCGTTGACAACCCGCATCACGGCGTACGTCATCGCGAACCACGCCGCGACCACACCCGGCTTGACCGGCCCGCGAAAAACGATCAGCAACACCACGAACGTGGCAAGCCCTTCCAACGCCGCGGCGTACAGCTGCGACGGGTGGCGGGCCGTCAACCAAGGCTCGACCAGTGCCTTCGCTTGCGCCTCTGCCTCCGGACCCGCCAGCCCTTGAACCCGATCGACCAACGAGGCGAGCCACGGCAGCGGGTCGTACGGCTCGCTGGGCGCGTACACCTGTCCCGCGTAGTGCGCGACCGCCACCTCCGGCGGCGCCTGCGTCAACTCCTGGGGGAACTTCACCGCCAGGGGAGAATCCTCCGAGACGGCGCGGCCGTACAGCTCGCCGTTCACGAAGTTGGCCAGCCGACCAAACGCGATCCCCAGCGGCGCCGCGAACGCCATGAGGTCGAAGAGGTGTAGCGCCGGCACGCCGTTCCTCCTCGCGAACCACCAGCACCCGATCAGCCCGCCGATCATCCCGCCGTGCGACGCCATCCCGCCGCGGTTGATCGCCAGCACGCCCCAGTACGGCGGGCCGTCGACGAAGCCGAAGAGCGCCGGGTCGTAGAACAGCACGTACCCCAGCCGGCCGCCGACGATGATCGCCACCGCGACAAACATCACGAAGTCCGACACCCGCTCGAGCGGCAACGGCGACCGCCCCGCCTTCACCACCCGCCGCACGATCCACCAGGCCAACGCGAACGCCGCCAGGTACGACAGCCCGTACCACCGCAACCCCCCGAGCGGCCAGCCGTCGGGGAACTTCAACAGGAACGGGTCCAGGTCGTGCAGCCAGGCGGCGAGGGTGAGCATTGCTGAGGGAGGATTGCCGATTGCCGATTGAAAAGCAAAGCCGCAGTTCCCTCACGCGGTCGCGGATCGGTAAATCAAAAGTCGGAAATCCTCAATCGGAAATCCCGACTCACCGAAACGCCGCCGCCGTCAACGACTCGTACACCGACGCCGGGACGCGTTGGCTGCCCAGCGCGATCGCCTTGCGGCTGCCGTGGTAGTCGCTCCCGCCGGTCGTGAGCAGGCTGAACTTCGTCGCCAGGCGTTCGAAGAAGTCAACGTCCGCCGGGCCGTGGTCGCTGTGCCGGGCCTCGATGCCGTCGAGCCCGAGCTTGGCGAGCCGGCCGACGACGTGCTCGAGCGTGTCGGTGTCGAGCGCGAGCTGCACCGGGTGCGCGAGCACGGCCAACCCGCCGGCGGCGTGGATC
>JANQPR010000178.1 GCA_028285385.1 Phycisphaera sp.
CGGCCCGCCCCTTCCACGCCGCGAGGTGCAACGCCGTCCTGTGGTGCTCTTGGAGTTGTGTCTGCGCGAGCGCGGGCTCGGCGTCGAGCATCGCCCGCAGCGCCGACAGGTCGCCGCGGTCCATGGCGTCGACGAACGGCTGATGCCGGTCGCGCGTGACTTCGTCGACGTGCGCCTTGAGCGCCCGCCAACTCGGGAAGCCGTACGACCGCGCGAGGTCGAGTTGCGCGGTGCTCAAGGCCGTCGACGGCTCGCCGCGCCGCAGCTCGTCGAGGCGGTCCTTGGCCTGCTTGCGGAGGTGTTCCAAACTCGGCCGGTCGGGCAGCGAGCGCGGAGCGGGGGTGGGGTCGGACATGTCGGCAAACCTTCCTTCCGTGTCGCCCGGTGTCCGCGTGTTCGGGCGGGAAGTCAGGTTCGATGTCAGGACGGGTGGGTGGGTTCGACCCTTCACGCGGACCGTCGGCGACCCAGATTCGCCGTCCGGACGTTAACGCGGCCCCCGCAACGGGTCAAGGGTTTTTGTCGCCCAGAACCTCCAGCAGGTTCGCCATCTCCACGCCGGTCATCATCGCGCTGCGGCCGGCGTTGCCCATCTTCGCCCCGGCGCGCTGCACGGCCTGCTCGAGCGTGTCGCAAGTCAACACACCGAACACGCACGGCACACCGGTCAGCACGTTGACGTCCTTGATGCCCTTGGCGGTCTGCTCGACGACGTGGTCGTAGTGGTCGGTCTCGCCGCGGATGACGCAGCCCAGGCAGACGACCGCGGCGTAGTTGCCCGACTCGGCGAGCTTCCGCGCGGTGACGGGCAGTTCGAACGAACCCGGCACGCGGCAGACGGTGAGGTGTTCGTCCTTCCCGCCGAGTTGGCGCCAGGTGTCGACGGCGGCGTCGAGCAAGTGGTCGACGACGAACTCGTTGAAGCGGGCGGCGACGACCGCGAGACGGTGGTCGCCGGGGATGAGTTGGCCGGTGATCGGCTGGGGCATGGCGAGGAGTCTACGGCAGCGGGTGTGAAGCCGGGGCGGGGTGAGAAACTGGGTTCCTTGACCAGTTTCACTGACCCGACGCGGTGGCGAATCGGCCGGTGGGAGTGGCGGAATTCTTGACCCCCGAGTAGCGGTTCGACGCGATGAATCGGATCGTTACCCCGTCCGCCACCGGGGCGGCTCGCGATCCAGGGCCAGGGCACGCCTGACCTCACGAAACGGACCGAGCCATGACCACCACCACCCGCCGCCGCTCAACGACCCCCGCCCTCGCCTTCGCCGCCGCCTTTGGGCTGGGCTTCGCCGCCTCGGCCTCGGCCGGCACCGGCGCCGACGTGACCGTCCCGCTGGAGTCGTCGCCGACGATCATCGACAACGCCTACACCGACACGTACGACCCCGCCGTTGGGCCTTACGGCGGGTCCAACGTCGGGCCCGCGCCGACCATCACGACCGGCACCGTCGTGCCGAGCTTCTCGGCCCCCACCGGCCTGCCGTCGACCGGGGAGTACAAACTCGACAGCCAGACCGCCACGCTCAGCGGCGACCTCCGCTGCGACAAGCTGCTGCTGGCCAACCATTCCACGCTCACGATCTCCGGCGACGTCACGATCGTGGTCACCGAAGAGTTCAAGGTCGAGAACCACTCGAAGATCGTGCTGGGAGCCGACGCGACCCTGACGCTCTACTGCCTCAAGGACGCGACCGTGCAGGACCACGCCGAGGTCAACCCCGACACCACCCGCCCGGCCGACCTAACCGTCTACAAGCTCGGGACCAAGGAGTTCATCCTGCAGAACGACGCGATGATGGTGGGCCAGGTCTACGCGTCCGACACGTTCCTGCAGGTCGAGAACGGGGCGGACTTCTACGGCACGCTCGACGCGATGTCGATGTACCTCAAGAACAACGCCGGCGCCCACTTCTGCGACCCGGCGGGCGCGCCCGCGCCCACGACCGTGGCCCCGCTGTACGACTGAGGCTTTTTCAACGCAGACCCCTCGCCCGCGGCCTCGTCGGTCGCGGGCGTCTTTTTGTTGGTCGCAGACCGGGCAGACAAGACCCGACGGCCGGCGCGACGTGGGGGATCGTCGACGCCGACCGCCGGGGAGGGTGGAGCGCCCCGGGTGACGAGACGCTCCCGAAGAGAGAGAGAAGGCGACATCATGCCGAGCAACGCACGGCGTGGCGTGGGGCGAACCCCCCAGGACGCAACGGTTTTTCAGACGCTGTCGCGGCGGGAGTCGGCGCGCGTCAGCCCGGCGCGTTGCACGACGCGGACGAGGTCGGCCCGGTTGCGGGCGTGCAGTTTCTGCGCGACGCGGTCGCGGTGGTTCTCCACGGTCTTGGGCGACCGGCGCAGCAGCTCGGCGACGTTGCGCACGCTCAAGCCCTGGCCGAGCAGGGCCAGCACCTCGAGCTCGCGCGGGGTGAGCACCTCGAGCTCGCCGAGGTCGTTCACGTCGGCACACTCGTACTCGTAGTCGCGCGGGTGGGCGGGGATGTGCCCGACGTCGTCGACGGTCCGCCGGGTGATGACCATGACCCGCTGCACCTCCACATCGTCCTCGTGGTGCATCGGGTAGATCCAGGCGTGGTGCTGGAACCCCCGCCAGATCGCGCGGAACAGCACGGGCTTGCCGGTCGAGCAGACCTGGGTGATGACGCGCCGCCGGTCCTCGCAGAACGCCGGCGGGTAGAGCTCGTCGATCATGCGCCCGGCGACCTGCTCGGGCGTGACCTTGGGCCCGAAGTAGATAGCGGCGGCCTGCGGGTTGACGTAGTCGATGCGCCCGGCCCGGGACATGACCGACACGCCGGTGTGCGGCTCGGAGGTCAACGCCTCCCACGCGAACGCGCCGGCGTCGGCGTCCACGGTCTCGGGGCGGGGCTCGTCGGGGTCCACGGGCATGGTCGAACGTTACCATCGCGGCCCGTTGTGTTGAGCCGTGATGCCCGCCCGACCCCGGAGCACCCGATGCCGTTGATCGACATGCCGTTGGAGGAGTTGCGTGAGTACGCCGGGCGGAACCCCCGCCCGGACGACTTCGATTCGTTCTGGGACGTCGGCCTGAGCGGGTTGGACGCCGTCGACCCGGACGCGCGGCTCGAGCCGGCCGACTTCGCGGCGCCCGGCGTCGAGTGCTTCGACCTGTGGTTCACGGGCGTCGGCGGCGCGCGGCTGCACGGCAAGCTGCTACGGCCGGCACGGCGAGAGGAAGACCGGCCCGCGCTGGTCCACTTCCACGGTTACAGCGGCCACGCCGGCGACTGGTCCCACAAGCTGCCCTACGTCGCCCAGGGGTTCACCGTCGCGGGGCTCGACTGCCGGGGGCAGGGCGGGCAGTCTCAGGACCTCGGCGGTGGGACGACCACCACGATGCACGGCCACGTCGTCCGCGGGCTCGGCGACTCGCCCGAGGACCTGTACTACCGCTCGGTGTTCCTCGACTGCGCGCAGCTGGTGCGCGTGGTGGCGGGCCTCGACGGCGTCGACGCCGACCGTATCGGCGCGTACGGGGGGTCGCAGGGCGGCGGCCTGACCCTCGCGTGCGCGGCGCTCGAGCCGCGGATCAAGAAGGCCGCCGCGACGCACCCGTTCCTCTGCGACTACCTGCGGGTCTGGGAGATGGACCTGGCCGACCGGGCCTACGTCGGCCTGCGCGAGTTCTTCCGTCGTCACGACCCGACGCACGACCGGCGGGACGAGCTCTTCACCCGGCTCGGCTACATCGACGTGCAGCACCTCGCGCCACGGATCGGCGGCGAGGTGTTGATGGCCACCGGGCTGATGGACGACGTGTGCCCCCCGTCCACGCAGTTTGCCGCGTTCAACAAGATGAAGTGCAAGAAGGACGTCGTGATCTACCCGGACTACCGGCACGAAGGCATGCCGGGGTGGGACGACCGCGTGTTCACGTTCCTGACGCGTGGCTGGGTGTAAGGGCCGACGTTTCTCGGATCGGCCGGTAGATCAGCACGAGGTTCCGCAGGTAGATGAGCCAGCCCGCGCCCTGGCCGAGCACGCCGACGATGTCGCGCCGCCAACCGAAGTAGACCAGCAGCATCGTCGCGCCGACCAGCGACATCCACCAGAACACGGGGGGTACCACGCTGCGGTGCGCCCGCTCGCTGACCAGCCACTGCACGATCATCCGGCCGGTGAACAACACCTGCCCGAGGAGCCCGAGCCCGACCCACGCGACGCCCCACGGGCTGGAGATGTTCAGCACGTGGAACAGCCACGTGCGTGCGTCGGCTTGCCGCTGTTGCTCGAGCAAGTAGGCGGCGAAGGCGTCGGCGTCGAGGCGTCGGCGTGTCCCGTCGGGGGCGTCGAAGGCGTAGACGAGCTCGCCGGCCTCGTCGCGGAACAGCGTCGCCTTGCCCACGCCGTCGATGCGGACCACCACGGTGTCGGCGTCGACCGCGGAGCCGCGGACCTCCGAGGTCGGCGCGTCGTGGTCGGCTTGCCCATTCGAGACATCGGCCGAGCCAACCACCAGCGCAAGGCACGCGACGAACAGCGAGGCGTTTCGCCAGCGGTGGAGCGACCGGATGTTTCGTCGTCGTCTCATCGCGTGACCGAATCTGGATCGCGCGCGGGCGCCGCGGCGTCGGGCAGCCGCACGTGTCGGCGCTGCATCCACTGCACGGCGAGCAGGTCGAAGAACCCCGGCAGGCCGCGGGCCAGGTCGCGGTACTTGCTGCGGCCGGCTCGGCGGGGGCGGTGGGCCACGGGAATCTCCACGACGCGGGCGCCGTGCATCGCGGACAGGGCCGGGATGAACCGGTGCATCCCGCGCAGGTGCAGCGGCCAGGACCGCGCGAGCTCCGCCGTCGCGACCCGGCAGGAACAGCCCGTGTCGGCCACGCGGTCGCCGAGCGCCCACCGCCGCGCGGCCCGGCCGATCGTCGAGGCGAGCCGCTTCTTCGTCGAGTCCTGCCGGTCCGTGCGTTGGCCCTGCACGAGGTCGGCGTCCGTCTGCCGGAGGTGTTGCAGCAGTCTGGGCAGGTCGGCCGGGTCGTTCTGTCCGTCGGCGTCGAGCATCCCGATGTGCGGCCCCCGCGCGGCGCGGATGCCGGCCGCGAACGCCGCCGACTGTCCCGCGTTCTGGGGGAGCGTGACGACGCGCAACCACGGGTGCTCGGTTTCCTGATCGTGCAACACGCGTACGGTGTCGTCGGTCGAGCCGTCGTCGACCGCGATCAACTCGGCGTCGACCTGCGCGTCCTGCATCGCGGCGTCGAACTCCGCGACCAGTGCCGGCAGGCACTCGGCCTCGTTGAACGCCGGCACCACGACCGACAACTCGGGCGGCGCGCCGGGATGCGTCTTCGGTTCACCCGTATGCACCGCGCGATCGTACCGCTGCGGCGTGGGCGGTGCGTTGTGTGCGTCAACCAGTTCGTTCAGCGTCAGTAGTTCGTCGCGTACGTCGGCTTGCTGTACGCGAGCGCCTCGGCCTTGAACTTGCGGAGGTATTTCTGCTTCCGGCCGGTCAGCGGGATGAGCTCCATCTCGTAGTCCTGGCCGGCGTCGAGGTCCGCCAGCGCGATGAACTCGGCGGTGCCGGCCTCGCCTTCGCTGATGTTCTTGCTCTTGTAGTGCCCCTTGCGGAACGGGATCAGCGTGCCGGCGCTGTCGCGCAGGATGTAGTGGGAGTCGAGCCAGGCTTGGTAGTCCGGCTCGCCCTCGGGGGTGAGCGGCGCGGGGTCGGCCGTCCACAGCAACATCGGGACGACGACCTGCAGCAACACCTTGTTGTTGTTGTCTGGCTCGGACATCGCCGTGCCGAGCATCATGCCCGGGTCAGCCGTCGCCAACTCGACCAGCTTGTACCCGCCCCCGAGGATGACCGCCGCCATCACGATCCAGACGAACGCCCGTGCCATGTTGTGCCCCTTCGGAACATCAGGAAAAAGAAACGCAAGCTGTCGCGGCCGATCCGCGCCAAAGTGATGCTACCCCCGAGGAGCCGGCTTACCAAGCGACTCCCGGCGATGGACGCCAGCGTGTTCCTTAAACTGCCTTCATGCCCGACGACGCCCCCGATACTTCGAAGCCCCCCGTGATCGCCGACGACCTGCTCTCGATCCTGGTCTGTCCGCTGACGCGCAGCCCGTTGCGGCTCGAAGGGAACGAACTCGTGGCGACGCAACCCGAGGACGCCGGCCTGCGGTACCCCATCCGCGACGGCATCCCCGTGCTATTGATCGATGAGGCCACGCTGCCCGCGGGAGTCGAATCGCTCGACGCGTTCAAGCAGAAGCACGCCGACCTGATCCCGCAGTGATGCGCGACGCCGGCGCCGCTTGGGTTCTACTCGGTTCTGTCCCGACTTGACCTGGGTCCGCTCGCGTTGTGAAGCTGGGAAGCTTTATTAGTCCACGCATCGCGGGAAACACCTGACGAGAGACGGCGGCGTCGGCCGGTATGGTGCGGTTCGGGATTGGCATCACGCCCTCGGTTCGACGCTTGATTCTGGATGGCTGTTGCCGCCCGGCCATGTCTCACGCCCCCCAAGGAGAGAGCCACCGATGAAACGCGCGATCCCGATAGCGGCGGTGTGGTCCGCCTTTGCGCTGGCCGCCCACGCCGACAACATCGTCCCCCCGCCTTGGGCCGGCAGCGACCCGGCGTTCGAGACCTTCCAGGAGTGGGAGTTCACCAGCGCCGGCGGCGGGGCGCCCGACGGCGAGCTCGGCTTCACCAACGCCGGCGGCACCCCCACCGTCACCCCCGGCCCGGGCGTCGCCTACGACCCGTCGGGGGCCGGCCTGTTTCCCGCGCTCGACGGTTATGTCGGCACGTTCGGCATCGGCAACACGCTCACTTTCGACATCCCCAACATCGCCGACGACCGGCCGGTCAAGCACCTGCGCATTCAGATCAACGGCGATTGGACCGCGGCCTTCACCGTGCCGTCGGTGGTGGCGTTGACGGGTACCGACACGTCCGGGCCGGTCACGAGCGCCTTTGTCGACTCCGATGAGACCTTCCCGGGCTTCCACCGCTGGGAGGACTGGGACCTATTCCCCAACCCCGACGACGAGACGCTGATCCTCACCGTGCCGGTCGGCGGCATCGTGAACCAGGTCGTGATCCACACCATCTCGACCGGCGGCGGCGTGATCAACGGCGACTACAACGACTCGGGCCAGGTGGAGCAGGGTGACCTGGACCAGGTCCTGCAGAACTGGGGCCAGAGCTTCGCGACGATCCCGGGGACTTGGGTCAACCAGCGCCCGACCGAGGGCATCGTGGATCAGGCCGAGTTGGACGTGGTGCTGCAGAACTGGGGGAGTTCGGCGTCGCCGGTGGGCGCGGCGGTGCCGGAGCCTGGCGCGGCGTTGGCGCTGATCGGGTCGGTCTTCGTGGCGACGCGGCGGCTCGGTGGCGCGACGAGAGGCTGATCCGCCGGGTCAGCCGTGGGTCGGGCGCGTTTCGGCCGGCCACGGCGGGCGCTGCCGCAGCCACAACGCGTACGCCATCGCCAGCCAAGGCAGGGAGAACGTGGTCACGGCGATCGCCGCCGCCACCCACCCGGCATCGGGGTGTTGCTGCGTGACGAAGAACAACGCGACCCCGAAGGCCACGAACGCCGTGCCTGCCAACAGCAGCAGCCCGAGCGGCACCTCGATCAGCCCCGGGTAGCGGCGCCGGCGCCAGACCGCCAGCGGCTCGAGCCACCGCCGACAACGCGGGCACCGCCGCACCGCCGTGGGCAGGCCGACGAGCCGTTGCCGACACGCCGGGCAGCGGCACGTACGGTCATAGAGCAGTTCACGGACCATGCGTGGCCCCAAGCGGGGAACGGATCGCCCATGCCACCCCAAACGCCGCATTAATCGTACCCGGCCGGGTTCAGATTGCGAAGGAGATCGCGCCCCCGTGGCGTGACAACGGTTCACACGTTGAACAGGAAGTGGCACACGTCGCCGTCCTGCACGACGTAGTCCTTGCCCTCGACGCGCAGCTTGCCGGCGTCGCGGATCGCCTTCTCGCTGCCGTGACCTTCGAGGTCTTCGACGCTGAACACCTCGGCGCGGATGAAGCCCTTCTCGAAGTCGGTGTGGATCACGCCGGCCGCCTGCGGCGCGGTCGCGCCGACGGGGATCGTCCACGCCTTGATCTCCTGCTTTCCGGCCGTGAAGTAGCTCTGCAGGCCGAGCAGCCGGTACGCCGCGCGGGCCAGCACGTCGAGCGCCGGCTCGGTCAGGCCGACCGCCTCGAGCATCTCGGCCCGGTCGTCGCCGTCCAGCTCCGACAACTCGGCTTCGAGCTTCGCGCACACCGACACGGTCAGCCCGCCCTCGGCCTGCGCCTTCTGCTGCACCTTCTCGACGTGTGCGTTGACGCCCTCGGGCAACGCCGACTCGTCCACGTTGCAGACGTACAGCATCGGCTTGGCGGTCAGGAAGCCGAAGGCCTTCGCCTCCTTCGCCTCGTCGTCGGTGAGCTCAAGCAGCCGCAACGGCTTGCCGTCATTGAGCAACGCGGAAGCCTTTTCGAGCAGCGCGACGCGCGCCTTGGCGGCCTTGTCTCCTGACTTGGCGGCGCGGGTCGCCTTGTCCGTCGCGCCCTCCACGGCCTGCATGTCGGCGAGCAGCAGCTCGGTCTCGATCGTCTCGAGGTCGCGGAGCGGGTCGACCACCCCGTCGACGTGCGTGACGTCGTCGTCCTCGAAACAGCGCACGACGTGCAAGACCGCGTCGACGTTGCGGATATGGCTGAGGAACTTGTTGCCCAGGCCTTCGCCCTCACTCGCGCCCTTCACGATGCCGGCGATGTCGACGAGGCGCAACGCCGCGGGCACGACCTTGTCGGTCTCGATGTGGGCGTGGATGCGCTGAAGCCGGGGGTCGGGCACGGGCACGACCCCGACGTTGGGCTCGATGGTCGCGAACGGGTAGTTCGCGGCGAGCGCCCCGGCGGCGGTGAGCGCGTTGAAGGTGGTCGACTTGCCGACGTTCGGGAGCCCGACGATGCCTGCGTCCATGGGGGCGGGATGATAACGGACGACGATTCAGCGATTTCGCGGCGACCACAGCCACGGCACCCACCGCGTCATGCGAAACAGAGTTCGCTTCCACGCCGGCCCCGAAATCGCGACGACTCGGCCAGGGAAATGCTTGACCGGCACATACATTTTTGACCCGTCCAGCTGTGTTCGTGCAACGACGTACGGGCTCAGTTGGTCCGGCTTCCGATTGGTGTAGGTGCCCGCGGGCAGGCCGAGTCTCTGCTCGATCCGCGCCCAGCCTTCAGGTGTGTTCGGCAAGCTCGTGTTCGCGGTCACGGGCTTGGCTAGATGCGCTCTTGCTTTCTGATTGACGCGATTCGCTCTATCGACCTGCTCTTCGAATCGCTCTGGGGGCGACGGCGGCAAGTTATGTCGACGCCGGGTCCGCTCAAGCCAACCAGACTCGCGGTAGATCCAAGATTTCGCCAAAACATAACCAAGGTACAGATCAAAGCTTGGGCACGCATCGATCGTGATATCACATCCTCCACCTTTTGATAACGCCAACTCGATGCTGCTCATCCGGTCCGCGTCAGGTGGGTTCTCTTCCGCAGCTTCGACGAGGCGACGGACTTGAGTGACGGTTACGTCCCAATCTTGTCGGTCGGACCAACGCTCCGTCTCCATGAACTGCAAGAAGACCCTCAGGCGCTGTCGTGCATCCTCAATGTCATCGATTGGCCTGGCTGCAACCATGTCCGAGAGAATACTCGGAGGTGGTGCTAGGAGAACCCGAAAGGTCTACGCAGAGAACAGTGAATCTTCCTCGCGCGAGTGGTCCGCTGCCGGCCCGCCGACTTGTCTGACCAAGGCGTCGACCTTCTCGACGTAGACCTCTGGGTCGCACTTGCGTTTCAGGCCGTTGGCGTTCATGTAGCGGACCTTGCCGAACACGTCGCGCTCGGTCCAGCCGCGGTCGTGCGTGCCGAAACACCAGGACACCCCGGTGTAGCTGTTCGGGTCACGCCCGTCGAGGAAGTATTTATCGTTGAGGTGAACCAATGTCTTGAATGCGTATTGCGGGGTCTTGGTCCACTCGATGACCTTCTTGCCCCAGTACATCCGCATGTAGTTGTGCATGTAGCCGGTGTAACGCATCTCGCGCATCGCGGCGTTCCAGTACGGGTCGTGGGTCTGGGCATCCTCGAGTTGCTGGGCGGTGTAGACGTGTTCGCGTTCGTCGTCCTGGTGTTCGTCGAGGGTCTTCTTGGCGAAGTCCGGGATCGCGTCGTAGTCGTCGTAGTTGTCACCGAAGGCGCAGAAGTTGATGGCCAGCTCCCGGCGGACGACGAGCTCCTCGATGAAGTCGTCGACGTTCTCCTTGCCGCCGACCGCGGCGTCCCTGGCCTGCATCGCCAGCCAGACGGGCGACACCATCCCGAAGTGCAGGTACATCGACATGTACGAACAGTCGGAGGTCTGTGGCTGGTTGCGGTGCGCGGAGTAGTATTTGAATCTGTCCTTGAGGAACACGCGGAACAAACGTTTGGCCTCGTCGGCGCCGCCGGCGAACAGCGAGACTGGGCCAACCCCCTCGCCCTCGCCGCCAAAGCCCTTCCTTAGCTGCAGCGAGTCGCACACCGCGTCGAGGTCGTCCAGCGGGACCGAGTCCACCGACAGGTTCAGCGAGTCCTGGTCGATCGGCGTGGCGCGCAGCTCAACGAGGTAGTCGCCGATGCGTTTCGTGATCTTCGGCCGGATGGTGCGGGCGGCGTGCTCTCGCTTATCGCTGGCGGTCTCGATGGGGACGACGACGTCGCTCTCGACTTCGACCACGGGGACGTCAGCCTCGCTCGCGACTTTGTCCCGCCAGGCGGTGTGGTGCCGGAGATAACCGCGGTCGACAACGACCAGCGCCGCGTGCTTCGCGAACTCGAGCGTCTTCTCGGCCTGACCGCCGGTCTGCACCGCGAACTTGATCTTGCGTTCCTTGAGCGTCTCGCCGACTTCGCGTACGCCCTGGAGCAGGAAGTGTTTCTGCCGGCGGCGCGAACCGAAGTCGTCGCCGAACAGCGGCCAGAGCACGAGCAGCCGCTTCTTCAGGTCATTGGCCCGCTGCACCGCGTACTCGAGCGCGTGGTTGTCTTCGGCCCGGTTTGACGACTCCATGCTGTAGAGCACGAAGTCGCCTTTCGTGTTCGGCTCCTGGTCGTTGAGCGGTTTGATTCGCGTCGCGTCGATGGTCTGCGTGGACTTCGGAGACTTCAGAGACATGAGCGAGTCTAGGCGGGCCTATGCTCGCCCATGCCGTTGTCGAAGAAGGTGTTCGTCGTACTGGGTAACCAGCTGTTCCCCTGGGCCGAGTTGAGGAAACACGAACGGCAGATCGGCGACCCGGCTTCGCTGCGGTACTTCATGGCCGAGGACTACGAGCTCTGCACGTTCGTCCGGCACCACCAACAGAAGATCGTGCTCTTCCTCGCCGCGATGCGCAGCTACCGGGACGAGCTCCGCGACCATGGTTGCACGGTGCACTACGAGTCGCTCGACGAACAGTCGGGGCCGGCACTTCGCACCAAGTACGAGACCAAGCTTGAGCTCTATCTGGACGACGCCGCGTCGCTGGACTGCGACGAGTTGGTGATGTGGGAGGTCGAGGACAAGTGGTTCGAGCAGCGGCTGGAAGAGTTCGCCGACCGCAAGGGTCTCCGGCTGACACGGTTGCCGTCGCCGATGTTCGTGACTCCCCGGGAGGTTTTCGCCGAGTACGTCGAGGATTCCGACGGCAAGCTTTTCATGGCGAAGTTCTACGAGAAGCAGCGCAGACGGCTAGGCATCCTGATCACCGAAGACGGCAAGCCCGAGGGCGGGCGGTGGAGCTTTGACGACGAGAACCGCAAGAAGCTGCCAAAGAAGGTCGAGGTCCCCGATACCGATTGGGCGGAGCCGACGGACCACGTCGCGGCGGTCAAGGAGTTGGTTTCTGAGCGTTTTGCCGATCACCCGGGCGAACTGGAGAGCTTCTGGCTTCCGACGACGCGACGGCAGGCGCTGGCGTGGCTGCGGCAGTTCCTCGACGAGCGCTTCGCGGAGTTCGGGCCGTACGAGGACGCGCTCAGCGACCGCGACCCGGTGTTGTTTCACTCGGCGCTGTCGCCGGTGATGAACCTCGGCCTGATCACGCCCGAGGAGGTCGTGCGGCGGGCGCTGGACCATGCCGACGAGAACGACATCCCGTTCAACTCGCTCGAAGGCTTCGTCCGGCAGGTCATCGGCTGGCGGGAGTTCATCCGCGGCGTGTACCAGCACTACGACGGAGAGCACGAGGACAAGAACTTCTGGGGCCATACCCGCAAGCTCAAGCCTTGCTGGTACGACGGCACGACGGGCCTGGCGCCGCTGGACGATGCGATCCGCAAGGCGAACAAGTTCGGCTGGACGCACCACATCGAACGGCTGATGGTGATGGGCAACCTGTTCAACCTCTGCGAGGTCGACCCGAAGGAGGCCTACCGCTGGTTCATGGAGATGTTCGTCGACAGCAGCGACTGGGTGATGGCCCCGAACGTGTACGGCATGGGGCTGATGTCCGACGGCGGCGTCTTCGCGACCAAGCCGTATATCTGCGGCAGCAACTACTTGGTCAAGATGAGCGACTGCTACAAGAAGTCGGACGACTGGTGTGACACGATGGACGGGCTGTACTGGCGGTTCGTCGACAACCACCGTGGCTTCTTTTCGAGCAACGCGCGGATGTCGATGATGCTTGGCACGCTGAACAAGATGGACGCCGAACGCAAGCGCAGCATCATGGCCAAGGCGGACCAGTTCATCACCGAGGTAACGAAGGGGTAAGGTCCGAGTTTGGGTGGCCCGCCGGAGAGAACTAGCCGCCTAGGCCGCCGCGCTCGGCGGTCATCTGCCCGTACTCGGTGAGCCGTTGAGCGTAGGCCAAACGATCGGCCTCCCACCCCGCCAGAGCGGCGGTCAGTCCTTGCCCCCCGGCGTCGCGAAGCGCGTGGGCGAGGGTTGTCGCATCGGCGGCGGCTTTCGAGGTGCCTGACGCGGTGTGCGGACGCACCACGCAGGCTGCGTCGCCCAACAACACCACCCGATCGAACACCATCCGCGGCGTCTGAAGGTCGAAGATGGCCTGAACGAAAGGGTCGACGGTCTGATCCACGATCTCACGAAGGAGCGGTGGCAGGTCCGCCTGGGCTCGGGAACGCAGCCACTCCGCCGACTCTCCGCGCATCTCCCCCGGTCCCAAGGACACACGATGGCGTTCGCCGTTGTGGTCGCGCAACAACCCGTCGAGCTCTTCCTCGGACCGGGTCACGTACCACACCCAGTTCCACCGCAGGCGGTTGGGTTGGGTCGAGCCGTCTTCACCGGGGATCAGGTAGTTGAGGATGTGTGAATGCGGATAGGCGAAAAGAACAAAGCTGTTGCGGATTAGTTCGGCCTGCGCTGCCGTCAAGCGGTCCTCCGGCACGAGACCACGGAACCCCACGTAACCGGCGTAGCGTGGAGAGACTTCCGGCATAAACCGACGCCGGACGGTGGAACCGATCCCGTCGGCGGCGACCAACAGGTCAAAGACGTGCTCGCTGCCGTCATGGAAGCGACAAGACACCGAGTCGTCGTCTTGGGCTATGTCAACCAAGGTCATCCCGTTGCTGATCTTGTTGGCATCGAAAGCGTCGCGGAGTGAACGCAGGAGCGTGTCCCATGCGGTGTAGAAGGTGTTGTCTCCGGTGCTATGCGCGACGGCACCGGAGCGTTCCAGGAATCGCCGCTTCACCGTCGGCACCGCCACTTGTTCGGGTCGTGCGTAGCCAAACGCCTCGAGGTACTCGGCGAACTCAGGCTGGACCACGATGCCGCCACCGATTCGGTCAAAATCGGGGCTGCGTTCGAAGACGCGTACGTCACAACCAACACACCTCAACGCCAGCGCCGCGCACAGCCCGCCGTAAGAAGCCCCGATGACGCCGACCCGAGATGGCGGAAGTGATGCCATACCTTTCATGTTAGTGGGCGGGGTAGGGGGCGTTGATTGCGGAGGGGTAGCTCTCGTCTGGCCGTATTGGATCGACCTAGGATGGACTTGTGAAAGTAATGGTCACCGGCGCGACGGGGTACATCGGGGGTCGGTTGGTGCCGCGCTTGTTGGAAGCGGGGCACGAAGTGCGGGTGCTGGTGCGCGGCTTCGACTCAGTACGCGGCCGGTCGTGGGAGAACGACGTCGAGGTGATGCGCGGCGACCTGCTTGAGCCGGCATCGTTATCCGAGGTGGTGGGGGGCGTGGACGCTGCGTACTACTTGGTGCACTCGATGTATGCCGGGGCGGATTTCGCGACGCAAGACCGCCGGGCGGCGGAGCACTTCTGCGCGGCGTGTCACGGCGTCGATGATGGGCCGGGGCACGTGGTCTACCTCGGCGGGATTCAGCCGGCGCCACCGGTGCGCAGCGAGCACCTGGCCAGCCGTGCGGAAGTGGGGCGGGTGTTGGCCGAGTGCTTGCCGGGGAAGGTGACGGAGTTCCGGGCGGGGCCGATTATCGGGTCGGGGTCGGCGAGCTTCGAGATGGTTCGCTACCTGACGGAACGCCTGCCGGTGATGGTAACGCCGCGTTGGGTGAAGACGGAGGTGACCCCGATCGCGGTGCGTGACGTGCTGGCGTTCCTGGAGGCGGCGCTGGACGAAGGCCCGGCCGGGGTGATGGACATCGGTGGCGAGACGCTGAGTTTTCGGGCGATGATGCGGGGCGTCGCGGCCGAGCGCGGGCTGAGGCGGTGGATCATCCCGACGCCCGTGCTCGCGCCAAAGCTCGCGGCGCGGTGGGTCGGGTTGGTGACGCCGATCCCGAATGCGTTGGCGGTGCCGTTGGTGGCCGGTGTCACGCAGCCGTTGGTGGCGGACACGGCCGAGGCGCGCCGGCGGTTCCCGCGGATCGACCCGCTGGACTACCGACGGTCGGTGCGTTTCGCGCTGAGCAAGACCGAGCGGGGCGACGTCGAGACGCGCTGGAGCGGCGCGGCACAGGCGGGCGAGACGAACACTTCGGTGGATGGTGGGGTGCGTGGGGTCATCGAGGAGAAGGAAGGCCTCTGCCGTGACCGGCGGACGCTGACGACCGACGTGCCCGCGGCGCGGGTGTTCGAGGCGGTGTGCCGGATCGGCGGGCCGCACGGCTACCACGGCTGGGGCTGGGCGTGGTGGGTGCGCGGGCTGTTGGATCGCTTGATCGGCGGCCCTGGTCTGCGGCGCGGCCGACGCGACCCGGACCGCATCCTGGAGGGCGAGGCGCTGGACTTCTGGCGCGTCGAGCAGGTCGAGCCGCCGAACGCCGACGACGGCAGTACGGGCGTGCTTCGGCTCCGCGCCGAGATGAAGCTGCCGGGCCGGGCGTGGCTGCAGTGGGAGGTCTGCCCGGGCGACGGGTGCACGCAGCTCCGCCAGACCGCGCAGTTCGAGCCGCGCGGGTTGCCCGGGGCGCTGTACTGGTACGCGCTGCTCCCGGCGCACGGCTTCATCTTTCCCGGCATGGTCAAGGGCGTCGAGCGCGAGGCCCGGCGGCTGTGGGAACTGCGGCAGACGCAGGGTGGTCAGATGCAGGAAAACCAGGAAACGCAAGAGACACAGGAAACAGGAACGGACTCGGTTGCCAGCGAGGTGGCAGCATGACGGGTGGGAAGCGGCGGGGTAACCCGGGCCAGCAGAAGCTGCCGAGCAAGGTCTGCCCGGTGTGCGATCGGCCGTTCACCTGGCGGAAGAAGTGGGCCCGCGATTGGGCGAACGTGAAGCACTGCTCGAAGGCGTGCGCGGCGGCGGCGAAGCGTGGGTCTGGAAGGGGGTGAGCGCCGCGGCGTCCGTGGCGACCTACCATGCGTCGCACGGAGTCGCGGGACGAGCAGCCGAGGCAGCATGAACAAGCGTGTCGTGATCGTTGGGGCCGGGCCGGGCGGGTTGGCGGCGGCGATGCTGCTGGGCAAAGCCGGGCTGGACGTGACCGTGCTCGAGCGGCGTGACCGCGTCGGGGGGCGGACCTCGACGCTGACCGCCGACGCGCCGGCTTCGTCTTCCGGGGGAGGCGGGCGGTTCCAGTTCGACCTGGGGCCGACGTTCTTCCTGTACCCGCGCGTGCTGGAAGAGCTCTTCGCGATGTGCGGCGACGACCTGCACCGCCGGGTCGAGATGGTCCGCCTGGACCCGCAGTACCGTTTGCTCTTCGAGGCTCCCGACGGCGGCATCGACACGGTTCTTGACTGCACGGCCGACATCGAGCGGATGCAGGCCGAGGTCGCGAAGCTGAGCCCGACAGACGCGGAGCGGTTCCCGCGGTTCATCGAAGAAAACCGCAAGAAGTTCGACGCGTTCACGCCGATCCTGCAGAAGCCGTGGAGCGCGTCGCTGTCGGGGCTGACCGACTTCGTCGACCCGAGCCTGGTGGGGATGCTGCCGCTGGTTCGCCCGTGGGCGTCGGTGGACGGCGACCTCCGGCGGTATTTCAACGACCCGCGCGTGCGCCTCGCGTTCAGCTTCCAGAGCAAGTACCTGGGCATGAGCCCGTTCCGCTGCCCGTCGCTGTTCACGATCCTGAGCTACCTCGAGTACGACTACGGCGTGTACCACCCACGCGGCGGCTGCGGCGCCGTTAGTGAGGCGATGGCCGACGCGGCTCGTGATCTGGGCGTCAAGGTAGAACTCGACGCCGAGGTAACCGCCATGCGGTTCGCCCCCGGAAGCAGGCAGTGCAGCGGGGTGAGTTTCCGAGACGCGACTGGCGCTGCACACGAGCTCGACGCCGACGCCGTGGTGGTCAACGCCGACTTCGCCCACGCGATGCGCAGGCTCGTGCCCGACGCGGTGCGCAAACGCTGGACCGACCGCAAGCTCGAACAGAAGCGGTACTCGTGCTCGACCTACATGCTCTACCTGGGCGTCGAGGGCGACGCGACGGAATACAGCAAACAACTCGAGCACCACAACATCTTCCTCGCCCACGACTACGCGACGAACCTCGACCAGATCGAGAACCAACACGTCCTCAGCGAGAACCCGTCCGTCTACGTCCAGCACCCCGGGCGCACCGACCCGACCATGGCCCCCGACGGGTACACCGCGCTGTACGTCCTTGCGCCCGTTACGCACCAGACCGAGAACGTCGACTGGACACGCGACGCCCCGGCGTTCCGGCAGACCGTGTTCAAGCAACTCGCGAAGCTCGGGCTTCATGATCTCGAATCGCGGGTCGTGTTCGAGAAGCAGCTGACCCCGGACGGCTGGCGGGACGACCTGGCGATCTTCAAGGGCGCGACGTTCAACCTCGCCCACAACCTCGGGCAGATGCTCAACCTCCGGCCGAACAACCGGTTCGAAGACCTCGACGGCGTGTACCTCGTCGGCGGCGGGACGCACCCGGGCAGCGGCCTGCCGGTGATCTACGAGGGCGCGCGGATCAGCGCGAAGCTGCTGTGCGACGACCTGGGCGTGTCAGCCGGGTGGGATGGGCTCGAGCCGGCGACCGCGACGCCGGGGTACGGGAGCTTCCGTGAGCCGGCGGCGGTGTGAGCCGGTTGCTCGCTTGGCCGGATACGTCGATCGAACATGGCGGAACGCACGGGCAACTCGGCGGCGCAACACGCGTGGGCGGCGGAGCCGATCCGCGGTCGGCTGCGGGTGGTGCGGCGGTTCCGGGGCTTGCTCGCGGAGAAGGCCGAGTGGGCCGCGCAGGACGTGGCGGCGGCGAGCGCGTCGCGTGTTCAAGGAAGCGTTGGCGTGGCC
>JANQPR010000179.1 GCA_028285385.1 Phycisphaera sp.
GAACTGGGGCACCGGAACGTTCACCGGTGACGAAGCCGCGCTCGTGGGCGGCGGCCCGTTCGACGGCACCGTCGACCAGAACGAACTCGACGGCGTGCTGCAGAACTGGGGGAGCACGAGCGCTCCGGACTTCACTGGCAACGCCGTGCCTGAACCCGCGGGCCTGATTGCGCTGGGCGCATTGTTGGCCGTCGCCGGGCGTCGGCGTTACTGACTTGGGGGCTTCCGGGTTCCGAGCCCCGGCATCGGGTGATGCTGGGCTCGTTTTCCATATCGCGCCGGTCGGTTCCGGCGCTCAGTTTCGACGAAGCAACAAAGCATGAGCCATCCGAAAGTTGTGATCGTTGGCGCCGGGAGCCTTTTCTTCGGCCGCAAATCCATCTGGCAGATGGTGCACTCGCCGTGGCTGCGGGATGGCACGCTCGCGTTGGTCGACACCGACGCGGTCCGCCTGGACAGGATGCGTCGCCTCGCCGAGATGGTGATCACCCGGAACGATGCGCCGCTGAAACTCGAGGCCTCGACCGATCGGTGTGACGTATTGGCCGGTGCGGACTTCGTGGTCTTGTCCTTTGCGCACCGCAACGCCTACTACCGTGGCGTTGACTGCCAGACCAGCGAGCGTTACGGCGTGCGGATGTGCTCGGGCGACACCATCGGCCCCGGCGGGGTGTTCCGCTCGCTGCGTGAGTGGCCCGAGATCGCGGGGGTCGCGGAGGATGTCCTCGACCTTTGCCCTGACGCCCGGGTGGTGAACTACATCAACCCGACCGCGGTGCACGGCATCGGGCTTCGGCGCTTCTATCCACAAATCAAGTCGTTCGCGATCTGCGACGCACAGTACAAGTTGCGTCCGAGGTTTGCCGGTTTGGCGGGCGTGCCCACCGACGACAAGCTACGGGTGCTCACGGCCGGGCCGAACCACTTCACCTGGCTGCTCGAAGCCAGCTACGACGGCCGGGACCTAGTCCCGACGATCGTGGCACAGGTCCGCGCCGCGGCCGACCGCGACTTCAACACGCAGGCGCAGGGGGCCGCCACGAACGCGAAGGGCTGGCTGAACAACTCGATCGCGATCGAGCTTTACGAAGCGTTGGGCGTGCTGCCGACCGTGCTGGGCCACACAAAGGAGTATGTGCCGTTCTATCAACGGGCCGGGCTTGCTGGACGCGACCGCCACCCGCCGCTGAAGGTCTTCGAGGTGCCGGACCGTATGAGGTGGACGGAGGAGGTCTGGCAACGCGTCGACGACTACGTCGAGGGCCGTGTGGGCATTGCCGAGTTTAACACGGAGTTCGGCCCGGACCCCGCGACGGACATGATCGAAGCCATCCTCGACGGCAAGGGTCGACGGTTCTTCGCCAACACGATGAACGGCGGGGCGGTGCCGAACATGGCCGACGACGCGTTCCTCGAGCTGTACTGCACGATGGGCCCGGACGGCCCGGTGCCGCTGAGCCACCCGCCGATGCCGCGCGGCGTGCGCGGCCGATGCGAGCAGATCCTGGACACCCATGAACTGACCGCAGAGGCGGCGCAGCGTCAGGACCGCACGCTGGCGCGGCGCGCCTTACTGACCGACCCGTTGACCATGTCGATCGGCGACGCCGACGCGATCCTCGACGAACTTTTCGACGCCCAGGCAGAGGTGCTCGAAGGCTACGAGCAGGGGTCGGCCGTTCCGGTGTAGCGGCGTTGGCCGTTGTCGTTCTGTAATCGCCCCGCTCGGAGCTAGCGGTTCCACCCGACGCGGACGGGGCTTTGTCTTTCCGCAAAAGCAACGGATACCTTGTAATGAAAAAGTTAACGAAGGCAGGACGGACGAGTTCTCAACTAGGCCGTGATGCCACGCGGCCCGATCGGCGCGCGTCGACACCGGGCGGTTTCGAACGGCTCGAGCCGCGGATGCTCTTCGCCGCGAACTTCGTGCCGCCCGCCGACGCCAACGTGTTGAACGTGACCGACGCGGTCTACGGCGCCGTGCCCGACGACGGCCAGGACGACACCGCCGCGATCCAGGCGGCGATCATCGACGCGATCGACCGCGGCGGTCGGTACGGGCACCCTCAGTTCGTTTACCTCCCGGACGGCGTCTACGACGTCAACGACACGCTCGAGAGCCGGATCGGCACGGGCGGGTTCGCGGACGGCTGGCGGGCCGGCATGATCCTGTACGGGCAGAGCCGGGACAACACGGTCATCCGCCTCATGGACAACACGCCCGGATTCACCGACCCGGCCAACCACAACTTCGTCATCCTCACCGGCTCCGAAAACCAGACTCGGGGCGGCGGCAGCAACCCCGACGGCGGGGGCAACGAAGCCTTCCGGCACAGCATCTATAACCTCACCGTCGACGTCGGCGAGGGCAACGCCGGCGCTGTCGGGATCCATTACCAGGTCTCCAACCGTGGCAGCATCGAAGACGTGCTGATCAAGGGATCGTCTACCTCCGGCCGCACCGGCCTGTTGCTCACCCGAGAGACCGGCCCGGGCCTGATCAAGGACGTCGAGATTCGCGGTTTCGACTTCGGCGTGCGCGTCCGCGGCAACCTCTACAGCATGACCTTCTCCGGGCTGACGCTGATCGACCAGGACATCACGGCGCTCAACGTCTACCGCAACTACGTCACCATCGAAAACCTCACCAGTGTCAACTCAGTGCCGGTGATCGAGTTGTTCAACAACCAGACCCCGGCCGTAAACCTGATCGGGGCGGACCTGACCAACACCGGGACCGGCCCGGCGATCGTCAATGGCAACGGTACGGTGTACCTCCGCGACGTAACCACCAACGGGTACGACACGGTCGTCGACAACCTCTTCCTGCCCGATGTCGCGGGCGGCCCCGGCACCGTGACGCTCGACGAGTACTCGTCGCAGGGCGTGACGTCGCTGTACGGCGACACGGGCGGGCACCTGACGTTGCCCATCGAGCCGACCCCGGAGTACCACAACGACGACCTGTCGGTGTGGAAGTCGGTCGCCGAGGAAGGGGCGACCGGCTCCGGCTTCAACAACAACGACCAAGACGACATCCAGGACGCGATCGACAAGGCCGCCGCCGAGGGCAAGGACATCGTCTATCTGCCCAATGGACGGTACGACCTGGGCGCGACCGTGTTTCTCCGTGGGTCGGTGAAGAAGCTGATTGGGTTCGAGGCCGAGCTGTCGCCACGCGGCGGCTTCCCCGGGCCGCTGCTCCAGATCGAGGACGGCGACGCCGACACGGTGATCCTCGAACACCTGCGCGTCAACGGCGAGATCGTCATCAATACCGACCGCACCGTGGTGATCCGGCACGCCGACTACGGAGCCTTGACTCCCACCGCCAACGCGACGGGCAAGGTGTTCCTCGAAGACGTGATCGCCGCGCGAGAGAACGAGTTCCAGGCCGGGCAACTGGTCTGGGCCCGGCAGTACAACACCGAGTTCGGCGTTGGACCGAACATCCGTAACGATGGCGGCGACATCTGGATCCTCGGCACCAAGATCGAGGGACGCCAGACACACATCGAGAACAACGGCGGCCGCGTCGAGGTGCTTGGCGGGTTCTTCTACCCGATCAACGACCCGCCGGCCGACCGGCCGATGATCGTCAACAACGACGGCGAACTCAGCATCTCGTTCCACGTGGTCGCGAACCGGTTCGACACACTGGTGGTCGACACCCGCGACGGCGAGACCCGCACGCTGTTCTCGTCGGCCGTCAGCAGCGCTCTGCTCGGGCCGAACGATGTGAAGCGATCATCGTCCGGGCCGCTGGGCTTGTTCCGTAGTGCGCGGCTTCAGCTTACCGGCGACTTCAACGGCAACGGCTCGGTCGAACAAGGCGACCTCGACCTCGTGCTGCAGAACTGGGGCCAACTCGCCGCGTCGGTGCCGATGCAGTGGACGCAACAGCGCCCCACGACCGGGGCCATCGACCAGGACGAACTCGACGCGGTCCTACAGAACTGGGGTAGCCAGGCCGCCGCGCCAAGCGCCGACGAGGTGTCCCCGCTGGCGTCGGCCGACGCGTCGGTTTCTGTCTCCGGCGCGGTTGGCTGGGTCGTCGCCGATGCTGCCGAAGCAGATCGCCGACACCACACCCCCAGGGCGAGGTCCGCGATTCATCGCATCAGCGGCCATCGCGCCGCGCTCCCGACGGACCGCGGGCCGGAGCGAGACTCGGTGTGGGGTCCTCTCGACGGCGACCACTTCGAACGCAGGTCGATAAGGGTTCTGAGGTTGATTTGATGAGAACCAGCAATCGGTCTTAGACGCGAGGCTTGGAGCGAACGGCGGCCTAGATGATTCCCCCGGCGCGCGTCGTTTCCCGACCTCAACTCTGCCCTTTCGTAAACGCACCCAAGCTCCAGGAATATCCCCAGAGGCGTTGGATTGGTTCCGTGAGGCAGGCCAGAACCGCTGCGCCCTGTACCGACATGGTATTTGCCAAGGAGCCCCGGCTTGCTTCACGGCAACGAAGTCTCTACTTCGATACGCGATGCTGTGCCCTGACGCATTCTATTGCTTTGAATGCGAAGCGGAGTGAAGGGGTGCGACACGATGCGAACCGCGAGAGGTGTGGATTTACGCGCTAAACGCTCTCTCAACACGAGCTCGCGGGGCGATCTTTGTCAATCAATCGAGCCTCTTCACACAGTGAGGTCACGGGTTCGAGGCCTGTATAGCCCATTGTCGGTGAGGTATGCCGACCGTGACAGTTCGCCAGCTCGCTCATGTCAAGCGCCCGGCAGACACGATCGGGCCCCTGAAGTTGACGGGGGCTAGGCGTCCCTCTGCGTTGTTGAGATTTGGGGTGAGTCGAGGTGAGCGTCTTCGTCGCTTGGGCAACCGAACTCGTCCGCGGAGTCTTTGTATCGCAGTGAAGGTGCCCGGTGTGGGTTGGCCGTGGCGCGGCATCAACCCCCGCGCATCGCGAGTTCCCGTTCGGCCCACGCCTGCCAGTCGGGGCGGTCTTCTTTCAAAACGAGGTCCCGGAGAAGCTCTCGCACGACGGACTTTTCGTCGCCACGACGGATCTTCGCCCGCACGAGGTTGCCGATCAACTCGGGGTGGTCGGGCGCGAGCCGGTGGGCGGCTTCATACTGAGAGATCGCTTCGTCGAGCTTCCGGACCGACTCCAGTACAAGGCCCAGGTTGTTGCGTGGCTCGGGGCGGTAGGGCATCAGCTTGCTCGCGTACTCGAACTCCCAGGCGGCGAGGTACAGCTTGCCCTGTTCCAGGTACACCTTGCCGAGGTTGTTGTGAGCGGGCCCGAATCCCACGTCGGCGGTGAGTGCTTCCTTCAACAGGTCCTCTGCCACCTCAAGGTCACCGGCTTCGATGGCGTAGGCGGCAAGGTCGTTGAGGTGTTTTGCGGTCTCCGTGTCCGCAAGCTGGTTTTCGCCGGGCGTCGCGTAGCGGTATGCGGAGGGTGATCGTGAGGCGCACCCGGAAAGCACCGCCAAGATCGACGATACGAGGATCGCGCAAGATGCGAACAGTAATGCGTGACTGACCTGCCCTCTGAATACGCCCAAGACCCGGGTATCTTCCCATAAGCCTTGGACTGGTTTTCAGGGGGCAGGTCAACAGCATCGCGTGTTTCCGCGAATCGTTGAAGAAACCCCTTGACAAAACAGCGGTTCGGCCTGACAGTTAAATAAGTCGTGTTTGGCCGGCGCGGCGGGGTCCACCTCCGGGAGCCTGCGTTCCCGGGGCCACATCGAACGGCCACGATCGGGGAATCCATTTGACCAAGATCTGGGGACCGGCGACTCGGTGGAGTGGCCGTTATTGACGGGGGACGTGAACCGGTCGTGCGCCAGTACATCACTCGTAAGCATGCTTGGACGGAACGCGACGGCGGGGCCGTTGGCGTCGTGTAAGTCTGATCAGATGTGCGGGTATTCGCAAGGAGCCATGATGTCGAGTTCAGTGAACAGGACCGGGGTTGGCGGTTGCACGTGGCGGTGGGCCGCCACCGGGCTACTGATGGTGGTGTCGTTGGGTGCGCCGCGGGCGTGGGCACAGGATTCACCGGCGGGCTGGACGTATGAGGCGTTGATCGAGGCCCGCAAGAGCGCCGCGTGGTCGGCGCGGCCAGCGACCGAGCGCGAGCAGATTGTCCGTGCGGCCTGGGACGGCGTGATCACGCCGGGCCCAGCCGCGGGCGACCTGCCGGGTTGGCTGCGGGTCACGGACGCGTTTGCCGGGGACGGGACCGCGGCGCAGCGGGCGGCGTTGGGCGACCTAATGAGCGGGGCGGCCGCTTCGGCCACGCCCGAGCAGGCGTCGTCGCTGTCGGTCTGGGACCTGTGGCGGCTGCTCCGTGTGGTCGATCGCGCGGGGAGCGGCTCAACGACGAAGTCGACGTGGGTGGCGGCGTGGTTCGCCGGTGTGGACGAGGCATGGGTGGTGGACGCGGCGCCCGGCGACCTGAAGCTGGCGGTGACCTGGGCGACGATTTACCTCAACCCGTCCGCGCGCCACGAGGTGTTCGGCCGTTACCACGCGGCGTTGGATGCGCGCGCGGCGGAAGACTTGACCTGGGCCGCCGAGTCCAAACTCGCGCCGCTGACGGCGCTGCTGCACATGTCGTTGGCGGAACGCCAAGGCTCGGAGGCGGACGCCCCGCCGGCGATCGAGCCGCGTGCGTGGGCGGGCCTGGGCGTCTGGGACTTCTATCAGGTCCGGGAGTCGGCCCGGGTCTTGGGGCTGTTCCCTCGGGTCGGACGGGCGTGGTCGGTGGAGTGGTTCCTGGCCTCGGACGCCTGGCTCGACGGCGCCGGCTACCAGGAAGTGAACGCGCTCTACGACTGGCTGTCCGAAGCCAAGGGGCAGGCCCGCGGGGCGGAGGCGATGGGCCGTCTGCTGGACTACGTCCGCCGACGGGTCTTGCTCGATCCCTCGTGGTTGGTGGCCGAAGACGCGGAGAGCCTGGGCCTGACGCGGGTGCTGGTCGACCTCAACCCCACGCTGAGTCACGCCGAACTCGAGGAGGTGGCGGGGCACGTGATCGACCGGTTCGTGGCGCGGCCCGACCTTGACGCGGACCACTGGGACTACGAGAGCTTCGGGGCGCTGTTCGCCTCGGATGCCTTGCGGCAGCGGCTGGCGGCCGCGGTGGCCGCGGACGGGGGCCGGCCGCATGTCCGGTTGGGCAAGCTCGTGACGTGGCTGAACACGGGGTCGACGCGTCTGGACGCGTGGCGGGCCGAACTGGAACAGCGGGCCGAGTCGGCGAGCGGGGACGAGCGTGCGCTGTGGTTGCTGATTCGTGCCGAAGCGGCCTCGCCGTGGGCGTTGCCGCTGAGCGCCCAACGCGAGCGCTCCGCCGGGCAGTGGGCGGACGACGCGGTGACGGCCGCGACGACCGAGGCGGTCCGGGTTGAAGCCGTTGAGTGGGCCTCCCGGAACCACGCCTTGTTCCAACGGTACGACGAAGCGCGTGGTCTGCTCGTCGCGGAGGCCGCGCGGGTCGGCGACCCGGCGCTGCGGCAGCGGCTGGACGACCTCTTGGCGCAGACCGAGGTGGCCGCGGGGCGTTAGGCGGGCGATCGGACTGTTGGTGTTTTCGTGTTGGGAGATAGCGATGCGTTCAAACCCTCGTGTACCCGCTCGACCACGTGGCGCCGTGTTCTTTGTGGTGGCGCTGTTCTGCGGCAGCCTGTTGGCCGGCCTGGCGTACCCGGTGAGTGGTCAGCCGGTCTGGTTCACCGAGGCCGTGTCGGGGTTCGGGCTGCAGGAGACCCGCGATCGCCTCCTGGCCGGCACGGCCCAGGCCCGGGCCGACGCCCGTCGTGACCTGGAGGCACGCTTCCTCGATGAGGCGTCGGGGTTGACGGGCCTGACGTGGCCGCAGGCCAAGGCGGTGCAGCGGCTCTACGGGCTCGCCGTCCTTGGGCAACCGCAGCCTGACCGGCTCCTGCGTGCGTGGTCGCGCGAGAACCCCGGGACGGTGGCGTCCGGCGCGTTGGCCGACCAGGTCTGGCTGTTGTCGGAGTTCGAATCCCGGGAGGGTAACGACACCGACGCGCGTCAGTTGGTCACGCAGATCATCGGGGCGCTGGACGGGCCGGCGGCGCAGGCGGTCGACACGCGGACGTGGGCGGCGGCGGCCCGGGCCTTGGGCCCACACCTGTCCGACGGGGAACGGGCCACGCTTCTGAATACCGCCCGGGCGGCCTTTGCGAACGAGATCGAAAGCAAAACTTCATTCGGCCTGCGCGACGCGGAGGAGTACCTCGGCGTTCGCATGTGGCAGGACGTGTTCGTGGCGCTGTCCGACGCGGAGGCGTCGGGCCACCTCGCTTACGCCCGCCTGCTGCCGGCGTTCCTCGACCGGATGACGCAGACGGAGATCTATTGGCGGTTCAACTACGGCTACATGGAGCTGCTGGCCGAGCCGTTGGCCCGCGAAGAAGGCAGGACGGAGTTCCGGAGATACCTCACCGACGACGACGGCCGGCTCCGTCAGGGCGTGGCCCGGATCCTGGCCTACGCGTACCGCGGCGCCGGCGAGCTCGACCGGTGGAAAACCGAATGTGACCAACAGATTCAGGAGGCCCGCGACGAGGGCGCCAACGATCGGGCGGCCCAGTGGCTCATGGCCCTGGGCTACGCCCAGGCAATCGCCCCCGAACCCCTGACGCCGCAGCGGGAGTTCGGCCGGGTTCAGCGGGCGTTGCGGATGTCGGACAACCCGCAGACGTGGTCCGAGGCGTTGGGCCGGATGGTCTTCATCCACTGCGCCTACCACCGCCACGACGACGCGCGTCGGGACCTGGATCGCTACGGGCCGCGACTCACAGACACGGCGCAGGTGACACGCCTGGAGCAGTTCATCCGGGACAGCGAATACCTGATTGACCAGGAAGCCATCGCGGAGTTCTAGCGCCCGCGACGCGCCGTGGGGGGTTGGGCCATGGCGGCGAGCGGTGCGAGAACGAGCGTAGATCTTCGAGGCGAGCGCTGAGTGGCTCGCCGGCACACTGACTTGGGGCATCGATCATGCGACACGGGCTTGAGACCGGGACCGGGTTCGGACGTGGGTGGGCGTTGGCCGCCGTGGCCGGGGCCCCCTTGGTGTTCTCTTCGCCGGCTTGGTCACACGGCCCGCCGCCGATATGGGGCGACTGCGACGGGGACGGGGTCACCGAAGTGATCGAGGAGAACTGCTACGGGGATGGCGACAGCGAGGGCGGCGGCGAGGGCCCGGACAACCCCGGCAACCCGAATCCGGAGCAACCCGGCCCCCCGGAGCCGGGGGGACAGGGCGGGTCGACCGCGGCCAACAGCGACCCACGACCGCCGGGGAACCAGTTCATCCGGGAGGACACCGAGTCCAAGAGCAGCAAGGCCTGTGCCCGGGTGTGGACCGACCGGGGCGAAGAGGTGTATGAGGTCGTCGACCTGGAGGTCGAGGGGGTCGGGTTCAACTGGCGACACAAGCGGACTTACCGCAGCCAGGAGACGCTCAAGACCTCGTTGGGCTGGAACTGGACCCACGAGTACGACGATTTCATCTGGGTCAAACGGGCCGCGAACAATCGGCCGGACAACATTCTGACGGTGGCCGGTGTCCGTGGGGGTGAGTTCCCGGGCGACAACGCGCGCTACGACACCTACAAGGGCAACCGCAAGCCGAGGGGCCATACGGGGAACAAGACCCCTCTGCCGGATGAGGTCAACGACCCGAACTGGACGCACCCCTTCGAAACACCCAAGGACTGTTTCTCGCGACTTCAGCTGCGAGACGACAACCCCGAGGTCTTCGAGCAGGACTACCGTGACGACTACTTCGTTTTGATCTCCCGTGACGGGTGGAAGCGGACCTACCGCTGGCAGAGCGACCTGGCCGAACTGGGCGAGGACCCCGGCGTGTACCCGGCGATGCCGGTCGACTGGCACTCCGCGGTCGCCCGTATTGCGTCGATCAAGGACTTCCACGGCAACGAGATGACCTTCACGTACAAGGTCATCGAACGCCCGGGAGACGACCCGTTGTTGCGCATCGCCAAAGCCACCGATACGCGTGGCGAGATCATGGTCTACGAGTACTACGAAGACCCGACTGATCCGGACACGCTGGGGCTGCTCAAGAAGGTCACCGACAACACCGGCCGTTACGTGCGGTACGAGTACGACTCGTTCGACGACTTGGTGGAAGCGTACTACGGGCCGGCGACGACCACTCAGGGCGGCGTGACCAACGCGATCGGCGAGCGCCGGGAGTCGTACCGGTACTCCAGCGCGACCAAGCCGAACGTGTCGACCGGCGGTCCGTTCAGCGTCACCTACGACAACACGCGCCTGCGCCACAACCTGACCGCGGTGATCCGGCCCAACGAGAACGACGCCAACTTCGGCACGGCGCCGTCAAACCCGCCTCAGCCCGCGTTGGAGTGGACCTACTACGACAACGACCGGGTGCACACGCACACGGTGGGCGGCGTGCTCAACGGGACGTGGGAGAAGCACACGTACACCTATGAGTATGAAACACTGGACTACACAAACAACCCGGCCGATAAGCCAACCGTTGGGTACGACGAGAACTACGAAGACGAGGCGGTATTCAAGACCACCGAGTACGACCGCCGTGGCAACAAGATCGTCTACTACTACAACGCGAAGGAGCGGGGCAGCCTGGTCCGTCAAGAGGTCTACACCCACGGCTACCGGGACGACGCGTTCTTCGACGAAGCAGACGTCCTGGTCACGACCCACAAGTACGACAAAGACACGAAGCTGCGGGTCCTGACCCGGCACCCGTCGGGGCGGGTCACGGAGTTCACCCACGTCTCCAACCCGCCGTCGAGCCGCCACGAATCCAACATCCTCAGCCAGGTCGAGAAGCACGGCACCGACACGCGTGGGGCCGACCAGACCCAGATCGAGACGCGGTTCGCGTACGAGCCGCTGCGGAACCAGCTGCGGTTCAGCGCCGGGCCGCGCGGGGCCCCCAACACGCTGCCGGCGTACACGCCGCCCAACGGCGGCCCCGCCACGATTGAGCGGTACGCCACCCGGACCTACTTCGACTACCAGGAAGGCGCCGGCGATCAAGACGACCGTGACGCGATCGCCGAGAAGTTCGGCCTCACGACCCCGGACTTCGACGCCCTGGTCCTGCACGCCCAGGAGAACCTCGAAGAGGCGGTGGGCTGGACCGCCGGCGACCCGGCCGTCGAGGACTTGTTGGGCCACGGGGACCTCAACGGGCAGACCAACCCGATCACCGGGGCGCCGATCAAGGTGGTCAGCCCGCGCGTCAAGCTGCCCGACGGCACCTACCAGGACGTGGTGACCAAGACTTGGTACGACCCCGAGGGGCGGGTTATCAAGACCATCGACGCCAACGGCTACACGACCGATTTCGTCTACGCGGACATCGGCACCGACAAGGAGTACCTCGAACGACGGATTGACGGCGCCCACGACGCCAACCTCTCGTTCGCGACGGTGTACGACCGCAACGGCCGCGGTCAGGTCCTGACCGAGACCGACCCACGCGGCAACGTGCGCGAGCACACCTACAACGAGCGGGGCGACCGGGTCCAAACGGTCGCCAAGAACGGCACCGGGACCGTGTTCGCCGAGAGCCGGATGGACTACGACGCGAACGGCAACGTCATCGAGACCCGGGTGCGGGACCTGATCCCCGACCTGAACGGCGGTTTTGCCGTAGACGCCGACGGGGACTTCACGCCGGTCGCCCCGGGGCCGGCCTACCAGACCCCCGAGTGGTTTACCACCACCTTCGAATACGACATCCTCAACCTGCTGACCGAGGAGCGGGTCCACGTCGTGCACCCCGCTCTGGGGGACGAGGTCAACCCCGCAGACAACGACATCGTCACGCAGTACGAGTACGACCGTTGCAAGAACCGCTCGCGCGTGACGAAGAAGATCGGGACGAGCACGGTTCACGAGACCGTGCTGCTGCACGACGCGCGGAGCCTGCTCTACCAGACCATCGCCAACTACGGGCAGGCAGAGGGCGACCCGCGGATCGTGACGACCAACAACTACGACGCGAACGGGAACCTGGTCGAGACGATCGACGCCTTCACCTACGTGGACGTGGGAACCGACGTTGGGGAGACCTCCCAGGCTTCGGGCGCGGACCTCGACCCCGCGGTCACGGCGTTTGTGCCGATCCTCGCGCACACCGGCAACGTCACGCGCTTCGAGTACGACGTGTTCGACCGCTTGGTCAAGACCACGGACCCCATCGGCAATGTGACCGAGAACGAGTACGACCCGGCGGGCAACATCGTCGCGACCTCGGTCTTCGGCACGGTCGGAGGCCCGTCGCCGATCTCGGCGGCCGCCGGGCCACACATCAAGCTGCTCGGCCACACCGAGTTCAGCCACGATGAGTTGGGCCGCACGTACCGCACGGACCGGCTGCTGGGCGTCTCGGACGGGGTCACGATGCTCTACGGGCCCAGCAAGTCCACGCTGGACGACGGTGGGGGCTTCAATGACAACACGGACCCGCCGTCGCCGGGGGGGATCACCGCGTTCGACGGCTACGTCACCTCGGAGACCACCTTCGACGCCAACGGTAACATCCTGCAGGTCAAGGACGACGCCGGCAACGTCACCACCACCACGTACGACGGGTTGAACCGGCCCGAGTTGGTCGTGGACGCCGAGCACAACGAGACCGAGACCACCTACGACGAGAACTCGAACGTCATTCAGGTCCAGCACCGCTACCACTCTCAGGTGGCCGGCGTCACGAATCCCGTCCAAACGATCAACGCGTTCTTCGACTACGACGCCTTGAACCGCAAGACACGGGCAAAGGCCGACCCCGGGTCCGGGTTCATCGAAGACCTCTACGGCTACGACTCCCGGGGCAACCTGACCATCCACGTCGACGGCCGCGCCAACGTGAGGCACACCTACTACGACTCCGCGGGTCGGTCGGTCGCCTCGGTGCTCGAGATGACCAGCTACGGGGGAACCGGAGGGGCTTCGGCTAACTGGACCCTGTGGCCGATGAACTGGCCGCAGGGCGGGGGCGACGACAAGATCCTGACCCGTTCGTTCTACGACCGCAAGTCACGGCTGACCGAACAGGTCGACGACAACAACAACCGCACCCGGCACGAGTACGACGCCCTCGACCGAAAGACCAAGACGGTCTACGGCGAAGACCGCGCGGTCACCACGGCGGAAGCGACCCTCTACAGCGTGGACGCCAGCGACCCGGGTTCCGACCCGCACGGCGCCGACGCCACGCTTGCGGACAAGAACGACCTCGAGACCTTCGAGGAGTGGGCCTACGACCTCGACTCCAACGTCACGCTGTACACCGACCAGAACAAAACCAAGCACAGCTTCGTGTACGACGGGGCCAACCGTCGCACCGAGGTGACGGTTGACTTCACCTACAACGGCAACCCTCACGGCCTCGTGGGCGACGTGGAGCAGGGGTTCGAGTACGACGGCCTCGGGCGGACCACCGAGTCCACCGACCGCACCGTCGGCGTTTCCACAGTGGTGTGGGAATACGTCTACGACACGTTGAGCCGCACACTTAATGAAGCCACGAAGATCGATGCTCACCCGAAGCGTGTGCAGGCGTGGAAGTACGACGGCGACCGGGCGCTGGCCGGGGCGTTGCAGCCGACGGCGCAGGTCTACGGCGACGGCCGTGAGCTGCGGCTGGAGTACGACGACAACAACCGGCTGGTGGCGATCAAAGAGACCTCGCCCAGCATTGAGAACATCGTCAGCTACGAGTACGTCGGTCCGGGCACCAGCATCGCGCGTCGGGTCTTCGGCAACGAGGTTACCGAGACCCGCGGCTACGACGGCATCCACCGGCTGACGTCGCTGACGGCCGCGTCGGGCGCGAGCCCGTCGTTGTTGGACTTCGGGTACGCGTACGACGGCGAGCACCTGCCCAAGCACGAGGACAACCTGGTGCACATCTACCAGTCGGAGCTGTACGGCTTCGACTCGGCGAAACGCGTGGTGTCGTTCAACCGTGGCCTCCTCACGACCCCGAAAGACGCGGTGACGGTGACGTCGTCGCTCGCGGGCGACGTGTCCAAGCAGGTGATCAAGTTCGACGGGCTGGGCAACTGGAACCAGGAGCTCAAGCGTGTCGGGGGCACGACCACGAACCAGCCCCGCGCCCACACGAACTTCAACGAGGTGGATTCGGTGGACGGGGGTTCGTCGAAGTCGTACGACGACAACGGGAACCTGCGTGACGACGGGACGCTGGTGTACAAGTGGGACGCGTTGAACCGTCTGCGTGAGGTGCACCGCAAGAGCCCGTCGCAGCCGCTGGCGACGTACACCTACGACACGCAGAACCGCCGTGTGGCGCGGACGGTGGTCAACGGTGGCCTGCCGGGGGACGCGGGGCTGAACGGGACGAGCCACTTCTACTACGCGGGGTGGCGGGCCT
>JANQPR010000233.1 GCA_028285385.1 Phycisphaera sp.
GACCGGGCGCCGCGCGACCGGCCGAGGCGGGTGCGCGATCGAGCGAGCGGGATCGTGTCGGTCCGCAGCGAACCGCGCGGGTGGGACTGGGTCTGCCCGGGGCTTGAACCGCCACGGCGTGACGGGGCTTCGTCGTGCGGCCGGCGCGCGGGGACGCTGATCTGTCCGTTGCCGTGCTGGACGCTCGGGGCGGCGTTGGCGGACGAGCCAAACGTACGGCATGGGTTGACGTTGCCGGATGGGAGGCGGTGGCGGCCAGGGCTGGACGCGCGATCGCACCCGGCAGCGTTTGCCGAGGGTGGGTTGCGTTTTGCCTGCGGTGATTGCTGGAAGGTCCGCAACCAAGACGAGCTAACCACACGGCAGGGCTGGAACGCGCTAGTGCGGGGGCTGAGCGGCGGGTTGTTGATCGGCTCTGACGTCGACAACCCGTTCCGCGAATCCATAACCGACGCGGACGGTGAGCGGACGCCGCCGACGCAAAGCCCGGTTTAGCTTAGAAAGTCCGTGTCACCAGCAAGCGGCGCTTCAGACCCGGCAGCGCGCGCTCGGCGAGGCGGCGCGTCGCGGCGACCAGTTCGTCGTGGTTGTCGAACTTGATCAGCGACTCGAGGCGGTCGAGGGCTTTGGCTTCGCCGAGGTTTTCAAAGAACGCGAGCGCGTCGGTGTCGTCGCCGGTGAGCGTGGCGTGGACGGCGTGGGCGATAAGGCGGCCGGTGAGGGTGAGGACGAAGCCGGCGTCGAGTTGCTCCATCCGCGCGAGCGTGTGGTCGGCGAGTTGGAGGTAGGTCGTGGCGTTGGCGTCGCGGAGCGTCGGGATCACGGGCGCGTCGGCGTCGGGGGCGATGGTGCCGGTGAAGCAGCGCTCGTAGAGCCGGGTGGCGGCGTTGGAGCGGGCGTAGCTGCTGACGCGGATCGCGCCGGGGAGCTTGCGGCCGGCGGACGCGGGTTGACGCCGGCACCAGCGCAGGAGTTGCTGCGTGGCGGGGTCGTCGTGCAGGCGTTCGGCGGCGTCGGCGAGGCGGAGCATCTCGGCGACGTAGAGGTCGGTGCCGATCAAGGCGCGCCCGACGACGAGGACGTTGAGGTGCGCGAGCACGCCGGGCAACGAGTCGGGGCCCATCAGCGCCGCGACGACCTTCGCGCCGTGCATGACGAGCTTGACGTCGTGCTCGGCCGAGCCGGCGGCGTTGCCGTGGAAACCGGGGTGGTCGGCGAGGGTGAGCAGCAGCTGCCGGAAGTCGCGGTGAAGCGAATCGGGAAGGTTCGCGTTGTGTTGACTCGATTCGAAGTCGGCCGCCGGCCTCACCAACGCGCGCACGTGGTCGAGGAACCGGCCCTCCAGCCCGGGCAGGTCGACGCTCGGGTTGAGGTGCTCGGCGAACCCGCGGTCGATCACGCGGCTCGCCGCGGAACGCACGGCCGCCAACAGGTCAACGCCCAACGCACGCGTGTCGGCGTCGCGTTTCGGGTCCGCCGCCTGAGAACTCAGCGTCGCAAAGTGATCCGCAAGGCGTTGCCGGAGCGACACGAGCGCGTCGCGCAGCACGGCGTCGGCGGATGGTGATCCGCGTTCTTCGTCGCGGTTCGTTGACGAATCAGCGTCCGGTTTAAGACGTGACTCGGATTCGGCTCTTTCGTCCGCCGCCTTGCGCAGGTGCCGGACCGCGGTCTGCACGCGCTTGGCCGAGAGCGCGACGCCGGTGACGCGTTCGATGTCGTCGGCCATCGCGGCGTAGTTCACGTCGGCCGGGTCGCCCGAGGGGCGCAGGCACCGACGCAGCACGTCGTCGAGGTCCGTGCCCTGATCGTGTTCGACGACCACGGCCAGCCACGCGAGCACGGCCGCCGCGGCGTCGCGCACGTTCGCGCGGACCTCGCGGACCCGGTCGTCGATGCGTTGCACGGTGACCGTTGCGGGGCGGTTGTCGCGCTCGGCGTCGTCCGTTGGGCCGTGGGCCAGCACGTGCGTGAGCACCGAACCGGGCACGAAGTACGTGCGCGGCTTGCCGTCCTTGGCCTCGCGGAACACGGGGCTGGTCCGTTGCACGGACGCGGCGGTCGGGATGGTCACGGGGTCGGGCATGCGACGGTGACGAACGGTTTCGGATGAAGCGACGCCGAACGAACGGACACCACGTCAGGCGTCCGAGTCGTCGGGCAGCAGGTCGGTGTGGGCCGGCGGGGGCGGCGGCTGGCGGTGCGCGCCGGACTCGGCGTGCGCGGCCGGGGACGCCACGGCGAACCACGCGGTGGCAAACGCCAGCGCGGCGGCGAGTGCGAACGAGCGGCGCCATGTCGGCACGCGGCGGGGGGTCATCGGACGGGACGGGTTGGGGTGGCTGGTCGCTCGCATGAGCGGCTCCTTGGGGTTGGCCGGCCTCGGGTCATCGCCCGCGGTACGGGTCGGGTCGGCCCAGCGGGAAACGGGGCTGCGGGGTTGGACGCCTGCGGGGCGGGTTGAGTTCCGCCGACGGGCTTCCGAACCTGCAGACCCCTCCCCTACCGGGCGGGGCGCTTCGGCCGGGTTATGGATCAGAACTACCCCGATTCTACGGGCCGAGCGACGGAATCGTTCCCGTTAACTCCTTGTCGTTCCCGTGTTTGCGACTTGTACCGCCTGGGGCCGCACGGGAGGGGTACAAAGCGGTAAACCCCCTCCTGTCCCAACGGGGGGGAGGCATCCCTGTCACCGGAATTTTCCGCCACTTCTACCCGTAAATCTTTTCTATTTATCACTTTACATGCCGTCACGCCCCAAAGAACCGGGCTCAATTCTCGGAGGTTGGACCACCGAACGCTGCGGACTCAAGGCGTGTGGTGGAGGCGTGCCGTCGGGCCGGCGGACGCCAACGGCCCCGGAAGCGCCGGACTGCTCGCGAGCCTTCCGGTCAGGGCCGGGCCGAGCGAAAGGAGCCCGTCATGTCTGCAAACGCGTTGATCCCTTCTCCGAACCGAACCGCCCACGCCCGCCTTACCGGCGCGCTTCCGGGAATCGTGATGGTCCTGGCGGCGACGCTGGGTTTGCTGGCCGTCGCCCCGTCCGCCGACGCGGGCAAGTGTGACCGCAGCCGCCGCAGCGGCGTGTCGTTCTCCATCGGCGTCGGGCACCACTCCGATCGCGGACACATCGGGTTCCGCTACTCGCACCGCGACCACGACCGCCGGGGCTACCACCGAGGCCACTACGAACGGCGCAGCCACGGGCACGTCCGCGTCCACGACCGGCACTACCGGCCGCACCACCGTGACCACCGCCGGCACTACGACCGCGACTACCGCCGGCACGACCGCGGCTGGAAGCACCACGACCGCCGCAGCCGGCACCATTACGACCGGGGCCACCACCGCGACCGGTACGACTACCGCGACCGCCGCGCCCACGACTACCAGAAGCACCACCCCACCGGGCGCAGCGGCTACTGGAAGAAGGTCTGGTGCCCGCCGGTCTACCGCACGGTCTACGACCCTTGCGGCACGGCCCGGAAGATCTGCGTCAGACGCGGGTACTACAAGAACGTCTACGTCCGCATCAACGTCGATCGCTGTGACTGACTCCCGGAAATGCGTCCTGAGCGGGCCAGCACCGCCCGCGGAGGATCGGAAAACACAACCTCAACCGGCCCGGAGGGCGCCGCGGACGGTCCGCGGTGCCCTTCCTTTTTCATGCCCACTGTCAACCTCGGGACGGTCGGCGGAAAGTTCCTCGACTCCGCATCCGACGCTTCGCGTACCCTTGAAACAAACCACTTCCGGAACCCGTTGGGCCTGATGCCCAACAACGAGAGCACCGACCATGACCCACGCCCCCCGCCATCCGTTCGTTGCTGCCTGCGCCGCCGCCCTCTCGTGCGTCAGCCCCGCCGCGTGGCCCCAGGCCACCCAACCCGCCACACCGGCCGCCACCTCACCCGCCTTCGAGGGCGACGAGCGCGGCACTCAGCTCCTCGACGACGCGCTCGCTTTCCTCGAAGCCCAGGACGCGCTCGGCGTGCGCATCGCGTTCGACGTTCGGCAGTCGGTCATGGGCCAGGACATGCACCAGGCCCACACCAGCGACATCGCCCTCTCCGGCGACAACCGCTTCGCCGCACGAAGCGTCTCCCGTGAAGACGACGCCGACCACGGCATGCCCAACAGCACCCTGGTCAGCGACGGCGATCAACTCACCGTCTACATCGCCGAGTTCAACCGCTACACCACGCAGGACGCGCCCGAGAAACTCACCGAACTCGACATGGGCATGATCCAGGTCTTGGGTCCGGCCGGGATGTTCATTCCGCTGTTCGCCGAGCCGGCAGTCGCGCGGGAGGCGTTGGCCAACGGCGGCGTCAAGGCGAAACACGTGGGCACCGCCGAACACGACGGACAGACGGTCGAGCACCTCCGCGTCCTGGTGCCGCAGGGCAAGCTCGCGTTCATGGGCGAGACCGAGTTGACCAACGGCCTAGAGCTCGACCTGATGGTGGCGCAGGGCGACGAGCCGTGGGTGCTGGTGGTGAGACCGGACATGCAGGCGCAGATCGAGGCAGAGATCAAGGCCGGCCGCGTGCCCGAGCAGTTCCGGGAGATGAAGGTCAATGTGTCGTTCGTGATGACCGGGTGGACGACACAGCCGGAAGCCGAAGCCTTTGTGTTCGACGCGCCCGAAGGCGCCGAAGAGGTCGAGGACCTGTTCGCGATGGACCCGGGCCAGGACGACGCCAACGACTTGCGGGGCGAACCCGGCCCGGCGTTCCAACTCGCGTCGCTCGAAGAAGGCCAGTCCGTCTCGCTGGCCGACCTAGAGGGCCAGATCGTCGTGCTCGACTTCTGGGCGACGTGGTGCGGGCCGTGTGTCCGCGGCCTGCCGAAGGTGTCCGGCGTCGTCGCCGAGTTCGCCGATCAGGGCGCGCTGTTCGTCGCGGTCAACCAGCGGGAAGACGCCGACACGATCCGCGACTTCCTTCAACGACAGGATCTCGAACACCTCACCGTCGCGCTAGACACCGACGGCGACGTCGGCGACGCGTACGGCGTCGGCGGCATCCCGCACACCGTCATCCTCGACCGCGACGGTGTGGTCCGTTTCGTCCACGTCGGCTTCGGCCCAGGCAGCGAAGACCGGGTCCGCGACGACATCGAGGCGATCCTCGCCGAGGAAACGGACCTCACGAACTAAAAACACATCGCGGCCGGCCGCGACTCAGCTGGCGCTCTTCGGCCACAGCGAGTTCAGCGTCACGGGCAGGCCCGTCTCGATCGAGCGGTTCGCCGCGACGCCCGTGAGCACCGACGCCGCGCCGTCGACGTGGCCCGCGTCCCGCCCCAACTCGTCGGGCGGTGAGTCGGGGATGAAGATGCGGCGCAGCAGCTTCGCGTCGCCGCCGCCGTGCCCGCCCGTCGCCTTGGGGATCTCGATGTCCCGCGGGTCCTCGAACATCCGCTGCAACCGGATGTACTTCTCGCCCTGGTACTGCGCTTCGGCCAACTCCGCATCGCTCTGCCCGGCGATGACGTGGCCCTTGCCCCGGCCGAAGTACTCGACCTGCCCCTCGGTCCCGGTGACGGTCAGGCGTTCGCCCTCCCACGGGCAGTAGGCCACCAAGGAGTAGTTCAGGACCGTGCCCTTGCCGAACCGCGCGGTGAGGCCGACCGTGTCTTCGCTGGTGATCGGCCACTGGCCCTCGCCGCCGAACACGTTGCGGTCGCGGATGTAGCCGGACTCTTCCTCGGCGTTGTGGTAGATCCCGGCCAACTCGCTCCCGCCCGACAGCCCGCCGGGGCTGCCCGCGTCGAGGTGCAGCGCGAAGGGGTCGGCCTTCGCCGCCGCGACGCCGGTGTACCGCTCGTAGTTGGGCACGACGCCGCGGGCCTTGGCGTTCTTCTCGCCGTAGAACATCAGCCCGCCGTTGGCGTACACCGTCTCGGGCTTGTCGTCGAGGATCCAGTTGATCAGGTCGAAGTGGTGCGTCGACTTGTGCACGAGCAACCCGCCGGAGTGCTTCTTCTCGCGGTGCCACCGCCGGAAGTAGTCCGCGCCGTGCCGGGTGTCGAGCCGCCACTGGAAGTCGACCAGCGTCGGCGTGCCGATCTTCCCGGAGCGCACGATCTCCTTGACCGTCGAGAACGTCGGCTGCCAGCGGTAGTTGAACGCCACGCGCAACGCCTTGCCCGTCCGCGCGATCGCGTCGAAGATCGCCGCGCACTTCTCGGCGTCGGTCGTCATCGGCTTCTCGGTCACCGCGTCGCAGCCCTGCTCCATCGCCCGGACGATGTACGTGTGGTGCGTCGCGTCCACGCTCGTGACGATCACGACGTCCGGCTTGGCCTCGGCGACCATCCGGTCGAACGCGGCGAGCGAGCCGTCCGTAACCTTGTAGGTCGGCAGCTTCTCGACGCCGTAGGCCTCTGCGACGTAGGCGTTCCAGTAGTCCATCCGGACCTGGCTCGTGTCGCACCAGGCGACGAGTTCAGCGTGGTCCTTGAAGTCCTCGTAGATCGCGTCGGTGAACATCCGGCTGCGGCCGCCGGTCCCAACGATAACGTAGCGCTTGCGGTCTGGCATAAGAATCCTTGTGAGACGTGTGTGAGGCATTATCACGTAAAATTCAACGTGAGAGGTATCTCAATCAAGCGTAAAGTGTGCGCAACCGATCATGTTGCTCTACTTCTCATACGGCCGACGCGACTACCGACGCCGGCCGATCCGCCTCCACACCCGCCGGGGCTGGGAGTTCCAGGCGGTCCTGGCCGGGCGGATCTCGCCGACCCGTGAGGACGGCAGCGCAACGGACGGCGACGCGTTCGCACCAGCCCGGCGCCGGCTCTGGGTGTTTGGCCCGCGCTGCGCCCACGGCTGGGGCGGCGACCGACGCGGCGCCCGCGTCGCCGTCTGGCATACCCCCCGCGTCCACCCGACGCTTGCTCAGCACGTCGGCCTCGTCGGCGCGGCCTATGTGGACCTCTCCGACGAAGACGTGAAGCGCCTCGGCGCGCTGGCGCGGCTCACGACCGCGCACTACCCCCGCTCGACCAGCCTGACCGGCCCGGTGTCCGACGCGGTGCTCGCGCAACTCACGCTGCTGGCGCTGCGCGATCGGCCGGTACACCGCCCCGCACACCCGAACCACAACACGCAACACGCACGGGACACCTTCGCCCGAGCCGTGGCGTGGTTCCGCGAGCACCTGCCCGACAACCCGAGCGTGGACGACGCGGCCCATGCGCTGGCGATCTCCGAGCCACACCTGCGCCGGTTGTTCCGGCAGGCCGGCCAAGCGTCGCCCCGCCGGGTGTTCAACACGATCCGCGCCGACGAGGCGGAGCACCTGCTGCGGACGACGGACTGGAAGGTCGCGGTGATCGCCGCGGCGGTGGGGTATGCCGGGCCGCAGGCGTTCACCCGTGCGTTCCGGGAGATCAAGGGCCGGACCCCGGCGAGCGTGCGACAGTGACACGCGCGCGTACCGTCAAGGCCGGTCGGTGCGTTGCTGGTCGGTCAACCACGCGACCGCCGGCTGTTCGTCGTGGGTGTGCCCGCCGTCGAAGACCGTGATCCGGGCCGGGCCGGCCGTGCGGCGCAGGAGCACCTCGAACCTGCGCGGCTGTTCGATCGCAGGCGCTCCGCCATCGGTCAACGAATCCCGCGCCGGCGTGCGGCGCTCGTCGCGGATCAGCGCGACCTCCTCGGCCGTGAACGCCGCGCCGGGGTCGCCGTTCGCCTCCGCCAGCACGTTGAACGCCAGCAGCGACTGGTCGGTCGGCACCGAGCCCTTGTGCCCGTCATGGATGCCGACGTTGATGTCGATGGGCAGGCCCGCGGCGCGGTGCAGGTGGAACAACGGCGAGCGCGCGACGTACTCCCGGTCCGTGGCGGGCGTGCCGGGCGGGCCGCCGCAGGAGGCCTCGATCATCCTCGCGTACCGGCCGGGCTTGGGTTGGTCGTCCTCGATCTTGGTGTGCGTCGCGTGCCAGGCGAACAGGTCACTGATCGGGACCCAGGCCGAGACGCCCGCCCACAACTCCGGGTGGTGCGCCGCCGTCTGCAACGCCATGTGCCCGCCCCCGGACGAGCCGACGAGGTAGATCCGCGACGCGTCGATGTCGGCGTTGGCCTGCGCGAACCGCACCGCGTCGACCACGTCCGCCATGGCCAACGCCGAACCGCACGCCTCGGGCGTCTGGTTCGGCCCGCGGAAGTGCGGGTGGATGAACGCCCACCCGCGTTGCCTCGCCAACGCCCAGAACGAATCCCGCGGCGACGCCTGTCGGTAGCCACCGCTCCAGGTGTGCAGGTGCACGAGCAACGGCACACCCTCACCCACCTCATCGGGCGCGCCGTTGTCTTCGTTGCCAAGTTCTTTGGGCGATCGGGGTGCCCACCACAGCGCCGGCTGGTCCGTGCCGTCGATTGAACTCGGGATCGTGACCTCGACGAGCGGCGCGTCGCTGCCGGTCGGGTCGTCGCCGGCGGGGGGGTCGGTGGCGTCGGCGGAGGTGGTGATCACGATCATCAAGAACGCCGACAGAAAGCGCAGCTCATGCATTGGGGGCACTCCGTAAACAGCGATCAGATTAGACGATCGGCCCGAGCGGGATAGATCTGCTGGCGCTTCGCCGACGAAGCGGACTGCCCGGCAACGTCTACTTGTTTGGGCCCACACCCGCCGGGGCCGGGCCCGTCGAGTCGTTGATCTCGAAGGTCGCCTGCAACCGAAGCGACAACTCGCGCTGCGGCTGGTTGAGCAACAGGCGGTTGAGCCGCTGGGCGGCCTCGAAGCCGAGCTCCGCGGCGTCCTGGCACACGGCGGACATCGTGGGGTGGATGGTGCGCCGTACGGCATCGTCGTCGAACCCAACCAGCGAGAACTGTTCGGGCACGCGCACCCCGAGCCTAGCCAGCTCGCACATCACGCCCAGCGCCGGCTCGGGGTCGGTCACAAACACCGCGGTTGGCGGCTCGGGCAGCGCGAGCAACTGCCGGATCGCCGCGGCGGCGTCGGCCGGCCGGGGGCGGACCTGCAGCGTCAGCCCCGGGTCAACCGGCAGCCCCGCGGCGCGGTGGGCGGCCTGG
This sequence comes from Phycisphaera sp., assembly GCA_028285385.1. Taxonomy (GTDB): domain Bacteria; phylum Planctomycetota; class Phycisphaerae; order Phycisphaerales; family Phycisphaeraceae; genus CAZIXN01. The sequence goes on from JANQPR010000233.1 coordinate 9,056, forward strand.
TACCCGTCGATCCGGTCCTGGTGGTCGCGGTCGGGCATCCGCGCCGTGATGAGCGCGACCCGGCGGTGCCTCTGATGGAGCAGGTGGGTCACGGCGGCGCGGCTGGGCGGGCCGGAGTCGCAGCAGGCAAACGGCACGCCTTCCTCGGCGGTGAAGCGTTCGGCCAAGACAATGCACGGCACGCCGGCCCGGGCGATGTCCAGACACACGCCGCGCGTCTGGTCGTTCGTGCGGATCAGGGCGCCCACCAGGCCGCGCTGCCGGAAGTACTCCGTGTATCGCCGCGGGGTGTCCGGCCCGTCGTCGAGGTGCAGGATCGCCACGCCGAACCGCGCGTTGCCCAAGCCTCGGCGGACGCCGGCGAGCAGCCGGGCGTCGTACGCCGACTCGGCCGAGAGGTACCCGCCGGTGTAGACCAACCCGATCCAGCCGGCGTCGGGCGTCGTCGGCGCGACGGCCACCGGCGCGTCCAACCCGGCGCTCTGCGCCGCGGCCAGCACCTTCCGTCGAGTCCCCTCGGCGACGTCCACGTGGCCCCGGAGGACTCGCGACACCGTCGTCGCCGACACGCCCGTGCGGCGAGCCAAGGAACGAACCGAGTTGGCTTGGGAGGGGCGAGGCATGGCTAGGGTAGAAATCAGATGTTTCGTACCGACACAAAACTACCCGACACGACCCGGTTTACCAAAGAAAAAATCGCTTCTTGGTCCCGAAATTCCTGGACGATAGGCCTGAATGCCGGGTAAACTTCGTAGGTATCGATAGATGTGCCGAAACGTTTCGAATCGGCACCGGTTTCTACGCTTGAGACCGCGGCGGGTCTGCCGCACGGCTTCCCGCCCTCCATCTGTCTCGATGTCTCCCTTCCCTTCACCCGAGGAGTGAAAAAGATGAGTCGTGCCCCACAGTTCCTGGTTTCTTCCGTCGCCGCGGCCGCGGTCGCCGCCGCCACGTCGGCCCAGCCCAACGCCGTCGCGCACTGGACGCTGGACGACACCCTCGCCGATGCCACCGGCAACGGCCTGACCTTGGTCGAGTCCGGCACCGTGCCGTTCGCCGCCGGACAGTTCGGCAACGCCGCCTCGTTCGACGGCAACGGCGACAACTTCCTGGACAACGGCGACGGTGCCCTCGACTTCGGCACCGGGGACTTCGCCACGTCGTTCTGGTTCAACACCCCCGCGCCGGGCAACAACCAGTCGCTCCTGGGCAAAGGGATTGAGGCCTTCAGCTTCCCCGACGAGGGCTGGCGGGTCCGACTCGACGGGGGCAACCTGCAGTTCCGCCTGCTCGACAGCGGGGACAACAACGCCCAGATCGCCGCGCCGGCTGCCGATACCTGGCACCACGTCGTCGCGCAGCGTGACGGCGACGAGATCGAGTTGTTCCTCAACGGCACCGAGGTCGCCAACGACTTCGGCAACGACGCGATCAATGTGACGAGTGGTTTGGCGTTCACCGTCGGGCGACGCACCGCCCAGGCCGGCGCCGGCGCGTTCACCGGCCTGATCGACGAGGTCTGGCTGTTCGACGGCGCGCTCAGCGACGCCGAAGTGACGAACCTGTTTCGGCTGAACAACCCCGTGCCCGAGCCCGCTTCGGCGGCGCTGCTGCTGACGGCCGGCCTCGCGCTGCGCCGCCGCCGCGCCTGAGTTGACTGCCTCCAAGTCCGGGGAAGGAGTCTCCTCCTTCTGGCCGCGGATCGCGAGCCCCGCGATCCGCGGCCATTTTTTATCCCGTCGCGGCCCACAACGGCGCTCGTCAACGACAACACCGCTACGTTCCGGTCGTCTGCCCCCTCCGAGCCTCACCTCCATGCACCCACCCGCCGACCACCTGCCCAACGCCTGGGGCGAGGGCACCCTCTTCGCGTTCTCCGGCGTCGACGGTCCGACCAACGCCGCCTCCGGGATGGTCGCCACGCTCGGGTCTACGCCGTGGTCACTGCTGCTGCACACCCCGGCCCGACGCGTCTTCGACCTCGGGGTGGCGCCTTCGATGAGTTCCACGCCGGTTGTCGCAACCGGCGACGTGATCACGGCCGACGGCGTCGCGGTCACCTGGTCCGCCTGGCACACGCTCGTGGGTCGTCTGCCCGCCGACGCGACGCCCGCGCTGCGTGACGAACAAGCGGGCCCGGTGACTTCGACGACGCGGGGCACGGCCATCCTGCACCTCGCCGAACACGAGAAGGACACGCTCGCCCTCGCCGTCCGCCCCGACGCCGACGAACTCCGCGTCGCGCTCGGGTTCGGCGACAGCCCCGAGCAAGCCACCGGCCGCGCGACCGCGGGCCTCAACGCCGACACGGACGCGTTGATCCCGCAGCGCCTTGCGTTCTTCAATCAACTCCCGCCGCTCGACACGCCGGCAGACGCCCGCCTCGCCGCCAAGCTCGCGTCGGTGATGAAGGTCAACACGCTCGGCCCCGAGGGCCCGTTCACCACCCGCTGGTCCACGCCCGACCGCGTGCCCCACCGCGACCTCTGGCTCTGGGACTCCGCCTTCCACAGCCTCGGGATGAACCACCTCGACCCGGACCTGGCCTGGGAGTTCCTCGCCGCCGCGCTCGCGTCCGCCCAGCCCGACGGCCGCATCCCCCACCAGACCGCGCCCACCGGTTGGCGGTCCGACATCACTCAGCCGCCCGTCCTCGCTTGGGCCATGTGGGAGAACTTCCAACGCACGCAACGCATCGACCGCGTCGCGCAGGCCTTGCCCCCGCTGCTCGCCTACCTACGCTGGGACACCGAGCACCGCGACCGTAACGGCAACGGCCTGCTCGAGTGGGCGCCGACCGACCAACACCCCGGCTGCGAGTCGGGCCTGGACAACTCGCCGCGCTTCGACCGCGGGCCCGTCGACGCCGTCGACTTCACCGCCCTGCTTGTTCACGACCTGCGCTATGTCGCGAAGCTCGCCGCCGCCGACCAACCCGAGACCGCGGCACAAGCCCGCGCCCTCGCCGATGACGCCGCCGCCGCGCTGCACGACCGCCTCTGGCTCGACGACCTCGGCACCTACACTGACCGGGACGCGTCCACGGGCGACCCGAGCCCGACCCGGGCCGTGTCCGACTTCTTCCCCCTCCTGCTCGACGACCTGCCCGCCGGCCGGGCCGAGCGCATGGCCGCCTGGCTCGACGACCCCGCCCACTTCGCCACCGCCGACCCCGTTCCCAGCGTCAGCGTTGCCGACCCCGCCTTCGGGACCGACATGTGGCGCGGCGCGTCGTGGGTCAACACCAACTACCTGCTCGCGCTGGGCCTCCGCCGACAAGGCCTACCCGACCGCGCCGCCCGGCTCGAGGCCGACACCGCCCGCATGGTCCGCGACGGGGTCGACCGCTTCGGCGTGACCTTCGAGTTCTACGACGCGCACGGCGTCACCCCGCCGACCGACCTGGACCGCAAGGGCCCGACCGTGAAGCCTTACAACATCCGCCGGAAGATGGACTCGATCCGCGACTACCACTGGACCGCGGCGCTGACGCTCGATCTGTTGCTGCCGCGTCAGCAATAGAAAACGCCCGCCGTTTTCCGGCGAGCGCATAGGAAGCCTTGCGAAACGTCGACGATTCGAGGCGGATCAGTTGTTGGAGATGACGCGGTGCGACACGCCGCCGATGTTTCGGCTGCCGACGGTGTAGCCGTACTGCGTGAGGTCGCGGGTCACGACATCCCAGCCGTTGACCCACGTATCGACCAGTTCCTGACCCGTCTGGACGAAGCTGGCGTGCCCATCGAGGAAGCCGATGTTGACGCCTTCGTCGCCGTGGTTGTGCGGCTCGCTGGGCCAGTTGTTCTCGGCGTCGGTGCCGAGGATTCCGTCGAGCGCGTCCACGATGATCGTGGTCGCCTCCGGCCGGATCACGTTGCGGGTGTCCTTGAGGAGGGCGACGCTGCCGAAGTTGGGGAAGACGGCGCCGCCCACCTTCGGGCCCGGGGTCCGGGTGCCGTCGGGCCAGACCGTGTTCCCGCTGAAGAAGCCGTAGAACTCGTAGCTGTGCCCGCCCGTGTCGTCCTCGGGGCTGGCGGCGTTGTCTTCGAGGTCTTTGACCGTACGCACCACACCCGTGGTAACCGGCAAGCCCGTGATCGGGTCGACGTCGCTCGTCGTGCTTTCTTCGATGGTCGCGTCGACCGTGTTGCTCGTGCTGGGGCAGACAAACACGTCGCCGGAACTGATGTAGCCGCCGATGAACAGGGGGCTGAGGTTATCCGAGGCGGTGTTGCCGTCAAACGGCTGGTACGGCCCGCGGGCGGGGACAGAACGGGGGTCGCTCTGTGCCTGCGGCGGGAAGTACTGCAACGACGCGTTGTCTTCGCCGCGGATGAACAACCCGGTGGCGATCTGCCGGACGTTGGAGGTGCAGCGCATCTTGCGGGCGGTCTCACGGGCGGCGCCGAGAGCAGGCAGGAGGATGCCGATGAGCAGTGCGATGATCGAGATCACGACGAGCAACTCGATCAGGGTGAAGGCGGTGGGACGGGCGGGGCGTTGCATGAGGAGGCTCCGACAGACGACAAGACGAGAATGAGGCCAACCGTGCGACGGGAAGCCGTGCGCGGACACGGGTGGATGCTTTGAAAAAGCGCCGACCGGGGACCACCCCCGGCCGGCACTGGATGGTCAAACCAATCAGGCCGCGACCGGCCGGCGACGCAGCACCGCCAGACCGCCGACGCCCAGGAGCGCGAGGGCCGCGGGCTCGGGCACCGCGGCGCCGTCGAAGCTCGGGGCGCTGGTGCTGCCCCAGTTCTGGAGCACGCCGTCGAGTTCGTTCTGGTCGACGGTGCCGTCGAACGGGCCGCCGCCCACGAGCGCGGCTTCGTCACCGGTGAACGTTCCGGTGCCCCAGTTC
>JANQPR010000240.1 GCA_028285385.1 Phycisphaera sp.
CGCCGTCGCTGCCCCCCCCGCCACCTTTGAGTCCATCCTGCTCGACGCCGACGCCATGGCCGAGGTCCGCGCCGCGCTCCAGGACGGCACGGCCACTCAGGCCCAACGGGACGCGCTCGCCACGCTGATCCGCATGGCGGACGAGTCCCTCGAAGTGCCGATCCGTTCGGTGGTCGACAAACCCAAGGCCGGGCCCTCCGGTGACAAGCGCGACTACGTCTCGCTCTCGCCGTACTGGTGGCCCAACCCCGACACGCCCGACGGCCTCCCCTACATCCGCAAGGACGGACAGTTCAACCCCGAACGCGACCAGTACGACGTGCCCAAGCTCTCCGACCTGGGTAACACGGTCCGTTGGCTGGGCTTCGCCTACTACTACACCGGCAACGAGGAATACGCGAAGAACGCCATCGAGCGCTGCAAAGTCTGGTTTGTCGACCCCGACACCGCGATGACGCCGCGCATGCAGTACGGCCAGTTCATCCCCGGCGTCGAAGAGAACGGCCGGCAGTTCGGCATCATCGAGACCGTCCGCCTCCGCTGGTTCCCCGACAGCTTCAACATGGTCGCCGCGTCGCCGCACATGACCAGCGAGGTCGAACGCGGCGTCAAACAGTGGTTCGAGCAGTACGCCGAATGGCTGATGACCAGCGAGTTCGGCGTCGCCGAGCGCACCTACCCCAACAACCACGGCACGTGGGCCAACGCCCAGGCCGCGTCCTATGCCACCTTTGCCGGCCGGGGCGACATCGCCGCCGCCGTGCTCGAGACGATCCCCGGCCGCATCGCCGACCAGATCGAGCCCGACGGTTCGCAGCCGCACGAACTCGAACGCACCAACGCGCTGCACTACAGCGACTTCAATCTCCGCGGCATGATGGACCTCGCCCGCATCGGACAGATCCACGGCATCGACCTGTGGAACTACGAAACCGACGACGGCCGCAGCCTCCGCGCCGCCGCCGACTTCATCCTGCCCTACATGGCCGAGGAAAAGGACTGGCCCTACCAGCAGATCAACCCCCGCAAAGGCATCATGAAGTCGCAGGGCATGCGCCTGGCCACGCTCGGACTCGACGACGACAAGTACGAACGCGCGATCCCGGCCCTCAAAGCCGTCCCGAAGTACACCGACGAGGGCGAGGTCTGGCTCGAACTCATCCTCCCGCTCGACCCCGCGCCTAAGGGTAAAGACTGACCCCGATAACCCTCGGCATGAGTTGACTTCAACCCATCCGTTCTTCCCAACTCAAACGGAACCCAAGACTGAAATAGGATGAGATCAATATCCGTGTTCATCCGTGGTTCCTTTCCTGAGCCCCTTTTTTCATGCAGACCACCACGATCCCCCACACCGATATCGAAGTGACCCGCGTCGCCTTCGGCTGCATGTCGACGGCCGCGAACCCGACGTACGACGGCATCCCCGACGACGACGCGGTCAAGACCATCCACGCCGCGATCGACCTGGGCATCAACTTCTTCGACAACGCTCCCGCTTACGGCAACGGGCACGCCGAGGAACAACTCGGACACGCCATCCACGACCGTCGCGACAAGGTCGTCATCGCCACGAAAGCATCGGGACAAACGCTCACGCCCGAAGAGATCAAGGCCGACTGCGAAGCGAGCCTCAAACGCCTCCGCACCGACGTCATCGACCTGCACCAGATCCATTGGCCGCGGCGCGAAGTCCCGATGGAAGAATCGCTGCGCGCCATGGAGGACCTGAAGTCGGCGGGCAAGGTCCGCGCGATCGGCGTGTGCAACTTCGGTGTCGAGGACATGACCGAAGCACTGAACATCAGCACACCTTGCACCAACCAGGTCGTGTACAGCCTGCTCGCCCGCGGGGTCGAGATCGAGGTTAACCCGCTCTGCGCCGATCACCACGTCGGGCTGCTGTGCTACTCGCCGCTCGCGCAGGGGCTGCTGACCGGGCGGTTTACCTCGCCCGACGACGTGCCCGACGAACGCGCCCGCACCCGGCACTTCGCCAACTCCCGGCCGCAGGCCCGCCACGACGAACCCGGCTGCGAGGCCGAGACGTTCGACGCGGTGCAACGCGTCGTCGCGATCGCGCAGCGTGTCGGCAAGCCGGCCGCGCAGGTCGCGCTGGCGTGGCTGCTGCATCAGCCGAACGTCACGGCCGTCTTAGCCGGGGCGTCGAAGGTATCGCAGGTCGAGTCGAACGTCGCCGCCGCGGGCATCACGCTCGACGATGAGACCCTCGCCGAGCTGGACGACGCGACCCGGGCCGTGAAAGAGGCGATGGGCGCGAGCCTGGACATGTGGGCCACCCCGGCCCGGACCCGTTGAGCCCCGTTGAGTCGTTCCATGCCTGAGCCGGACCAACACCGACGCCCGCCCGCCGACACGCCGCTGCGCGTGGGCATCGCAGGCCTCGGCCGCAGCGGCTGGAACATCCACGCCAAGACCCTCGCAACACACCCCGACCGCTTCCGCATCGCGGCCGTCGCCGACGGCGAGGCGACCCGCCGGGACGAGGCCGTCCGTGCGTTCGGCTGCGCCGCCTACGACACGACCGAGGCCCTGATCGCGCACCGCGATCTCGATGTGCTCGTCGTCGCGACGCCGAACCTGCTGCACGGCCAGCACACGATCGCGGCGCTGCGGGCCGGGCTGCACGTCGTGGCCGAGAAGCCGATGGCCACCGACATCGCCGAGGCCGACGCGATGATCGCCACCGCGCAGGAGTTCGGCCGGGTGCTCGCGCCGTTCCAGAACCGCCGCTGCGAGCCGCACTACCTCAAGGTCTGCGAACTGATCCGCACCGGCGTGCTCGGCCGGGTCGTGCAGGTCCGCATGTGCTGGCACCAGTTCACCCGGCGGTGGGACTGGCAGGTCGTCCGCGCCCACGGCGGCGGGCTGCTCACCGTCAACGGCACGCACCTGATCGACCAGGCGATGCAACTGCTCGCACCCGGCGAGTTCGACGTGTGGTGCGACCTGCAGCGCGCGTTGTCCTGCGGCGACGCCGAGGACCACGTCAAGGTCTTGCTCCGCGGGGATGGGCCGACGATCGACATCGAACTCACCAACGCCTGCGCGTACCCGCAGGACCGCTGGCTGGTGATGGGCACGCACGGCAGCCTCCGCGGCACACCGGAACGGCTGACGTGGCAGACCGTGGACTGGTCACGGATGCCGCGGCGCGAGTTGGAGACTGGCGTCGCCGCTGCCGGCCGCGCGTACCCCCGCGAAGACATCGCCTGGGTCACACACCGCTGGGAGCAACCCGCCGACGCGCCACACCCGTACGACGTGTTCTACGACAACCTGCACGCAGCGCTCACGCGGAACGAGTCGTTGTTGATCACCCCGGACAGCGTCCGCCGGACCATTGATGCCGTGCGGCGGTGTTACGACGCGGCACCGGCGCCGCTGCGCGGACCAGCAAACGAGTCAAACGAAGCGCCGCCCGCGCGGCCGACGCCCGCGCCCAGGGCCGGACGACCGATGCCGCGACGTGTATCCACGGCCCCGAAGTGATGTACGCCAGCCTGATGCCCGACCTCATCGGCGTGCGGATTGCCCCGGCCGACGCCATTTCGCTCGCGGCGCGGCACGGGTTCGCCGGCGTTGACCTGCGACTCAACCGCGACGACCCGCCTACGGCCAACGAAGCCGATGCGCTGCGGCAACAGATCGCCGACGCGAGTCTGCGCCCGGGATACTGCTCGGTTCTCCCGAACAAGCTCAGCGCCGACGAAGCAGAGTGGCAAGAACACCGGAAACACCTGGAAGTGCGTTGCGACATCGCGCAACGCCTCGGGTTCACACGGGCGTGTGCCGTGGTGCTGCCGTTTCACGAGACGCTGCCGTTCGACAAGGCGATGGATGAACACCTGAAGCGGCTGGCGGACGTGCTTCCGATCCTCGCCGACCACGGGTTGACGCTGGGCCTGGAGTACGTGTCGCCGCTCACGCGTCGGGCCGGGAAGCCGCACACGTTCGTCCACGACCTGAAAGGCATGCTGAACCTCTTCGTCGCCGCGGGCGCGCCGGGCAACCTCGGCGTCATGCTCGACAGCTTCCACTGGCACTGCGCAGGCGAGACGGCGGAGGACCTGAGACAACTGGAAGACCGTCAGGTGGTCTCCGTTCACGTCTGTGACGCGATCGCCGGTCGCCCGACGGACGAGCAGCGCGTCGACGAGCGCGAGTTGCCGGGGGACTCCGGCGTGATCGACCTGTCTGGTTTCATGGGCGAGCTCAAGCAGATCGGTTACACGGGCCCGGTCTCCGCGGAGCCGACGCACCCGCGGTGGAAGGCGATGAGCACCGACGCCGCGTGCACGGAGACGGCCGCCGCGGTCCGCCGTTGCGTCGCGTTGGCCGACGCCTGAGCGGTGGTGGATCGGCTTTTCTTTCGTTCGACTCGTTACGCTTCGTGCATGCGTGATCAACTGCCTATCGCGGACGTCCAGGTGGTGCTCACGGCGCCGATGGGCCGGAACCTCGTGATCGCGAAGCTTTCGACGCCCGAGTCGGGGTTGTACGGCCTGGGGTGCGGCACGTTCACGCAGCGCTTCCACGCGGTCGACGCGTTCCTGCGTCAGCACCTGCGGCCGCTGCTGCTCGGGCGCGACGCGTTGCGGACCGAAGAGCTCTGGCGGCTGATGGTGTTCAACGGGTACTGGCGCGGCGGGCCGGTCGTGAACAACGCCGTGGGCGCGGTGGACATGGCGTTGTGGGACCTGAAGGCGAAGGTCGCCGGGCTGCCGCTATACCAGCTGCTCGGCGGCAAGGTGCGCGAGGCCGCCGCGGTGTACCAGCACGCCGACGGCCCGACGCCCGAAGCGCTCGAGCAACACGTGCGCGAACTGAAGCAACACGGGCTGCGGCACGTGCGCCTGCGTTTAGGCGGCGGCGCGCAAGCGACCCGGCTCGACCCCGAGGCCGGCGGCGTCGCGTACGGCGGCGGCGGGCAGGACCAGATCACGCCGCCCGACGGCGCGCAGCCCGGCGCGTACTTCGACCCCCGGCACTACGTCGCCTCGACGCTCGACGCCTTCACGCACATCCGCACCACCTTCGGCGACGACCTCGAACTCCTGCACGACGTACACGAACGCCTCGACCTGCCCGAGGCGATCCGCTTCGCCAAGGAGCTCGAACGCTACCGGCTGTTCTTCCTCGAGGACCCGCTCGCACTGGAAGACTTCACCGGCTACGCGCAGCTGCGGGCGCACACGTCAACGCCGATCGCCGCGAGCGAGTTGTTCACGACCGCCGAGCAGTGGCTGCCACTAGTGCGCGACCGGCTGATCGACTTCCTCCGCATGCACGTCAGCGACCTGGGCGGCCTGACCCCGGCGCGCAAGGCGGCGGTCACCGCGGAACACTTCGGCGTCCGCACGGCGTGGCACGGCCCGGGTGACTGCTCCCCGGTCGGGCACGCGGTGAACCTACACCTCAACCTGGCGACGCCCAACTTCGGCGTGCAGGAACTGCAACCCTTCGACGACCGCGCCCGCGAGGTCTTCCCCGGCGCGCCCGAGTTCCGCGACGGGTACCTGTACCCCAACGACCGCCCCGGGCACGGCGTGGACCTCGACGAAGACGCCGCCGCGAAATACCCCTGCCAAGCCGAGGTCGTGAAGTGGTCGCAGGCGCGGCGGCCCGACGGCTCGCTGCACGCGCCGTGACACGTGAAACCGATCCGTCATTCCGGAGCCGACACGCAGGGCGTCGGGCCGGTGCGGAGCAACCCCAGCAAAGCCTGAACCCGTTCGTGCTCTTCGCGGTACGCCCAAACGAAGAGTTCACCGCCGCCCACGCGGAGTTGGGGACGTTTGAATCGCTCGTCGAGGCCGATGAAAACCTGGCCGCGAATGAACCCGGTCAGCGCGTTCTCGTGTTCGGCGCGCCGCTGTGGATCAGAGTCAGTCGTGTCGAACAGGTCGGCGATGTCGTACCGCCGAAGCTCAATCCGCCACAGGTCGACGACGCGGGCTACTTCGACGATGCCCGATAGCGGGTCAACTCGACACGCGACGCCGTCGCGGGGGAACTCGGCGCTGACTGAGAGCTGCGCGGATAGAGCGTCGAGCACCGCCAACACGGGCATCGGTGCCGATGAAAGGGTGACCGGCGTCTCCGCCGTGACTCCGGCCAGTTGAAGGCTGGGCCAGTTGACGAAGACGCTCATCCCGGAAGCCCTCCTGATCTCGTCGACAGCCTTGCCCAAGGGCGTGCGTTCGAAGTCGACGGAGAAGGGTTGACGCGTCTGAGCGTGACGGGCTCTCGCCTGGTCCAGTTCTGATCGGACCGCTTCGATGCAGTCGCCCAGCGAAAGCTGCGGGATCGTGATTGCCGGCTCGCCGCTGGAGGTCGACAACCCCGCGGGGCTCAAAGTCAGCAGCGGAACCACGGCACACGCGCAGACAACAGGCAGCAAGCGTCGCATGGGGAAGCTCCCGTGATTCGGATCGCCCGGCCGGATCGGAAGTTTAGCCGCGTTACCCCGCGTCGTTGGTCACGGCGGGGCCGACCTGTTCGGCGAGGCGGGTGAAGGCGGCACGGGCGGTGTTGGTCAGCGCGTCTTCGGGGTCGGGCTCGCCTAACTCGGCGAGGGTCTGCTGCGCGGTGGCGACGACCTGGGCGGCGGATTGCTTCGCCGCGGCGGCGGACTCGCTTAGATTGCCGGCGGCGTCGGCGAGGCGTTGCTGGAGCTCGGGGGAACCCGCGAACGCGGCGCGGTCGGTCAGGCTGCGGATCGAGTCGGCGAGCGACGCGTGGTACGCGGCGGCGTTGGCGAGCACCTGGGCGTGGACCAGCCGCTTGTCGAGCAGTTCTTCCTGCACGCCCTCGATCCCTCGGCCGGACGGCGCGCGCTCCAGGTGCGACACGGCCGACCCGGCCCGATCTATCGCGGTGTTCATTGGGCCCTGCACGTCGGCCAGAAACGCCTCGACCACGGCCTCGATGTCGTCGACGATCCGCGTCGCGGCGGCTTGCTGTTCCTGTTGAAGCTCGCGGACGGTGACCTTGGCCTCGTCGCCGGCGTCGGCGAAGCGCTGCCTGGTGTCGTCGAACTGCTCGAGCGCCGCGGTCGCGAGACCGGAATCGACCTTGGCGAGCGTGAGTTCCTTGTTCACCTGGTCGAGCGTGACCCGGAAGCCTTGGATCTTGACCTCGGCGGCGTCGGCACGGGCGGCGGCCTTGGCGGCTTCGTTCTGCGTGTTGAACCGTTCGTCGCCCTGTTGGACGAACGCCTGGCTCTCGAGCAGTCCGAGCTCGAGAGCC
>JANQPR010000032.1 GCA_028285385.1 Phycisphaera sp.
CCGTCGCAAGACCACGAAACGCAGGCCCGGGCACGTCACATCCATCCGGCGAGGCGTCGCCCCACCCGCCGCGCTCCCCGCGGGGGCACCGGCTCTACCTACCGGAAGAAAGCGGGCTGACGCGCGCAGAGACACGTACGGCACGGCGGAGGTGCGCAGGTCAACGCGGTTCGACTCACCCCCACCGCCAACGCGGCGGCTCGCCCTTCCACCAGCACACGGCGAGGAGCACGAGCGCCCAACCCAGCATCGCCAGCGAGTAAACCAGGACGCCGTGTTGAAGGAGTGGCGTCAGCGCCACCACGACCGCAAGCCAGATCGCGAGCACGACCCAGCCCTGCCAACTGCGAGGCAGCCCCCAGCCCCAGCCGTAGCGCTTGGCGGCGAACCAGTACCGGGAGTGGTGTACGGACACGGCGTTGCCCTCTGCGCGGGGGCGTGAATCGGCCCCGCTAAAAACAAACCTAACACCGCGGGGCGTCTCGGCGATGCGGGTCTGCAACGAGTGAGACGCGGAGCGGCGACGGCTACTGCTTCAGCGCGTCGAGCAGGGCCTTGGCTTCGAGCGCGGCCTCGGTGTCGGGGTAGTCGGCGATGAGCTTCTCCAGTTCCACGATGGCTTCGTCTTCGTTGTAGTTCTGGACGTAGCCCTTGGCCAGGAACAGCTGGGCCTCGGCCTTTCGCTGGTTCTCGGCGGCGGCGACGGCGGCCATCTTCTCCGGGTCGGCCTCGAAGCGGAGGACGTGGATCAGCGCGGGGTCGGCGTCGGGGGTGCCGGCGGCGTGGTCGACGACCCAGAGGAAGTCGTCGTAGGCCTCGAGCGGGCGGTCGCGGTCGGCGTGGCGCTGGGCGCCCTTGAGCTTCAGGGCGACGCGGTCGGGGCTGGCCATGTCCTTGCCGGCCATGGCGTCGACGCCGGCCGTGGCGAGCAGGAACCCGTCGAGCGCGAGCGCCGCGTTGGGGTCGGCGTCGCGCGCGGCGACGAGCCCGGCCATGGTGTCGGCGTCGGCGGCGTCGAGCATGCGCTTCCACCGCTGCCCGTGCGCCGCGATCAGCGGCTGCGGCGCCGCCTCCGGCGCGATCGACGCCAACGCGGACAACACCGCGCCGAAGTCCGGCGGGTCGGCGGTGTAGGCGTCTTCCGCGTCGAGCAACGCCCGCTTCGCCTCGGCGACGAGTTCGTCGGTCACGTCCGGCGGGTCGGCGCTGGGCGCGTCGATGTCGGCGACATCGGCGTCGTCCGCGTCGCCGGTCGTGTCGTCGCTTGCTTCGGGGACGACCGTAGGCGGGTGCGACTCGAGGAAGCCGGCGAGTTGCTCGGGCAGCTCGGCGGGGTGCCCGGACCAGAGCGCCTCGCCGTCGGGCGAGACGAGCCAGACCGTCGGGATCGCGTAGGCCTCGCCGAAGAAGCGGGTGTCCAGCGGCGGCATGGTCGTCTGCGCGAAGGTGTGCTTCCAGTGCGCGCCCGAGGCGGCGGCGGCGATGGTCTCGCGGGCCGAGGCGTCGCCCTGCGCGAGGTCGTCGAGGCAGACGCCGAGGAAGCACACGCCCTGGTCGCCGACGTGCTCGGCGATGGCTTCGAGGGTGTCGAACTGTGCGATGGCCGGCGGGTGCCAACTGGCCCAGAAGTAGATCGCGAGGAGTTGCCCGTCGTAGTCGGCGTTGGTGCAGGCGGTGCCGTCGTGCAGCCGGGCGGCGAAGCGGACCTCGTCGCCGACGTTGAGCGCGGCGGCGGGAGCGGCGACGGCGGCGGACAAAGACAAGCAAACCGCGGCGGCGGCAACGGAGCGGAACGGACGGCGGGTCATGACGGGCTCCCGGGCGAAACGAGACAGGCGACCTGATTGTGGCGGATCGGGGCGGGCGGTGTCCAGTGTTGTTTTGGCGGGTTCGCGGATGTGGGGATGAACCGTGTGTCGACGCTTCAGAACTCCCCTCCCAAAGAGAGGGGAGTGCCGCGCTAAGATGCGACCAACGTTGATCCGCGATTTGTGTCAGCAGAACGGAGTGCAGACGATGCGTGCGTGTTTCTTGGCGGTCTTGGCGGCTTGGTTCTCGGTGGCGGCCACGGCAGAGCTGGTGAAGCAGCGGGTCGAGTACGCCCACGACGGCGTGACCTTTCGGGGGTACCTGGTCTACGACGACGCGGAGGTCTCTAGCGAGTCGCCGGCCCCGGGCGTGTTGGTCGTGCCGGCGTGGTGGGGGCTGGACGACTACGCGATGGACCGGGCGGACCAGTTGGCGGAGCTGGGCTACGTCGCGTTCGCGGCGGATATGTACGGGCTGGACGGGGAAGGCAACGTCAGGGTCACTACCGAGGGCGGGCAGGCTCAGCAGTGGGCGATGGCGTTGTACGGGGACGTGCCGTTGTGGCGGGCCCGGGCCGAGGCCGCGCTGGGCGTGCTCGCGGCGCAGCCGGTGGTGGACAGCTCGAAGCTCGGGGCGACGGGTTTTTGTTTCGGCGGGGCGACGGCGCAGCAGCTGGCGTACGCCGGGGCGGACCTCGACGCGGTCGTGAGTTTCCACGGCACGCCGATCGTCCCGACGGAAGCGGAACGGGCGGCGTGCAAGGCGGCGGTGTTGATCTGCCACGGCGCGGCCGACCCGTTCGACCCGCTGGACAAGCTGCGCGTTGCGGTGGACGCGCTGGAGGACAGCGAGATCGACTACCAGGTCGTGCTCTACGGGCACGCGGTGCACAGCTTCACGAACCCCGCGGCGGACGGCTCGTTCCACCCCGGCGCCAAGCACAGCCCGACGGCGGAACCCCGCGCGTGGGCCGCGATGCGGCGGTGGTTCCGCGAGCACTTCGCGGCGGCGGAGTGACCCCCGGAAGTCGGAAGCGCGAAGTCGGATGTGTGCCGGTGCAGATCAAGGCGAGGCCCGCGTTCAATGAACGTGGGCTTCTCTGATTTCGGTTGGTCGGGGGGCGGCCGCGTGGTATTCTTGTAGAACAATCGCAACCGGCCGAGAAAGCGTCGGTTACGCGGTTTTCTTCAGGAGACATGCTTTGAAGCCTGCCGTTGTTTCTGCCCGCCCGCGGGCCGTGGTTGTGCGACTCGCCGGTCGGGTGGCCGGGGTGGCGGCGGTGTTTGGCGGCGCGGCCGGCGTCGGGGTCCAGGCGAGCGCGGCCGACTTCGCGTTCTTCGGCCGCAGCGGCGACGGCATCGCGCTCGACTTCAGCGCCCTGCCCGGCGTTGCGCCCGGCGCGACGTTCTCCAACCTCACCGGGCTGAGCAACCACGTCACCCTCACGTCCGACCAGCTCGGGCTCGGCTCCTTCGGCCAGACCGGCGAGCTGTTCTTCTTCGCCAACAACGCCATCGACTTCCCGGGCTTCGGCGACACCAACCCCGACGCCCCCGGGTTCCAGGGCACGACCACCGGCACCGTCGACATCGACGGCGTCACGCGCGGCTTCTCCGTCACCGTCCAGCCCGGGTACACCGGCAGCGGACGCGGCGCGGTCACCCACAACTTCGACCGCCTCGGCGGCGGCGTGTTCAACGACGCGCTGTCCGTCGCCCGGCAGCAGCAACGCCTCGCCTACTTCGAGTTCCAACGCGAGGGCGGCGGCACCGCGCCCGTCACCGGCATCTTCGACACCGACACCGACGAGGCGCTCCGCACGTTCCAGGCCGCGTTCGTCGGCGGGCTCAACACCACGCAGGCCAGCGTCGACGGCATCGTCGGCCCCAACACCGCCGGCTGGCTGAACGCCGGCAACGCCCCGCGGTGGGAACGCCTCGAGCCCGACGCGAACATCAGCAGCGTCTCGTCCTTCGAGCCCTACGCCACCTCGTGGGCCACCGAGCTGGCCCGCGTCGCCGCCGCCGACGCCAAGGCCGACACCGGCGACAACCAACGCGTCACCGCGCTCTCGACGCTCGACGGCTACGGGTCGTCGGTGATCCACAACACCCACCGGGCCGGCATGGACATCGACCTGGGCATCCCCGCCGCCGCCCGCAACACCGGCAACGGGTTCCTCAGCACCGCCGAGGCCACCGCCGCCGACTACGCCCGCGCCTTCATCGACGCGCACCTCAACCACCCCGAGCTCGACGCCCGCGTCTCCCGCATCCTCAACTCCAACGTCGACATCATCGCCGCCGTCAACGCGACCCACCCCGGGGTCATGGTCAACGACACGTCCGGCGGGCACGCCAGCCACTTCCACATCGACGTCACCCCCCGGTTCCAGGCCGCCGCCCCGACCAACCTGCTCGGCGACTTCAACCTCGACGACACGCTCGACGCCGCCGACATCGACCTGCTCGCCGACAACCTCGGCGGCGACGCGGACATCTACAACCTCACCGGCTTCCCCAACGTCGACCAGAGCGACCTCGACTTCCTGGTCACGCAGCTGCTGGGCGGCACCGCCGGCGACGCAAACCTCAACGGCACCGTCGAGCAGGGCGACCTGGATGCCGTGCTGCAGAACTGGGGCCAGACCGATTCAACGAATCCGCAACTCGGATGGGCGAGCGGCGACCTCAACGGCAACGGCCAGGTCGAACAGGGGGACCTCGACTTGGTGCTCCAGAACTGGGGCAACACGCCGGCGCCGAACTTCGATGGCGTCGCGGTGCCGGAGCCGGGGGCGGCGTTGGTCTTCGCGACCGCTTTGTTCGTGTCTCGCCAGCGTGCGCGTTGAGATTCAGAACGGCACGCCGTCGTCGGGGAGAACCGGGGTACGGGTCTGGGTTGCGGTCATCCCTTCGGGCAGACGGACCGCGTGGCGGAACTCTTTGCCGTCGACGCTGATCACGATGTCCGCGCGACCCTCGGGCAGATCGCCGGGGCGGTCCGCAATAATGAACTGGTCGCCGACCTGACGGAGCGGCCACCGTCCCCACGCGCCCTCGAGCCAGAGGTCGACGTCGGTCGAGAACGACGGGATTCCGAACGCGGGCCGATCCATGAGCCGTCCTTTCGTGGCCAACTTCATCACGGCTTTCGGCCGACGAGGCCTGTTGCACATCCGAAGAAATATGACCGTAGCTCAACATTGAGCCCGGCCTCCCGAAAGGCGGGTACTACCCGCGAACAGTCTCCGAATGATCTCGTGTAAACCCCGAGCAGGCGGTAGTTGTCCCAGTTCCCCATGAACAGTTTGCCGATCAGTGGGATCAGCTTTCCGATGTAGAACTCGTAGGGCAGCCGGAGCAGGTTGTTAGGGGGTGCGGAGATCTCCAGAAACGCAAACGTGCCGGCCGGTTTCAGTATTCGTGCGACTTCACCCGCCAGCTGGTAAGTCTGCTTTTGGTCGAACGTCTTGAGGCCGAACGAGGAGTACACGTGATCGGCCGACTCATTGGGAATGGAGTTTGCCAGGACGTCTTCGTTCAGAACCTTGATCGGGCAGGGCAACCTCTTGAGATTGAGGCGTATCGCTTCATCGCACATCCGTGGCGAGATGTCCAGGGCGGTGAGTTGTCCGTCTGCGCCTAACCGACGACCAAGATCGGGCCCGAGTTCACCCATGCCGGACATCAGGTCGATGACGCGGCTTCCAGTCGACGGCGCGGCCATCGCCACGCACTGCCGACGCCACCGCCTCGCGAAGCCTAAGGACGAGACCAGGTTGACCCAGCCGTAGCTCGCCGACATCTCATCGAACAAGGCGCGAACGAAGGCCGGATTGTGAAGTTGGTCTCCGTCGGCCCGGGCGGATTCGGCATCTCGCATGGATTCAATCTAGGTCTACTACCGCCGCGTCCGCCTGTTCCTTGCGGAACACCTCGAGCTTCTCGCGCAGCTCGGGCCTCGTGTTGCCGAGGATCGCGACGGCGAGCAGGGCCGCGTTCTTCGCGCCGCTGTCGCCGATCGCGAGCGTGCCGACCGGGACGCCGCCGGGCATCTGCACGATCGACAGCAGCGAGTCCAGCCCGCTGAGCGCCCGGCTCTGCACCGGCACGCCCAACACGGGCACCACCGTCCGCGCCGCAACCATGCCCGGCAGGTGCGCCGCGCCGCCCGCGCCGGCGATAATCACTTCGAGCCCGCGCCCGGCCGCCGCGTTGGCGTAGTCGAACATCCGACCCGGCGTGCGGTGTGCGGAGACGACCTGCGCCTCGTGCGGCACGCCGAATCGCTCCAACGTCTCCGCCGTGTGCTTCATCGTCGGCCAGTCGGACCGGCTGCCCATGATGACGCCGACGAGTGGGTTCGCATCGCTCATGACTGGGGCTCCTTGACGCCGGTTTATAACCGCAGACGAACGCGGATGAACCCGCATGGAAATCGAGAACCGGGCGTGCGGTCACGCCATTGCTTGATCCGCGTCCATCCGTGTTCGTCTGCGGTTCCGATTTTCCGGCTATAACTGCCCGGTTCGCGCCGCCGTTTCCGAAGGAGCCCCATGCCCACCGTCCCCCACCGTCGCCTGCACGGCCCCGGGCCCTCGCCCGTTCACCCGCGCGTCCTCGAGGCGCTCGGCCAGCCGTGCATCGGGCACATGGACCCGGTGTTCATGCGGATCATGGACGAGGTCCGTTCGATGCTCCAGCAGGTCTTCAAGACCGAAAACCCGATGACGCTCGCGTGCTCCGGCACCGGGTCGGCCGGCGCCGAGATGTTGATGGACAACCTCGTCGAGCCGGGCGACACGTGCCTGATCGGGATCAACGGCGTGTTCGGCGGCCGGTTGACCGACAAGGCCCGACGCGCGGGCGGCGAGGTGACGACCATGGAGGTCGCCTGGGGCGAGGTGTTCGACCTCGACAGCGTGAAGCAGCGCGTCGTCGATCTGAAGCCGAAGCTCGTCGCGCTCGTGCACGCCGAGACGTCGACCGGCGCGCACCAGCCATTCGAGGGCCTGGCAGACGAGGTGCACAAGCACGGCGGCCTACTGGTAATGGACTGTGTCACGTCGTTCACCGGGCTGCCCGTCGAGATCGACGCGTGGGGCATTGACGCGGCGTACACCGGCACGCAGAAGTGCCTGAGCTGCCCGCCCGGGTTGGCGCCGGTTACGCTCAGCGAACGCGCGATGCACAAGGCGAAGAACCGGCGAACCAAGTGCAACTCGTGGTACCTGGACCTGTCGCTGGTCGGCAACTACTGGGACGGCGACCGCGCGTACCACCACACGGCACCGGTGAACATGAACTACGCGCTGCACGAGGCGCTGTCGATCGTGCTGGAAGAGGGCCTGGAAGCCCGCTTCAAGCGGCACGCCGCGGCGCACGAGAAACTCAAGGCCGGCCTGCTGGAGCGTGGCTTCACCTACGCGACCGACGAGCATCACGTGCTGCCCATGCTCAACTGCGTGAACCTTCCCGGCGGCGTCGGCGAGCGTTCCGGGGGCGAGGGCGCGCTGCGGAAGCGCCTGCTGAACGAGTTCGATTTAGAGGTCGGCGCGGGTCTGGGCGCGTTTGCCGGCAAGTGCTGGCGGATCGGGCTGATGGGCGAGGGTGCCCGGGAAGAGCACGTCGACTTCATCCTGAAGAGCATCGACGCGGTGTTGAACTGACGAGGTAGGCGAGCGGCGGCCGTGAGGGAGCGGGTTCCATGACGCAGACTCTCACGGGCCAACTCCTGCTGCCGGACGGTGGCGATGCGGTGCGCTTGGCCGCCGGGAGCGTGACGCTGCGCGACGGCGTGGTGGCCGAGGTCAACGAAGGCGGAGCGGTGGGTGTGGCCGACGCGGGGCACGCCACCGCGCTGATCTGCCCGGCGTTCACCGACACGCACCTGCACCTCCCGCAGTTCGACCTGATCGGCGCACACGGCTTGCCGCTGCTCGAGTGGCTGGACCGCATCACGTTCCCCGCCGAGCGCAAGTGGGAAGACGAAGCCTACGCCCGGGGCATGACGGAGCGCGTCGTACGGCAGCTGCTGTCGGTCGGCACGACGGGCGTCGCGGCGTACGCCACCGTTCATGCCGAGGGTACACGGGCCGCGTTGGAGGTCGCGCAGCAGCACGGCCTGCGCGGCGTGATCGGGCCGGTGCTCATGGACCGGGAAGCGCCGGATTTTCTGGTGCGTCCTGCTGCGCAGCTGCTCGACGAGACCACGGCGTTGCTCGACGCCTTCGAGCCCGGGTCGCGCCTGGCCGCCGCGGTGACGCCCCGCTTCGCGATCTCGTGCACGCCGGCGTTGCTTGAAGGCGCGGGCCAACTCGCGCGGCAGCGCGGCGCGGTCGTGCAGTCGCACCTCGCCGAGACCCGCCCGGAGCTGGACGCGGTCGCGTCGTTGTTCGGCCAAGACGTGAGTTACACCGACGTCTACCGGCGGGCCGGGCTGCTCACGCCGGGTTCGTTGTGGGGCCACGGCATCTACCTGGACGACGCCGACCGCGCGACGCTGAAGCAGCACGACGCCGTGATCGCGCACTGCCCGTTGGCAAACTCGTTCCTGCGCTCGGGCGCGATGCCGCTCGCGGCTCACCGAGCCACTGGCGTCCGCGTGGCGCTGGGCAGCGACATCGGCGGCGGGTACGAGCGCAGCATGCCCCGCGTCGCCCGGGCGATGATCGAGACCGCGTCGGCCTTGGCCCTGGGGAGCAGCGAGCCGTACCCCACCGCGGCGCAGGCCTGGCACCAGATCACCGCGGGCAACGCCGACTTGCTGCCCGCTCGGCACGACGCCGACCGCGGCGGCCGGCT
>JANQPR010000033.1 GCA_028285385.1 Phycisphaera sp.
CCGTCGCAAGACCACGAAACGCAGGCCCGGGCACGTCACATCCATCCGGCGAGGCGTCGCCCCACCCGCCGCGCTCCCCGCGGGGGCACCGGCTCTACCCCCGGGAGAAAATGCTGAATCATGCGCAACTACACGTCACAAAGCA
Source organism: Phycisphaera sp. (assembly GCA_028285385.1). Lineage (GTDB taxonomy): Bacteria > Planctomycetota > Phycisphaerae > Phycisphaerales > Phycisphaeraceae > CAZIXN01. Next base: position 146 of record JANQPR010000033.1, read on the forward strand.
CGCCGGCGACGCAATACAACCAAGGGCAGCAGCGCGATCGCGGCGACGGGTTCGGGCATGGGGCCCAACACCGGATCCGACACGTCCGCGAGCACACTCCCCCAGTTGCGGGTAATGGCGTCGAGTTGGGCCTGCATCTCGTCGGTCCATTCGAGGCCGACCGGCGGCAGGTTGTTGGCGGATCCCCAGCTCTGCAAAAGTTTGTCAAAGTCGTCCTGATCCACACGGCCGTCGAAGTTCAGGTCACCCGCGAGTCGGCTGCCGTCCATCAGAACGGACAGGACCACCGGCTGACCGATCGTGTCTTCCTCGCCGCCGATCACCACCCGATCACCAACCAACTCGCCGGCGGTCGTGTCGGTCTCTCCCCAGTTCTGTAGCACCGCGTCGAGGTCGTCCTGTCCGACCTGCCCGGCCGTGGGGTAGCCGTCATCGAACGTGCCGCCGACGAGGTTCTCTTCGGTACCGGTGAAAGCGCCGTTGCCCCAGTTCGTGAGCATGATGTCGAGGTCGCCCTGCTCGGCGGTCTGGAAGTAGTTCTCGGGAAGCACCACCGGCGGGCCCGGTCGGTTGGTGACCGTGAGTCCACCGGTCGGGAAATCCAGATCGAGGGTTGCGCCAGAGTCAATGTTCAGCGTGGCCCCAGTGGGAAAGATCGATGTATCCGTTACGCCCGTCGGCGTGTTCCCCGTCCAACCCACCACCTCCGTGTCAGGCGAATCGGCGAGCAGCTTGTCGAGGTCTTCCTGCACGGTCTGCGTGTTGGAGGCGAACAGCGCGGCATCGGGCAGGCCACCGTTGATGACGGAGTCGATCCAGTTGAGGTGGGGCGTGACGCGGAGGAGGCCGTTCTCTTCGAGGTAGTTCCCGTCGAGCGCGCCGCCGCGGTGGTCGACGGCGTAGACACCGATGGCGCCGAGAGTGAAGCCGGTGCCGTCGTACATGAACGCGGGGGCCCCGGAGTCGCCGGCGGTGAGGGCGCCCTCGAAGCGGGTGACCTCGGAGCCGGTGTCGTAGAGCTCGAAGGCGGCGGAGGCACCGGGAATGCTGAAGTCGGTGCGGAGGATGTGGCCGGCGTCGACGGCGTCGATGCGGTTGGTGGAGAGGCGGAGGGTCTGGGCCGTGCGGTGGTTCTGGCCGGTGCTGCCGTGGCCGGCGTAGCCGTAGCCGAGGATCATGGCGGTGCGGCCGACCTCGGTCTGGCTGGAGCGGCGGAGTTGGGCGGGGGTGACGCCGACGACCGGGCGGTCGAGCTTGACGAGCGCAATGTCGGTGTAAAAGGACGGGTCGTTCTGGTAGCCGGTAGGGGCGGTCCACCCGGCGATGTTGTAAGACTCGCCGCCGACGGTGAAGCGCGTGGTGCTGGTGCCGTCGAGGACGTGGGCGGCGGTGAGCACCCAGTCGGGGGCGACGAGCGTGCCGGTGCCGCGGAGCGAGCCGGAGAGGAACGGGGCGGCGGTATCGAGCCGGCCGATGCTCTGGTAGCGCGGGCGGTTGGAGCGGTTGTTGACGGTCTTGAGCGGGACATCATCGCGGACGACGATGGCGCCGGCGTCGGGGGCTGGGCCGAGGGCGAAGGGCAGCCCGAACAGGCCAACACCAAGCGTCGGCAACGCAAGACTAGAAGTCAGGAACGAAAGCCGGAAGTGACGCGTGGGCATGATGGGCCCCGTGCAGCCCGGCGGGAATCGCCGGACATGGAAGCATCGCGGGCAGGCCCGGAACCGACACCGATCCCTCCCGTGAGTCGCCCGCTGGGTCGAGCCTAGCCCCCGGGTGCCGGGGACGCCAGAAAAATCCTCGGGTGAGCGGGGAAAGGTTGCATTCGGCGGCCTCTCCCAGCGCGGGACGCCGCGGAAATACTCCCGGGGGCGCAAAAAGCAACGCGGCGTCGGGGGACGCCGCGCTGCGGGAACGCTTGTCGGGTTGTCGGTGGGCCCGTATCAGACCCGGGTCGTTGCGGCGTGCGTGTCGCTCAGGCGCGGCGACGCAGCATCGCGATCGCGCCCAAGCCGGCCAACGCCAGCGTCGCGGGCTCCGGCACGGTCGTCACGACAAGGTTGTCGATGTACCGCGTATCGAAGTTGTTGGCGCTGACGGTGAAGTGGCCGAAATCCGCGCCGCCATTGACGGTGTAGTTCTGGACGATCGAGCCATCGACGGTGGCCACGATGTCGACCAGGTCGGCGTCACCGTACGCGCCGGCGACCTGCGGGGTAACTTCTAGCTTCAGCCGGTGCGGGACGTCCGGAGTCAGGTAGTCGAAGTTGCTGATAGACGCACCGTCGACCCACGCCTCGGCGTTGGCGGCGTTGCCGTTGTTGGCCTGCTGGAACAGCAGCGCGAAGTCGCTGGCACCCAGGGCGGTAAAGTCGCTCGGGGCCGTGCCACCATCGACGCCCAGGCCAAAGGCGATGTAGCCGCCAGCGCCCGGGCCCGGATCGGGGGTGACGACGAACCGGCTGAAGTCGAACTCGATCGTGAAGCCCAGGGGCGACGCCGCGGCGGCGTCGAACTCAAACGTGCTCGACGTGCCGTGCGAGATCCCGAGGTTGCCGTCGGTCACGGCGTTGCGGCCGCCACCGGCACGGTCCGGCCCGGCAACCCAGGTCTGAACCACGCTGCCGCCCAGGGCGTTGTCGTTCATGCCCCAATCGGAGAAGTTGTCGGCCGGGCCGTTGGGGTCGCCGTTGCCGTCGCCGCTACCGGTGACACGCTGGAAGGTGTCCGAGTAGAGCACCTGGCCCGAGGCGGCGGTGCCGAGCGCCAGGGACGCCGCGGCGGTCAAAAGAAACGCGGTCTTCATCAGTCAATTCCTCCAATGGGGTGAAAACGAGAAACAGATGAGAAATGAGCCCGAGCCAACCCTGGCCCGGGCGGGTTCAAGAGCGGGTCAGGGCAGGGGTTCCATCTTGGTCTGCGCCAGGGTCTCGTCGTAGTCGCGGTGCCACGTCAACTCCCAGAGGTTCTCGATCTGGATGCTGCGGGCGCTGCCGTCGACGAAGGCGATGTTGTTGAGCCGGCCGTGACGGTTCATGTACATCTCGTGGAAGCCGAAGCTCCGCGACGCCACGGTGGTGCGGCCCTCGATCGGGTTGGACAGGTTCAGGCTGTTAAGCCCGGACACCGGAGGGTGAACTTCGTCGGGCGCGACGTAGATCCAGACGCCATCGGCAGCAAACGGGACGTTGGAGGTTTCGCGGACCGAATCGAAGTTGCCGAAGTTGAACTTCTCACGCGCGGGGATACCGGCCGGGTTGACCGGAGAGTTGCCCACGCTCTTGGCGTAGTTGAGGTCGAGCAACCAACCGTTGTAGGTGTAGCTGCTGGAGGTATCGACCAGGGTGCTCTTGTCCGGGTTAAGGTCGTCCCGACGCCAGGCGATCTCGGCGGTCCCGAACCAGCTGTTCGCACCGAACGCCGCAGAGATCGCCGGCGGGACCGCCTCGTCCTTCAGGTCAAACGCTTCGGTTTCCGGGCAGATGTTGACCGTGTTCTCTTCAAGGTCGATGTATCCGCCGCGGGTGAACAACTGCATGGGGTAGTCGTCGAAGCCCTTGTAGTCGTTGTCGGCCTGCCACGCGGCGCTGGCAATGCCGAGTTGCCGGACATTGCTCAAGCTGCCGGCGGTGCGGGCGGTCGCGCGGGCGGCGCCGAGGGCCGGCAGCAGGATGCCGATCAGCAGCGCGATGATGGAGATCACGACGAGCAGTTCGATGAGGGTGAAGGCGGGAGCGCGACGCATTGAAGGGTGCCTCGGTTTGAGAAAGAGTGCGATGGATCAGGCCTGAATCGGTGGGGAGACCGGGGGAAGGGTCGGCCGCCGGTCTCGCGGCGGCCGACCTAGGAGGAGGTTCATCCGCTCAGTCGCGACGCCGCAGCATCGCGAGGCCACCGACGCCCAGGAGCGCGAGCGTGGCGGGCTCAGGGACGGCCGCGCCGGCGAAGTCCGCGGCGGCGACGCTGCCCCAGTTCTGGAGCACGCCGTCGAGCTCGTTCTGGTCGACCGTGCCGTCGAACGGGCCGCCGCCGACGAGGTTCGACTCGTTGCCGGTGAAGGTGCCGGTGCCCCAGTTCTGGAGGACGATGTCGAGGTCGCCCTGCTCGACCTGGCCGGAGTCGTCGTAGTCGCCGGTGACGCCGCCCACGGCGGTGCCGAGCGCGGTGACGACGAGATTGTCGATGTAGGCGCCGCCGATGTTCGACGAGAAGCCGAAGTAGCCGGCGAAGTCGCCGTCGAGGGTGAAGGTGTTCGTCGCGTCGGCGATGGGACTACCGTCGACTTCCAGCGAGATCGTCACGTCGTCGCCGGCGTCGAAGCCGTCGGGGGCGTCGACGCGGATCGACGCGCTTAGCTCGTTGGCGGGGTCGGGGCCGAAGATGTTGATGTCACCGGGCGGGTCCTGCTGCGCCCCGGCCTCGAAGACCTGGACGCGGAAGTTCCCGACCGAGGGGTTGTTCTGCAGGATGTACGCGTGGTCGGTCTCCTCGGCAAAGCCCGCCGTGTTGATCGGCTTGAAGGCGGCGCCGCTGCTCTCGCTGGCCACGAGCGCCGGGTCGTAGCCCAGGAAGAACGAGAGGAACCCGGCGCCGCCGATGTTGCGGTTGAAATCGAAGTCGATGGTGTAGCCGTTGCCGGCCAGCACGTTCGGGTCGGTCGCGAGGTTGTAGTCCGCGACGACCGCGCCGAAGCGGAGCACGCCCTCGTTGTCGCCGTCGGCCGGGTCGTTTGCTTCCTGGACGGTCTGGTCGACGCCGCCGCCGGTGCCGCGGGTCGGGGTGGTGATCCAGGTGAAGGTCTCGGTGCCGCCGAGGCCGTTGTCGTTGTCGCCCCAGTCGGTGAACTGCACGGCCGGGTCGGGCTCCGAGTTGCCGGTGGTCCGCTCGAAGGCGTCGCTGAACAGCACCGTCGGCTGTGCCGCGGCCGGGAGCGCGATGGCCGCGGCGAACAGCGTCGGGGTCGTGAAGGCGAGAGCACGGCGATTCATGGGGTTTCCTCCAGGTGGGTGGCCGAAGCCGGAGTCAAGTGTGCGAACGAGTCAGAACAGAGAACAAATGGGTCGAAGAACGGATTCACGCCGCGGCGGGCGGCGCGGTGGATTGGTGAACCTCGAGCCAGGACGGGATCTCCGTGCGCAGCGGCCCGGTCTCGGGAGAGCGGATGAGCGTCTGCAACATCTGGTAAGCGGACCGGCCGATCTGCACGGTGTCCTGGCAGACGGCGGTCATGGTCGGGCAGGTGAAGAAGCGCAGGTCGACGTCGTCGACGCCGACGATGGACAGGTCGCCGGGGATGTTGACGCCGAGCTCGTAGGCCCGCTTGGCGGCGCCCATGGCGGCGCCCATGTCGGTGAAGAAGATCGCGGTCGGCCGGTCGCGCTCGTTGACGATGCGGTTCATCGCCGTCTCGCCGCCACGCCGGTGCGGCCAGACGCTGATAACCCGCTGCGGGTCGAAGTCCAGGCCCGCGGCTTCGAGCGCTTCCTGGTAGCCGGCGAGGCGCTCGTTGTGGTCGCTGTCCTCGATGAGGCTGTTGACCATCGCGATCTTTTCGTGCCCCATCGCGAGCAGGTGCTCGGTCGCCTCACGGCTGCCGCTGCGGGTCCGGCCGATGATGTAGCTGGCGTTGGGGTGGTCGTACCGGTCGCAGATCAAGACGTGCGGGAAAGCGGCGGCGCAGAGTTGTTCGACGAGGTCACGGGTCTCGATCGTTGTGCGCACCAACACGCCGCCGATGTTCCGACGACGCAGCGACTCGACGACGGACACGCCGTCCTCGGCGAGTTGCGCCGCGGACATGATCCGCATGTCGACCGCGTCGCTGCCGCCGGCTTCGGACATGAACCCCTGCAACAACGCCCCGTCGAACGGGGAGCTGATCGAGACCTTGCTGGTGTACAGCACGCCCAGCGTCTGTGGAGCGGCGTGGGCCGCGCCGTTGGCCTGACTCTTGCGTTCGGCGACGGATTTGACGCGCTGCCGGAGCTTCTCGCTGACCGCGGGGTGGTTGTTCAGCACCCGCGACACGGTCGCGATGGAGACCCCGGCTTCTTCGGCGATGGCACGGACGCTGGCCATGGGATCGGAGGCAGAAGGCTCGCGGAAACGGCGGACGCAGACACCCAGACACGGGTGGTTTCCCTCGCAGAATCGAGGGCCTCGGACGCCGCGTCATGGAAACGCGGTATGAAGATGTTACATGAGAAACTTGCCGTGTCAAGAATATCCGGTAGAGTGCATCGCCCCGAGAGCAAGCTCAAGGCTTTTTTTGCCGTTTTTTCGGCTTTAATGCGATTATTGACCTTCCTTCCGAACCCCGATCTCACTGAAACACATTGTTACATTTAGGGCCCTGTTGAGTCGACACGGTGCCCTGCAACCTGGCATCTCGCGCCCCGATCTCGAAAAACGCCCATTGATTGGGCAGCAGGAAGGCCGCTATTTTTGGCAAAGAAACGCGTTACAGCTTCGCTGGATTGCCGGATTTCCCCGGTTTGACCGCTCCGCCCATAGGCTGACGCCCGCCCTGCCACCGCCCTTTTATGCCGACCCGGAGTCGCCGTTGGCCCGCCCCCGCAACATCCTGCTGATCCACACCGACCAGCACCGCTTCGACTGCCTCGGCGCGCACGGACACCCGCTGGTCCAGACCCCGAACCTCGACCGCCTGATTGCCGAGGGCACGACGTTCTCGCGGGCGTTCACCCCTTCGCCGATCTGCTCGCCGGCCCGGGCGTCCCTGCTGACCGGGACGTGGCCGAGTGTGCACGGCTGCCGCGGCATCCCCAAGACCGAGTGCTACGCCCCCGTCAACCCGGAGCTGCCGCTGCTCACCGGGCTGCTCCGCGACGCCGACTACCGCCAAGGCTGGGTCGGGAAGTTCCACGGCGAGGTCGCCGGCAAGCCCGACCGACACGGCGTCGACGACTTCCTCGAACACGGCGATCGCTACAACCAGTGGCGCGCCGAACAGGGCCTGCCGCCCAAGCCCTGGTCCGGCGGCACGTGGGGCTACTTCGGCAACGTCGACCCCCACATCACGCCCGATCAGTCATCGCTCGCCTGGGAGGCGGACCAGGTCCTCGGCCTGATGGAGCAGTACGCCGCGGGTGACCAACCGTTCATGCTGCGGTGGGACCCGATCGAGCCGCACCTGCCGTGCATCCCGCCCGAGCCGTTCGCGTCGATGTACAACCCCGACGACATCGAGCCCTGGCCGGGATTCGACGACCCGCTGGAGAAGAAGCCCTGGGCGCAGCGCAACCAACGACGGATGTGGCACGTCGAGGGCTGGACGTGGAAGCAGTGGGCCCCGACGGTCGCGCTGTACCTCGCCGAGGTCTCACTGCTGGACGCGCAGGTCGGCCGGCTACTCGCGAAGCTCGACGACCTCGGGCTCGCCGGCGACACGCTCGTCGTCTACAGCACCGACCACGGCGACCTCTGCGGCGACCACGGGATGATGGACAAACACTTCATCATGTACGACTCGGTCACGCAGGTCCCGCTGATCCTGCGCGGGCCGGGCGTTCCGGCAGGCGAGACGTGCGGCGACTTCGTCTGCAATGAGATCGACATCGCCGCCACAGCGCTCGAGATCGCCGGCGTCGAGCCGCCCGACAGCTTCGTCGGCCGGTCGCTGCTCACCGCCGCGCGCGGCGAAGACCCCGAGCCGCGCCGCGACATGATCTCGCAGTACTTCGGCGCGCAGTTCGGGCTGTACAGCCAACGCATGCTCCGCGACGAGCGGTGGAAGTACGTCTGGAACGCCACCGACCGCGACGAGTTGTACGACACGCAGAAAGACCCCGGCGAACTCTTCAACCTCATCGAAGACCCGGACTACACGTCGCAACTCCGCCGGCTGCGCCGGCGCCTCGGCGACTGGATGACCGAGATCGACGACCCCATGCTCAACATGTGGACGCGGGTGCACATCTACGACGAGGTCCCGCCCCAGGGCGGCGTCGACCTGCACACCGACAACTAGTCGAACGCCTCTCGCGCCATGCTTCCCATGCTCAGCCGCCCCCTTCTCCCGAGCCTGCCGATGACAACGAACGCCTTCCCCCGGATGACCTCGCTCCTGCCGCTGGTGCTTGCCATGGTGATCTGTACGCCCGCGTGCGCGGCCGACGCGCCGCCGAATGACAACAACGCCGTCGCCACGACGGCCAACGCCAACACGGACGCCGCCGACCCGGCGCAGCCGTTCATCGAGGGCAACCCGATCAACGCGGCGCCCGACGAGGCCGACGCCGACACGACCGAGCGCGTCGATGCCGCGCCGAGCGCCATGGCAAGTTCAGGTTTCACGGGCGTGCTGCCGCAGGTGCGTCTGACCCCGCGCGACATCGACGTGCCGAGCGTCGACCGCTTCCGCCTCGATTTGGGCGGCACGTGGGGCTTCGTGTTCGACGTCCCCGCGTCGTTCAACGGCGCCGGCGACAGCGTCAACCAATGGGATCAGGTCACCATGCCCGGGCACCCGACGCTGCAGGGCTTCCCGCCGATGCACAAGGAGGACGGCGTCCCTGTCGCGTACCGCAAGACGTTCGACCTCCCCGCCGACTGGGCCGGGCACCGTGTCGTGCTGCGCTTCGAGGGCGTCGACGGACTGACCAAGCTGTGGGTGAACGGAAGCTACGCCGGCAGCAACGACATCGCGACGCTGCCCAGCGAGTTCGACATCACCGACCACGCCAACGCCGGCGAAACCAACGAGATCACGCTGACCATCGAGAAATCGCTCGTCACGCACTGGTCCAAACGCAAGCTCGGCGGGATCACCCGCGAGGTCTACGTCCAGGCGCTGCCGAGGCTGAACCTTGCCCGGCTGCACGTCGACACCGACCTGCACCCCGAGACGGACAACGCCACGTTGAACGCGCACCTGCGCGTCGCGAACCAGGGCGACGAGCCGGTGTCGGGCGTCTCGGTGCGGTTCACGCTCGTCGATGCCGACGGCAAGAACGTCGCGTTCGATTTGGCTGAGCAAGACATCCCGCTTCCGCCGGTGTCGCCCGGGCAGACCATGTCGATCAAGCTGCCGCTGAAGGTGGATGCGCCCGCGCTGTGGACCGCCGAGACCCCGAACCTGTACCGCATCCGGGGCGACCTTAAGCTCGGTGAAGACACGGTGATGTCCGCCCGGCAGGCGTTCGGCTTCCGCGAGATCGAGGTCGTCGGCCACGAGTTGCGGCTTAATGGGCAACCCGTCCGGCTCTTCGGCACGAACTACCACATCACGTACCCGGGTTTGGGCGAGACGATGTCGCGCGAGCTGATCCGGCGCGACCTCGAGTTGTTCAAGGGTTGCAACTTCGACACGATGCGCTCGCGCCCGACGCCGGACATCCACTTCGTCGAGCTCTGCGACGAGATGGGCGTGTACACGACCGTTGAGGCCATGATCACGCTGATGATGTACGACAGGGGGCCGAAGAAGGACCACGGCGCCGACCCCGCGATCGCGCCCGGGTACCGGCACCACGTCGCGACGATGATCGAGAGCTACTACTCGAACCCGTCGGTCCTGACCTGGGGACTGGGCAACGAGTGCCCGTACTACGACTGGTTCCAGACCGCGGCGCTGGGCATGCACGCCGCCGACCCCAGCCGGCCGCTGTTCTTCGGGTCCGACGCGCGCCTCGGCGTCGGTATCCCGTTCATGGACATCAACGACGATCACTACCCCCGGGCCAAGCACGGCACCACCGACCTCTACTACGGCGTCGGCCAGGACGACGACCCCACCGCCTTCGAGGGCACCGGCTGGGACTACCCCGACGACCGGCCCAACATCTTCACCGAGTGGATGCACGTCCACGTCAACAACGTCAAAGAGATCAACTACGACCCCGGCATCGACGACTACTGGGGCCACGTCGCCGACACGCACATCGAGCAGATGTTCCTCCGACCGCACTTCACCGGCGGGTTCCACTTCAAGGGCGCGCCCTACCGCGGCATCGGCGTGAACTTCCCCTGGCGCGGCGTGTTTACCGAGGACCGCCGGCCGCTCGACCTGTACTGGCACGTCAAGAAGACCCACTCGCCGGTGCGGATCTTCGACACCGACGGCACGGTCGACGCGGCGGCCAACGAACTCGTGCTGGAAGTGCTGAACCGGTTCGACTTCGTCGATCTCGACACGCTCGACTTCGCCTGGAAGGCCGGCGACCGCAGCGGCGTCGCCGAGGTCAACGCCGCGCCGGGCGGTGCCGGCGAACTGCGGCTCCCGCTGCCCGACTATGCCGGACAGTCGATCGAGCTCTCGGTGCGGCACGACGACGGGCGAGAGATCGACCGGTTCCGCTTCAACCCGGGGCGCGCGGCGCCGTCGCATGAACTGCCGGCCCCGTCGGCGCTCGCGTGGCAACACCGCGACGAAACGCTGACCGTCCGCAACGACCACGTCGAGGCCACCTTCGACACGGCCACCGGCCAACTGAGTTCGCTGAAGCATCCGCGAGGCAATGTTGTGGTCGATGGCCCGCCGACCGTTCTGGTGCTGCCCGCGCAACTCCGCAACTTCCAGCAGCAGAAGGAGCGCACGCTGGTCAACCAGGCGTTCAACTGGCAGCCGACGAAGATTGACGTCGACGAGTCGCGCGATCGGGTTATCGTCGCGGCCCTCGGGCAGTACGACCGACTCGAGGGCGGCTACACCACCACGATCTACGCCGACGGCCGGGTCACCGTCGCGTACGACTTCAACTGGACCGAGCTACTCGAGCAGAAGAGGCGCAACAGCGATGAGATGGTCCCGGCGCCGCTGAACGTGTTCAGCGCCGGGCTCGCGATCCCGGTCGGCGCTGCGTACGACACGCTGCGTTGGGACCGCGATTCACTCTGGACCGTGTACCCCGAACTGCACGTCGGACGGCCCAACGGCGAAGCACCCGCCGAGGGTGATGCGCACTGGGCGTCTGTGCGGCAGCAGGTCGCCGAGGGGGATTACCCGCCCGGCGACTTCCCCTGGTCGCAGAAGCTCGTCTCGGGTGTCACGCGCGACTTCCGCAGCACCAAGTTCAATATCCACCACGCCCAGCTCGTCGACGCCAACGGCTACGGGATTGAACTGCTTGGCGACGGCGACACCGTCCACGCCCAGGCCGTCCCCGCGAACGACGACCTCGACGGCGAGTTGAAGACCGCCGACGTCCACGGGCCACGCGGCGACGGGTTCCACTTCCACGCCCTGAACTTCCACAACGGCGGGACCGAGCCGCACCTGACCAAGTCGCTTCGCTTCGAGACCATCCTCGCCAACGAAGGCACCGCGTTCTCCGGCGGGTTCACGTTCCGCGTAGTCGGCGGTGAGTGACGCGCCTCAACGCCGACGCGACGCCAGGAGCATCCCGAGAACCGTGGCGGCCGCGGCCGGCTCGGGCACGTCGAACGCCGAGAGGTCCGGGGCTGTGGTACCGCCCCAGTTCTGTAGCACCTGGTCGAGGTCACCCTGCTCGACGGTGCCGTTGCCGTTCAGGTCGCCGCGGACCCACGACACCCCGTCGGCGCTGGTCTGGCCCCAGTTCTGCAGCACGGCGTCGAGGTCGCCCTGCTCGACCTGCCCGTTGAGGTTGGCGTCGCCACGCAACGCCGCCTCCGCCCAAGCGGCGCGGGCTTGGTAGGTGACGGCCCAGGCGTAGCCGTCGCGCAGGACGCCGATCACTTCGTCGAAGACGCCGACGATTGCGTGGCCGGGGTCCCCGCCGATCTCGACGACCCGGGCCCGCTGCCCGAGGGTCGGAACATACGCGTCGTCGGTCCGCAGGTCGAGCGTGCCCGCGAGCTCCGCGTCGCCCACCACGAGGAAGCGGTCGGCGTTGCTGCCGGCGTCGACGCCACCGATGTCGAACACCAGCGTGCCGCCCGACTGCTGGAAGTAGCCGCCCTGCAGGGTCAGTACGCCGTAAGGGTTGTCGGGCGTGACGCCGCCCGCCGACGCTTCGCCGATGTTCGCGGTGGCACCTCCGATGAGCGCGAAGGTCGCGTCCATCCACACGTCGGTGATGTGGGTGCTGGCGAGGTTGTCGTTGGCGTTCCACGCGTAGAGCCTCACCTCGAGCGGGTCGGTGACGGCTTGCTCACCGGTGTAGACGCCGGTGAACGTGCGGGCCGACGCCTCGCCGCTGTCGAAGAGGTTGTTGAGTTGAGCTAGCTCGTTGCCAACGGTGAAGCCGTCGATGCTCGTGAGGATGGCGTAGTCGTTGGCGGCGTTGACGCCGTTGCGCCAGAGCGTGTAACCAACACGGTCGAGCAGCAGTTCGAAGCCGGGCACGGGTTGAACGGTGTAGGTAAGGAAGTCGCCGGCCCCGATCGCCTGCGACAGGGAAGACGTGTCGAAACCGCCGACGTTGAACTCGTCGCCGGCGTCGGTGGAGGTCAGGCCATCGGGCCCGGCGCTGCGCGGCTGCGTGCTGGGGCCGAAGTCGAAACCCGCCACCAGCTGCAGGCTCGGGCTCAAGATCGAGGTCTGCGTCAACGGTGCGTCGTCCTGGATGCCGGCAAAATCGAACACGACCGCGGGCGTGGGCACACTCCGCGTCGGCGGCGTCACCGTGAAACGGTCCGGGCTCAACGTGCCGCGGTTGACCACCTGACCGACCACCAAGCCGTTGCCGACCAACGCGCCGCCCGCAAGCTCGACCCGGCGTAGTGTCGAGAACGCCTCCTGGTCCAGCCGCAACTCGGCGTTGGCGTTCACCCGAGCGCCGTTGCGGGCGAAGATCGATCCATCCACTACGGTCAAGCCCGCGGGGTCGGTGCCGTTTCCGAGATCGAGGCCGAGCACCTCGTCGGTGAACTCGGCGTACACCGTGCCGCTGTCGATCCGCGCGATGTCGCCCCGCCGCGGCGCGACGCCGGTGGACCAGCCGAAGTTCTGATCGAAGTACTCGCCTCCCTCGTTCCATGCCGGGTAGGCGATCAAACCGGTGTTCTGGTCGAGCGCATCCGCGATCATGCCGTTCGCGAGCGCCTGGTTCTGCGCAAACAGGTCGTTGGCCTCGCTCGGGTCGTTGGCCAGGTCGTAGAACTCGGTGTGCCCGTCGGCAAAGCGGATCGCCTTAAACCCGTCGCGGATCAGCGCGGTGCGCGGCGGCGACGCGGTGGACGGCCCGACGTTGTCCCCGGTGGCCGGGTTGAAGAAGAAACCGCCCGTGAACTCGTAATACCGGTCGGCGCGCGTCAACGGCAACTCGGGGCCGCCGCCGGTCAGGACGTGGGCGAAGCTCTCGCCGTCGAGCCCGGCGGGTGTGTCGGTGCCCGCCAGACTCGCAAGGGTCGGCAGCACGTCGCTGAAGTCCCCGAAAGCGTCCGACGTCGAACCCGCCGCGATCGTGCCGGCCCAGTGGGCGATGAACGGGCTCTGGATCCCGCCGTCATAAAGATCGCGCTTGTGGCCGCGCGTCTCGGCGTTGGAGTTGAAGGTCTCGGGGTCGTGCGGCCCGGTGCCCCGCTGCAGGTCACCGCCCTCGATCGCCGCGCCGTTGTCGCTGGCGAACACGATCAGCGTGTTGTCCAACACGCCGTCGTTCGTGTTCGGGTCCCCGTCCGGATCGGCGAGGGTGTCCATCAGCTCGCCGATCCGACGGTCCATGCGCGTGACCATCGACGCGTGGATCTGCTCTTGTAGGGGCACGTCGAGCGCGGCCGCGTACGGTTCGATCTCCGGGATTTCGAGGTCGAAGTGCGCGATCTGGAAGTTGAGCTGGGCATAGAAAGGCGTGCCGGTGTTCGCGTGGTCGCGCACAAAACGCATGGTCTCGAAAGCGATCTCGTCGTCGGTGTACGCGCCGTTGATGTCCTCCTGCACGATGTTGTCGATGCGCCCGTCGGGCCCGGCGACGCCGCGTTGCAGCCAAGGGTTGAAGTGGTCCCACGCCTCGACGCCGTCGGTGAGGCCGTAGAACTCGTCGAAGCCCCATAGCCGGTTCGCCCCGCCCAGGTGCAGCTTGCCGAAGAGCCCGGTGGCGTAGCCGGCGTCGCGCAGGGTGGACGCGGTGGTCGGCATGCCGCCGGGCAGGCTCACGCCGTTGCCGTTGTTGAACCGGCCGTTGTGCATCCCCGAAAACAGCACTGCCCGGCTCGGCGAGCACACCGGCGCGCCGGAATACATGTTCGAGAACGTCATGCCCCCCGCCGCCAGCGCGTCGAGGCGCGGCGTCTGGATCGTCTGCTGCCCGTACGCCCCGATGTCCCCGATGCCCAAGTCGTCGGCGAGGATGAACACGACGTTGGGACGCGGCGCGGGCTGGGCGACGGCATGCGGAGCCGCCGGGACCGAGGCGAGCAGGACGCCAGCCGTGGCGGCGGACCAACGAGACGATTTCATAGATACGACCTTCAGCCCGGGAGAAATCGATGAATCGAACTGTGACCCGGCGACAGCAAGTGTCGCACAGATTCCCCCGCGGACCAGCGGGCATGTGTGACGGATACGCCCAGATTGTGACTGGCCCCGCGGGTCAGCGCCGCGGTTCCGGGTCGTCCCAGCGGATCAGGCGGACCTGCCGGACGCCGAACGAGACGACGCCGCCCTCGATGCGGTCGCCGGTCAACAGGTCGGTGCCGGAGACGGGTCCCCAGATGGACCGGCCCGCCATGCTGAACACTTGGCGTTCGCACGACTCGACGCCGACGTTCGCCGCAAACGTGAGGAGCTGGTCGCGGCGGATGACGGAACGGTGAACGACACCGCGTGGTTCGAGGTCTTCGTCGACGAGTTGAAACTTCACCTTGGATCGATCGCGGAGCGATTCGCTGATGGCCCGCCGGATGTCGTCAATCGCCGCGGTTAAGGGGATCGACACCGCGTCAAGCGTTACTGGCAACTCCAAGGCCCGGCCTGACGGTGTCGTCAGCTTGTCCGTTGTTCCAACTTTCACCAGCAATCCGTGGCGTTCCGCCAACTCACGGAGTCCTTTCGCCGCCTCGGCCGACAGATGCGTCACGGCGGGCAAGATCAGCAGTCGCGTTCCTCTCGGCAGGGCCTTTTCCGCGAGCATGCGCTCGGAGCAAACGCCGACGCCGACGCCGAGTTGGGCCGAGGCCTCGTATGCCGCATGCAGCGCGTGCATGTGGCGGTGGTCTTGCAGCCACGAGCTGTCGGAGAACAAGACCTGGATCGGGCGTTCGCAGTCGGCGATGGCGGCGATCGCGTCGGCGTGTTCGTTCAGCCGGGCGTTGGCCTCCAGCAACGCCGCGAGCAGGTCGGGCTTCGTGGTCAGGCTGCGGTAGAACGCGTGCGACAACGCCGGGTGTCGGATGTCGGGGTGGTCACGACGTTGCCAATACCACACGATGTTGCCGGTCGAGCCGTGCGCTGCCATGAGCCACATCGCCAGCGTCGCGTGCTCGGGGGCGATGTCTTCCAGTCGGAGCTTCCCCGTCGAGAACGCGTGCAACTCCGAATCGAACAGGGCCAACCCCGGGGCAACGGTGCGGAGGTGGTCGTAGGCGAGCATGCCGTGCACCCACTGCAACGCATAGCGTGACTCGTCGTAGGACGGCGCGGCGCCGCGGTGGTCGGTCACGGGAAGGATGCGGGTGTCGATGCCGTGCAGGTCCAGGAACTCGGCCATCGCCTCGCGGTCGATGCCGGCCTCCGGGACGTGCGGTTGGACGCCGACGCTGCTGAGGTCCTGGATCTTGATGTGCAACGCGGCGTTCGGGCTGTGCCGCCGAATGCGCTGACCAAGAAAACGGAAGGCCTCCGTCGCGCGGAATCGATTGAAGGTGAGCGTGTCGTGCCGCCGCGGCGCCGGGTATCGGGACAGCGATTCATGCGTCGGGGGTTCGATCTCGTCAAATGACGTCAACCCCGTGCCCCAGGCCCGGTTCAGTGACGCGGCGTCTTGGTACTTCAATGTCAGCCAGTCTCGGAACGCGTGCACGGTGTGCTCGGACCACGCGGTCACGGGGAACTCGGGCTCGTTGGCCAACGAGACGGCCGCGAGCGCCGGGTGGTCACCGATCGTGCCAAACAGCTCGTCCAGCGCCACGCCGGCGACGGCGCGGAAGTCCGGGTGGTCGATGTCGAGCCGAAAGAAGTGCCAACCCGAGTGCGTGATGCCGGGGTAGCGGCGTTCGAGCGGCTGGGTATGGTTCCAGATCAGGTTGATGTTGCCGGCCATGCCGTGCGCCGCGTAGAGGTCGAGGCGTTGCCGGAGCCACTCGGCGTTGTGGCGGTTGAGCGCCGGGTCGTCGGTCACGAATGAACTCACACGGGCGTTGATCTCGTGGAGCCCAATGCCCAGCGGCTTCATCTGCTCGAGGATCGAGGGCAGGGTCGGGTCGACGTCCCGCGTCGCACCGCCGACGTGGTAGTCCGCGTTCTCCACCTCGTCGAACCATGAGAACCCCAGCGGGAACGCCGGCCGACCATCCAGGACAAACCGCCCGCCCTCGACGCGGAGTCGAGACCAGTCCCCCGTCGGCATCGTCGGCACCGCCGACGCGTCGGCACGCCAACGGGCGACCGCCCGGTCGAGGCCGTGGGTCATCTCGGCATTGAGCGCGTCGGTCAGCGCCCCAGCAGGAGTGTCGCCCAAACCGGCCGGCGGGAACGCTTGCAGCAGACCGGCCGTGGCGTCGTGAGCCGCGGCCTGAGCGTCGATCCAGCCGCGGACGATTTCGACGTAGTGGCCCGTCCAGCCCGGCAGATCAAGCACGGAATCGCCAGACGTTGATGTCGTCGCCACGTCGGCGTCGCGGACAGTGGCCACGTGGTCCGTTCCAGCCTCCGCAACGAGTGCGATTGCGCACGCCCCTGATAAACCGAACACTGTGATTCTGAAGAACGGATGTTGCATCAGATTGGGCTTGACAAAACGAGGTATTCGCCCAATGCACGACGAGCGAAGCCTGACAAAGTACCCCCGGTTGCTCTGCTTCCCAAGACACAGAACGTGACGTCTGAGCCCAGCGTGTGATCGGTGTGCCGCGTTTGGCCTGCAACTGTGTTCTTGTCAACTCTGCAGGTCCGACGAGACACCGGACGACGCGTCGTCGGCGAAGTGCCCGGTTGCGAGTTCTCGTCCGCGGTCACGGAACTTGCCGGGCGTCACACCGACGACCTGCCGGAACGCGCGGAAGAATGTGGTGTTGGAGGTGTACCCGACGTTGCGCATCACGGTCTTGATGGGCAGTTTGGTGTGGCGCAACAACCGGCAGGCTTCGCCCATCTTTTCTTCAGTGATCATGCGGGCCGGGGTGCGGCCGAGGGTCTGGCGGAAGGAGCGGGTGAGGTGTTCGCGGGAGACGCCGTGGATGTCCGCGAGGTCGCCAACGGTGAGGTTGTCTTCGAGGCGTTGCTGGATGGTGCGGACGGCTTCGTGCACCAGGCGGTCGCTGCCGGAGACGGTGCGGCTCTCTTCGCTGTGTTCGGCGAGGGCCATGAGCACGTCCGTGACCATGCGGGCGGCGTCGGGGGCGGCGATGTCGAAGTGGTGGCTGGGGTCGGAGACGATGCTCTCGAGGCGGTGCATCACGCTGCCATGGATGGGAAAAGTCATCACCCGGCCGAAGCGTTCGATCAGGCCGCGGAGCATCGTGATCGCGGCGGTCCCGCGGAAGATCAGCCCGAGGAACTCCCAAGGACCGGTGTGGTCGGGGTCGTAGCGGTCCCAGACGTCGCGTTCCCCGAAGATACGGACCAGTGCCTGCCCCGGGTGGAGCTTGACCTCGCCGTCGGCGTTGGAGCCAAAGATGCCGCCGTCGCTTAGGCAGATCTTGAGCACGCCGTGGTTGGGCATAGGGGCCTGCCAGTTGGTCAAAGAGTGGTACTGCTCGTTGAGTGCCAAGCCCCGCCCGAGGTAGAACGGAACGGGACACCCCTCTAGTTCCGGCGTCACGCGGAACCAGACGTACTCTTCCATCCGGTAGGTGCTGGTCTTGGCCATGGGCGATTATTCGGCAGCTTATCACATATCGGTATTTTTCGGCACAGGCTGTCACTTGTAACACGCGAAACACGGGGTACTTTCAGGCTGGAGTTGTTCAACGTCTCACGGCCGCCCGTTTCGACCGTCTACATCCGATCACTGCATCCGCTTTTCTTCTCGTGGCCACCAATCGCTCGGGCCGCTCAGGCCCACCCGATCACCGGCCGCGACCGTTTCAACCAACGGGGCCGCTCCCCAGCGTCTCTCGCCCCCTCACCTTTCTCACCCCTGGAGGAGTCTCAAGTATGAATCGTTCCACCCTCTCGTCCGCCGCCTTGGCCGCCTGCCTCGTCGCACCCGCGGCGTGGTCGACGGTTCTGATCACCGACACGTACTCCCGCACCGCGACCGGGACCTGGGACACGGTGGACAACGGGCTGGTCGGCGGCGAGTCCGGCACCATCGCCGCGGGTCACATCCTCGACGCCGCCGGCAATGTCGACGGCAGCGCCGGCATCCTCCCCAACACCCGCGTCGTGCTCGACTACAACCTCGCCGCGGACGCCGACGTTATCGCCGGCGGCGGCTTCATCGTCGAGTGGCGCGTCAACCCGACCGACGGCGACGACACGCTGGGCCAGTCCGGCACCGGCCGCGAGTTCGCCGGCATCGGCCTGTCCGACAGCAACACCAACCCGCCCTACGGCGGCAACGGCGCGATCACCAACGCCAACAACAACACGCTCCGCTACGCCGTCCTCCCCCGCAACAGCGGCAGCGTCGGCACGCTGACCCGTACGGCCGGTGACGTCCGCACGCTCAACGCCGGCGGCAACCCCAACAGCGGATTCAACGAAGTCGTCTTCGACCAGCCGGTGTTCGACGACTACGTCAACCAGGGCGTGCCGGACCCGTTTGTCAACAACAAGTTCTACGACGTCCGCATCGAGGTCCTCGGTGACTTCTCCGCCGCCAGTTCGGTGACGGTCAACACCACGATCAACGGCCTCGCGCTGGCGACCGAAACCATCGAGTGGGGCGTCGGCGGTCAGGCGTACCTCTCCGCGGTGGCCTTCAACGGGCCACACCAGTACGACGACCTGAAGATCACCGCCGTGCCGGAGCCCGCGACCCTCGCGCTCGCCGGCCTGGGCGCCGTCGCGATGCTCCGCCGTCGCGCCTGAGTCCCGACGAATCCCCTCGCCGGGGCGTCCGTCAACGCCGGGCGCCCCGGCTTCCCGTCCTCGAACCCGCCCACCGCACTCGCGACTCACTCCTGGAGAAACGAAAATGTACCGCCTGCTCACCACCAGTTCGCTCCTGACCGCGGCCCTGGCGCTGCCCGCCGTCGGTCAGACCACGATCATCTCCGACTCGATGGACCGCACCGACGGCCTCAACGAAGCCATCATCGACGGCGGCTTTTCGGCATGGGGCATGGCCGACAACGCCTTCGGGGGCAATGTCAGCGGCCTTAGCTACGTCCTGGCTGACGACGCCGGTTTCCGGCAGACCATCGGGTTCCTGGATTTGGACAATGACCCGAATACACCGGACGAGGGCGTCGGCCAACTCCGCTTCGGCCGCGGCTTCCTTGATTACAACCTCGCCACCAACGCCGACATCGTTAGTGCCGGCGGCGTTTCGATTCAGTACGACATCAACCCCACCGACCGCGGCGGCGCCGGCTTCAACGGCCGAGACTGGGGCGGCATCGGCCTCGTCGATACCAAGAGCTTGACCTCGATCGGCCAACGGCTGGGCCTCGCCTTAGGCAACGAAGACAGCCGCGTCAGCTTCCTGCCCCGCAACAGCGGCTCGGCCATCTTCAAGAGCTTCACGGACAGCGGGCTGTTCAACGCCAACAGCGCTAACGGCAACCCCGCCAACGGCGCGATCACCGAGACCATCCTCGATCAGCCGACCGCCGACGCCTACCTGACTTACTTCAACGACGCGGGCGGCGACCCGATCGACGACCCGTTCGATGCGCCGCAGCAGTGGTACACGGTCCGTATGGAGATCACCGCCGACAGCGGCACGATCTTCGCCGATGGCGGCGACCACACCGTCAAAGTGTTCGTCGGCCCGCAGGGCGGCGCGCTGAGCCAGGTCAACCTCGACACCGGCACGCCGGCACTCGAGTCGTCACTCGTTTGGGGCGACAACATGACTCAGGCTGCGGCTGGCGGCGGCGACGATACCCCGAGCGTGAACGACGCCTACCTCTTCTTCGCCGGTAACGGCGACACACACCTCTTCGACAACCTCATCATCGAAAGCCTTGGCGGCGGCACCACCGTCATCACCGGCGACTACGACACCTCCGGCCAGGTCGAACAGGGCGACCTCGACATCGTCCTCCAGAACTGGGGCACCGGCACCTTCACCGGTGACGAAGCCGCGCTCGCCGGCGGGGGGCCGTTCGACGGCACGGTC
>JANQPR010000034.1 GCA_028285385.1 Phycisphaera sp.
CCGCGCCCACAGGATCGGGCCGCCCGCAGCGCCGGCGGACTTCGTCCTGGCGGCGGCCGGGTTCCGGCCCGCCCCGGCCGTATCCTCGCGGCATGTCCACCCGCCCCACCGTGCTCAGCAACGAACTCGCCGGCTACCTCGCGTCGCTCGACGTCCGAGAACCCGAGCCGATGCAGCGCCTCGCCGCCGCGTCCGACGCGCTGCCCGAGGCCGAGATGCGCAGCTCGCCCGCGATCGGCCGGTTCCTCGCGACGCTCGTGCAGCTCTCCGGCGCGCGGCGCTGCTTCGAGGTCGGCACCTTCACCGGCTACAGCGCGCTGTGGGTCGCCCACGCCCTGCCCGACGACGGCGAGCTCCACTGCTTCGACGTCAGCGAGCAGTGGCCCGCGGTCGGGAAGCCGTTCTGGCAACAAGCCGGCGTCGACCACAAGATCACGCTTCGCGTCGGCGACGCGCAGGCGACGGTCCGCGGCTTCCTCGACGACGATTCCGGCGGTGTGGGCGGGTTCGACTTCGGCTTCATCGACGCCGACAAGACCGGCTACCCCGCGTACTACGAACTCGGCCTCGAGTTGCTCAAACCGGGCGGCGTCATGCTCTTCGACAACGCGCTGCGCCACGGCGACGTCGCCAACCCCCAGAAGGGCGACGACAGCGTGCAGGCGATCCGCGAAGTCAACGCCAAAGCCCACGCCGACGAGCGTGTTGAATCGGTGTTGCTGCCATTGGGCGATGGATTGTTGATGGTGCGGAAACGCTGAGACGATCTCAACAAGACTGCTTATCTTGCGATTCACGCCTGCTCTGCCACGCTTCGAGCGAGCCAAGGATGTAGCCCACTCCGTGTCCCGGGATCAAGAAGAGAAACGCGCCAACAAGAGCCATCAGCACGCCGAGCGCGATACCAAACCACCCGCCGAGATACCAACCAGTCGCAACCGCGGCGACGACGACTAGACAACCAACGATCTGGAAGAGCCCGCTGTCTTGACCGAAGATGCACCCCCCGTGCAAAAAGGAAGCAAGCTACCCCCCGAAGTACCACGCCAGCACCGCCAGTTCGGCGGCGGTGAAAGTGGCGACGCAGGCGCCGAGGGTCAGCCACCGGCGGAGCGACCACGGCCGGCGGCGCGGGGGCGGGACCATGCGGAGCTGCGGCTCGCCGGCGGCGGGGCAGTAGGCCGGGGCGTGGCCGCGGCGGGCCTGGTCCTGGACGATGGCGATGACGAGGTTGGTGTCGAACGGCGTGAGGCCGAACACCTTGCCCAGCCGCAGGAGCGACTCGCGGCGCTCGGGGCGGAGGATCGTGCCCTCGAGTTGCTCGGCGGTGCGGACGGCCAGGACCCAGCGGGCGTCGGTCGTGTCGGTGATCGGCTCGTGCTGGGGCGGGGCGATCGCGGGCTTGACGACCTGCTTCTGGCTGACGGCGTCGGTGCCGACGAGCCGGAGCTTGGGGGCTTTGCGGCGGCGGTCGGCGTCGGTCAACGAGGCGCCGACGGTTGGCTCGGGGGTGGAGCGTGCCTTGCCCAGAGCACCGATCCGGCTAACCGCGCGGCCGAGCCGCAGCACGGGCTTGGTCACGGGGGCGGCGCTGGAGGCGCGGTCTTGGGGTGGGGCCGAACTGGTATTCATCCGTCGTGCGGGCCGGTGGGCTTGAAAAAATCTTGGACACGACATGATACCCCACGGCTGGGGCCGGCCAAGGGAAGTTGAGTGTGGGTTTGGGTGGCCGGGCGGCCGTTGGCTTACCCCGCTTCGCGGTGCGGCGGTGCGGCGGGGACGTAGCCGGTCATGTGCCGGTTCAGGAAATCCACGACGTAGCCCTGGGCCGGGTAGTGGCGGAAGATGAACCGGCCGGAGTGCCCGACGTGGCGGAGGACGACGAGCTTGGAGGTGACGCCGGCGTCCTGGAGCTTGGTGTGGAACCGGCGGGACTGGTCGAGCGGGACGACGGCGTTGTCCTCGCCGTGGAGGTGGATGAACGGCGGGAGCCCGGGGCGGACATGGGTGATGGGCGAGGCGAAGGCGGCGAGGTCGGGGTCGCGGGCGGGGGGCACGGCGAGGAACCGGGCCTCGGGGGTAGTCAGTCCGCGCTTGTCGCAGCGGGAGGGCAGGGACTGCAGCGCGGGGAAATCGGTGAAGCCGTTGAAGTTGACCACGGCGTTGACGCCGGAGTCGACGGTGTCGAACCGCTGGGGCTCGACGGTGTCGATGGCGGGCTGGCCGGTGTAGGGGTCGATGTCGTCGGGCGCGGTCGGGTTGGGCGTGCCGGTGGAGACGCCGTGGGAGGCGCGTTCGAGTTCGCCGACGCCCTCGGTGGTGCCGAGCATGGCGGCGAGGTAGGCGCCGGTGGAGGCGCCGCCGCCGGCGATGGCGTCGGGCTTGAGGCCGAACTCGGCGGCCCGGCCGCGGACGTAGCGGACGGCGGCCTTGGCGTCGTGGATTTGGGCGGGGAAGGTGTCCCGGGGCACCAGCCGGTAGTTCACCGCGGCGACCGCGTAGCCGTAGTTCACCAGCCAGCGGACCGGGCAGTGGTCCTTGCTGCCGCTGCGCCACCCGCCGTCGTGGAACCAGACCACCACCGGAACGTCGGCGTCGAGGTCCGGCCGGTACAGGTCCATCAGCAGCTGCAGCTGCCGGCCGGGGTATGTCGCGTAAGGCAGGTTCCGCGCGACCGCCGCCTCGTTGCGGGGCACCACCCGCTTGGGCACGTGATCCAGCTCACTCGGTGGGGTCCACACCGGCACAGCCTCAGTCGCCCGCCAATCTCCGCCTCGCCGTTGAACTCGTCACGCCTGGTTCCTCCGCCCCGCGAACTCGATCCGGCCTGGCCACGTGGCCGGGCGGTCCCGCGTCTGTACGCCGGTCGGCCCGCCTCGGTTGTCAAATCCGGCTCGGCGTCCGATAACGCCGCTCCGCCGTCGCCCCGAACGGGCCCACCCCGTGAAACAAGGCCCGCTCTGACCAGGGCCACTGCCCGTCAATGATACCGCAACGCTCCCCCGGCTCCATCGGAGACGCCCGCCCCGGGCTTGATCCGGCCCGGCCCTGCCGCTACAAATGACGCAACGGGAACGGCCTACAGACCGCCCCGCCCCACCTCACGCCGCCGACCCGGCTGCCGCACCCCGGCCCGCCCCGTCGGCTGAACCGCCGCCGTTCTTCGGCGGCAGTCTGCCCGAAGGCCCGTCCCGCCCGGCAGACCCGCATCCCGATGGGGTTCTCCGCCCCGGCCGAACCGGCCTCATCCGGCCCGCCCCGCGAGCTCGGCCGAACCCCCCTTCTTGTCCACCGGCGTCCCGGCGCTCCGACCCACACGCCCCAGCCTCCCCTTCCGGCCCCACAACCCAACATCCCAGCATCCGAGACCCCACACGCATGGACACCGCCACCGGCATCCTCGAACTCGGCAGCAAGGCCGACGGCCGACTCCGCCAGCTCGACACCACCTACGTCAACGAGCCCTGCGACCCCGTCATCCCGTCGCACCTCATCGAGAAACACGGCCTCCGCCCCGGGCTCAAGCTCACCGTCACGCTCGGCAAGCCCGTCGGTGGCCAACCTCAGCACGCCCAGCAGCCCGGGCACGGCGGCAAGAAAGGCAAGAAGAAAAAGAACAAGAACAAGTTCTACGCCGTCGCCCCCGACGCCCGCCGCGCCAAAACCATCGACACCATCGAGGACCAGCCCGCCGACGACTTCAAGCTCGAACGCGACTTCCAGGACCTCACCACCATCATGCCCCAGCCCCGGCTGGACCTCGAACACCCCGATTGCCCGCCCGCCTGCCGGCTCATCGACCTGTTCTGCCCGATCGGCTACGGCACCCGCGGCATGATCGTCTCGCCCCCCAAGGCCGGCAAGACGACCCTGCTCCAGAACATCGCCTTCGCCCTCAAGCAGAACCACCCCGAGACGGAAGTCATCGCCCTGCTCGTCGACGAACGGCCCGAAGAAGTCACCGACTTCCGCCGGAACGTCCCCTGCACCGTCTGGGCGTCCTCGAACGACCACACGCCGGAACGGCACTGCGGGTTGGCGATGCTCGCGTCCGAGCGGTGCAAGCGCTGGGCGGAGATGGGCAAGGACGTGATCGTGCTGCTCGACTCGCTGACGCGGTTGGGCCGGGCGTTCAACACCGCACCGGGGATGGTGCAGACCGGCCGGACGCTGACCGGCGGCCTGGACGCCGGGGCGTTGTCGATCCCGAAGCAGATCTTCGGCGCCGCGCGGAAGTTCGAGGAAGGCGGCTCGCTCACGATCGTTGCCACCGCGCTCGTCGACACCGGCTCCAAGGGCGACCAGGTGATCTTCGAGGAGTTCAAGGGCACCGGCAACATGGAGCTGATCCTCGACCGCAAGATCGCCGAGCAACGCGTCTTCCCCGCGATCGACCTCGCCGCCTCGGGCACCCGCAACGAACACCTGCTCATGCCCGACAAGGAGCTCGAAACCGTCACCGCGTTGCGCCGCCGGTTGATGAACATGGCCCCGGTCATGCAAGTCGAGCAGCTGCTCAAGGCCTTGGAACGCTTCGAGACCAACGCCGCCCTCGTCGGCGACGACAAGTCCCCGGCGAAAAAGGAACCGGCCCGGGCGGGCCAGCCGTTATGATCTCTAAACCGGCGTCTTACTCGCGGCAGTGAGACCGTTCGTGGCACTTTTCTCCGGGACAACATCATGTTTATGAGCCACCGGTCGTGGGTTTTGGTTGCCGGCTTGGTGGGGATCTTGACGTCCACGATTCCCACCCGGGCGTTTGAGCTACCGATCGTTTGGAGCTACCAGACCGCCGATGAACGCGGCTGGTATGAGCAGTTCCCCACGACGTTTGAACTACAGGTCGCGGTCACGTACCAAGATGATCGAGCTACCGAGAGTGGGACGAACCTGTTCTTTGGGGAACAGCGTTTCGTGTTGGCGACCACCGGGGAAATCCCGATCGATACGCCGTTGGATATCACCACAGACTTTGATCAATCAGCCGCCGCGGCGTTGCGGGCCTACGAGCCTCAGCAGCCTGAAACGGAGTCTGTCGGGTTTTTCGTCGACTGGAGCGATGGAAACCGCCGTGTGTCATCGGGGCGTGGCGTGCCGGTGGGGTCGCCGTCGGATTTCTTGACGGAAGCCGCGATCACGGCGGTCCGGTTTGAGTTGGAGAGTTTCCGCTTCGGCCCGCCGGAGAATCCGATCTTTGACGATTTTGACCCACCCACCCCCGATTCGGTGTTTCAGTTCATCGGTCCGGGGCGTGTGACTTTCCTACCCGAGCCCGCGTTGCTCGCTGGGTTGCCCTTGACGCTTCTCTTGGCAGGCCGGCCAGCGCCTTGGCGTGGTCGGACTTAGCCCCGTCACAACCCGTATCTCCCGCACACCCCTCCCCGCCCGCAGCACCCGCTGCGGGTTTTTTCTGATTCGCGCCCTGACCGCTGGCATCGCGTGGCCCCCGGGGCATCTTTGGTCCCAACGCATCACCACCCGCCTTTTAAGCAAGGGGACCGCTCATGCATCTTTCTCGTTCTGTGTTGTTCGGCTCGGCCGCCGCCGTCGTCGGGGCCGGCGCCGTGTGCTACTCGTTCCTGCAGGGCCCGGCCGACGCCCAGGCCGACCGCTCGTTCGAGTTCACCATCTCCGACGACCGCGTCGTGCCCGCCACCGACTTCGCCGCCAAGGTCTCCGTGATCGGCTCGGCGATCACGTCCGGCGGCGTCGACATGCCCGTGACCATGTCCGTCCGCGTCGGCGACGCCAGCCACGACCTGTTCGGCTCGTCGCTGGACCCGGTCTACGGCAACCTCAACGACCACTCCGCCGCCCGGCACGTCATCATCGACGAGGTCTTCACCCAGGGCGACGCCATCACCCTCGCCGCCCGGTCCTGGACCGTCGACGGCGAATCGAACCACCTGACCGCCCGCACCGACTCGCCCAGCGACCTCGTGCACGTGCTCCGCGACGGCGACGCCGTGCCCGACATCGCCGGCTTCGACGGGCAGGCCTCGGCGGAGGCGTTCCTCCGGCCGTACCTCAACGACGACGGCACGGTCGACCTCGACGCCGACCAGGTGATCTACCTGTTCGAACTCGGCGAGACCGACCTGTCCAACCCCGCGGCGGACTTCCAGGACCTGGTCGTGCTGATCACGCTCGGCGACACGCCGGACGACCTGCGGCGGCGGGACCTGGCCGACATCGCGGCGTACGACTGAGTCGCCGGAAGGATCAACCGCTCTTCACCAGCTTCACGAGACCCCGCCGAATGGCGGGGTTTTTCGTTTGCGCCGGTTGCGTAGTTTTCGCCCCTTCGCCGACCGGAACAACCGGAATCGCTTCACACGCTTTTCCGACGGTTACACGCCCCGGCGTTTGCACGAAGTTTCGTTCCAAGCCTTGGCGTGGGGTGGGAATGTATTCGTCATTTCGGTCGTCATCGGGCAAGTGGCCCGGACAACCGCATCACTCGCCAGGGGGAGCACGAACCATGAACAACCGCTTCACCACCAAGACCCTCGCCTTCGCCGCCGCCGCCGGCCTGGCCGGCAGCTTCGCCGCCGCCTCACCCGGCACCGCCTCGGCCAACGCCGACGCTTACAGCTTCGGCTACGAGATCAACAACCGCCGGGTCGTGCCTTCCTCCGACTTCGCCGCCAAGGTCTCGGTCATCGGTGCGGCCATCACCTACGGCCAGGGCGGGTACGACATCCCGGTCACCCTCCGCGTCGAAGTCGGCAGCGGCGCGTACGACCTGTTCGGCAACGCCAGCGACGCCAGCGACGGCAACCTCAACGACCACAGCGACGCCCGGCACCTGATCATGGACGAGACGTTCGTGAACGGCGAGGACATCAACCTCACCGCGACGAGTTGGGTCTCCGGCAACTCCGGCTGGGAGCGCCATCTCGAGGTCAGCACCGCCGACAACTCCGCGCAGGTCAAGGTCCTCCGCAACGGCGACGCCATCCCCGACATCCCCGCCTTCGACGGGCAGACCTCGACCGAGGAGTTCCTGGGCGAGTACCTGGACACCGCCACCGGCACGGTTGACATCGCCGACGACCAGGTCATCTACCTCTTCGAGTTGGGCAACACCGACCCGTCCAGCTCCGGTGCCGACTTCCAGGACCTCGTCGTCCTGATCACGCTCGGCGACAGCCCCGAGGCGCTCGAGGCCCGCGACGCCGCCGACCTGGCGCTCTACGACTGATCGCTCGCTCTCCCTCCGACCCTTCCCCCCTCCGAGCCCCGCGTCGTCCGCGGGGTTCGTTTTTATTGGGACGAATCACGCCCCTGCTTCACTTGTCAAAGAAAGAGCCTGAGCGCCCGTTGGCGCCGGCCCCCGCGTTCGGACGGGACTCTTCGGGACACCACGCGGAACGGCGGAGGGGCCCGGCGGGCAACGCGGTGAGTCGGTCGCGGCGGATTGAGCAAGGGAACTCGAAGCTCGGGTTGCTCAACCGGCCGCCGTCGCAAGACCACGAAACGCA
>JANQPR010000262.1 GCA_028285385.1 Phycisphaera sp.
AGCCGTAGGCTGTGTCCACGGATTCAGGCGACACCGTCGCCGGCTCGCGAGTGCTCAGGTTCTTTCTTTGACAAGTGAAGCAGGGGCGTGGTCGTCCCATTCAAAAAGAAACCCCGCCGGTTGGGCGGGGCTTCGCAGAGATTCGAATGTGTCGGCAGGGTTACGAGGTGGTGGTGTCGCCGCCGTCGCCCTTGTCCTTGCCCTTGTCGCAGCCGCCGCCGGTGCACTGCAGGTTGATGACGGAAGCGGACTCCTTCGCTTCGCCGTCCTTCTTCTTCTCGCCGTCCTTCTTCTTGTCTCCGTCCTTCTTCTTGTCCTTGTCGCAGCCATCGCAGCTGCCGAGTTCGGTCACGGAGGAGGTGGTGGTGTCGTTGCCGTCGCCCTTGTCCTTGCCCTTGTCGCAGCCGCCGCCGGTGCACTGCATCGAGATGGCCGAGGGGGTGGTGACGAGGTCGGCCGAGCTGGGCACGGCAAACACGGCGAGGGCGAGCAACGCGACGGCGGGGGCCAGGGTCTTCATCAACATCGGGAACTCCTTGGAGGGAAAAGGGATGAAATCGGTCCGTGCGGGTTCTGGGCCACGAATGCAGAACAAAAGCATAGGCATGACCCCCAAGGAGGCGGGAATATTCCTGCGGGGAATTCGTTATGAACGGGCACCGACGCCGGGTATTCCCGGTTTTGGGGCGCAGCAACGGTGCCTACGGGGCGTTGGCGTGCACATCGGGAAAAACTAAAGCAGTTATTGGCCGTATCCGACGGGCTTGGCGCTAGGGCGGCTTAGGTTTGACCAGCCCGGGTGGGGTGCTTCCGGGGCGATGCGTCGCACGGGTGGGCCGGGCGACGCTCATCTCTGCCGCTCCGTCGCCCCTTTCAGGACTCGGCCATGGCACGCCTGCTCGTCGGTACCCGTTCGTCGCGTCGCGGTCGGGCGTCGCGGGGGTTTACGCTGATTGAACTGCTCGTGGTGATCTCGATCATCGCGCTGCTGATCGGAGTCCTGCTCCCGGCCTTGGGAGCCGCGCGGCGGACCGCGCGGAACATCCAGTGCCTGAGCATCCTGCGGCAGATGGCAATGGGGTACGTCATGTACGCCAACGAATACAAGCAGTGGACCGTACCGGTCTGGGACGTCACCCAGACCTCGGATTCGGTGTTCGCGGAGACGGGCGGCGTGTATTGGCCGGAGAACAAGGACTTCGGGCGGTTCGTGGCCAAGGACGACGCCGAGTTCGGCAGCGGCTGGGACATCGGCTGGGTCTGCCCCGAGGCCGAGGCGGCGTTGGAGGGCCGGGATCCGGCACCGGTCGACCCCGCCACGAGCCAGCCCATCGTGAACAACACGCGGATCGACTGGTCGTACGGCGTGCACATGACCACGCCGGACACGTTCGCCAGCGGGGCCGTGCCCGTCGAGTTCCGGAACTTCGTGTTGGTGGATGGCAACCGCGTCGGGGTGTTCGGCTCGTACCCGCTGGACGACATCAAGGACGCGTCGGGGTTGGTGGCGATGGGCGACAGCGCCAGCATGTGGTTCCGAGCTGGGAATACCGGGCTGTGGAAGGGCGAGGTCTACGAGAAGTACAACAACGGGGTACAGCCCAACGGCATCGCCCCACGGCACTTCGCCCCGGACGTCTCCGACCCCGGCGGCAGCAACCCGATCAAGGGCAACAACAACTTCTTCTTCTTCGACGGGCACGCGGCGTCGCTGGGCTTCGACGAGATCATCGACGGGTTCGACATCTTCAAGCTTAACCCGCACTTCAACACCGCCACGTTCCAGCACGAGAAGCCCCTGCCCTGGACCGCCCGGCGGACCCCGGCCTACTGAAGGCCTTGCCCACCGCTTCCAACCGGGTTTGGGCCGCGCCGCCGCGTCACGTGGGCGGTGAGTGGTTGAACGAACGCCGATAATCCACGGATTTCCGGTGGCTTAGTCGATAAGCCGATACGCAGAAGACGGCCTCGAAACGGGGGCCGACGCTGCCGCGTGGCGTTGTCGCCGCGGTGATCGGCCGGCCTACCGTTGGGGCCGGGTCTGTTTTCGCAGGAGTCCCGTTGAGCCTCAGCCCGGCCAGAGAACTGCCCGTGGGGGCGGCGTTGCAGGCGTCCGCTTCGGGTGCCCGTGGCGAAGAACACGCCGATCCCGGCGATTCAGCCCTGCTGAGCGCAGATCAGGGCGTCGATCACGGCGCGGACCACCCGGCCTCCGAGGACGCGGTCGCCGACGCCGTGAACGCCGGTCAAACGCCCCACCCACCCGGCTCCGATGATGCCGACCCCGGCGACGGGCCCGACGACCCGTCGTCGCGGATCAAGCAGCGGGCCGTCCGCGGCGGGGCGTGGACCGTGGTCGGCTTCGGGTCCAGCCAGGGGCTGCGGTTCGTCAACAACGTCGTGCTAGCCCAGGTCATCGCCCGGGACGACTTCGGGCTCATGGGCCTGGTCACGGTTGTGTTGATCGGCCTCCAGCTGTTCAGCGACATCGGGATCGGGCCGGCGATCATCCAGAACAAACGGCAGGACGCGCGGTTCCTCAACACCGCGTGGACCATCCAGGTCTTCCGCGGGTTCGCGCTGTGGGGCGCGGCGGCGCTCTTGGCGTGGCCGTTGTCGGTGCTGTGGGCGGACAAGGGCGGCGGGCCGTTGGCGACACTGCTGCCGGTAGTCGCGGTCAGCGCCGCGATCAGCGGGTTCCTCTCGACGAACTGGTTCACCGCCAACCGGCAACTCGCGGTCAAGCGGATGATGCTGATCGAGCTCTCGGCGGTCGCGACGCAGACGGCCGTGATGATCGGCTACGCGTACCTGGTCGAGGCGTCGTACTGGGCGTTGGCGGCGGGCGTGCCGGCGTACGCGTTGGTCCGGGTGACGCTGTCGCACACGCTGCCGGGCGTGCGGAACAAGCTGGACTGGGACCGGACCGCGGTGCGTGAGCTGGTCCGCTTCGGCAAGTGGCTGTTCATCAGCACGGTGATCACGTTCTTCGCGATGCGGTCGGACGCGCTGCTGCTGCAGAGCTTCGCGGGGGTTGCGACGGTCGGCGTGTTCTGGGTCGCGCTCCAGGTCGCGGACCTGGGCCCGGCGCTGGCGAGCAAGCTCGGCGCGCTCGTCGGGTTCCCCGCGCTCTCCGAGGTGTACCGCACCCGGCCGGCGGACCTGAGCAAGGAGCTGTTGCGGGTCCGCAAGGCGTTGTTGCTGCCGATCTACGCGGTCCTGATGGGCATGATCCTGCTGGGCCCGGCGTTGTTTTACGTGCTCTACCCCGCGTCGTTCTGGAACTGCGGCTGGGTCGTGCAGGCGCTGGCGTTCAACTCGCTCGCCGGCCAGGTCAACACGACCTACGGGCACGCGTACATGGCCTCGGGCCACACGTTCCGCAACATGAGCACGGTTGCGGCGCAGTGGGTGCTGGTCGTCACGTTCTCGACGACGGGTTTCTTTATTGCCGGCGAGACCGGGTTCCTGCTCGGGCTCGCCACCGCGCAGTTCGGCAAGTACCCGGTCGACGCGTACCTCGCCTCGAAGACCGGCGTGTGGCAGCCGAGGTTCGATTTGCCGTTGCTGTGCGTCGGCGTCGCGGTCGCGCTGCTGATGCTGGGCGGGTCGCTGTTGATCACGCCTTACGCCTTGGAGTTGAACGAAGTGATTCGGATCGGGTTTGAGACGCTGAAGGACACCATCAAGGGAGCTCAAGGATGAGCGACGCGATGCAGGGAACAATGGCGATCAACGGTTCGGCCACGCCACGCCCGCCGCAGGTGGCCGTGGTGATGACGACGTTCAACCGCGTCGCGCTCGTCGCCGAGGCGATGGGCAGCGTGCTAGCGCAGACGCTGCGTGACTTCGAGCTCGTGGTCGTTGACGACGGCTCGACCGACGGCACCCGGCAGCTGCTGCGGAGCTACGCCGACCACGACCCGCGCATCCGCGTGGTCGAGCAGCCCAACGCCGGCGCCGCCGCCGCGGCGAACGTCGGTGTCGCGCACAGCACGGCGCCGCTCATCGCCCGGCTCGACTCCGACGACGTCGCCCAGCCCGATCGGCTCGAACGGCAGGTGCGTTTCATGCGGGGCCACCCGCGCGTGGTGTGTGCCGGATCGTTCGTCGACCTGATCGACGACCGCGGGCGGTTCCTGACCGTGGAAGAGAAGCCGTTACACGACGGCGCGATCCAGGAAGACCTGCTCCGCGGGCACTGCGCGATCAGCCACAGCTCGTGCGTCGTCCGACGGGACGCGTTCGAACGCGTCGGCGGGTACGACGAGAGCTTCCGCTCGGCGTTGGACCTGGACTTCTTCCTCCGCATCGGCGAGGCCGGCCGGCTGGCGAACCAGGCGGGATCACTCACGCGGTACCGGTTGCACCGCGACTCGATCAGCGGCAGGAAGCAGCGGGAGCAGTACGAGAACGTCCGGCGGGCGTGTGTCGCGGCGTGGGCCCGGCGGGGCGAGTCCCGGCCGTTCGCGCACCGGCCGTGGCGGCCTTCCGACGAGGCGGCGTCCCGGCTACAGTTTTCGTTGCAGTACGGCTGGTGGGCCAACCGTAGCGGCGAGTTCCAGACCGCGGCGAGTTACGGCTGGGACGCGGTCCGGCTTGGGCCGATGAACCGGCAGGCGTGGGCGCTGCTGGGCTGGTCCCTGCTGCGACGACAAGCCGCGCCGCCGACCACCGCCGCCCAGGCCGATCAAGCCCGGCCCGATAACGCCGCGGCCACGGCCGGCAGCCCGACGGGAGAAACGGTCGCCGCATGACGCCGACGCCGACGACATCCACACCGTCTTCCGAGACGCGGCCGGACTCGCCCGGGTCTACCTCCGGCGGGCCGCGCGTCAGTGTGTTCGTCACGGTCTACAACCGGGCCGACCTGCTGCCCGACACCGTGCGGAGCGTGCTCGGCCAGACGATGCGCGACTTCGAGCTGGTCCTCGTCGACGACGGCTCGACCGACGGCAGCACCGACCTCTGCCGGCAGTTCGCGGCGCAGGACGACCGTGTCCGCGTCGTGGAACAGGAGAACGGCGGTATCGCCAAGGCCGCCAACGCCGGCGTCGCCGCGTGCCGCGCCGCGCTGATCGCCCGGCTCGACTCCGACGACCTGATGCTGCCGACGCGTCTGCAAGAACAGGCCGACTTCATGGACGCGCACCCGGACGTGGTGTGCGTCGGCAGCGCGGTGGAGATGATCGACCAACGCGGCCGGTTCCTGACGGTGGAGCAGCGCCCGATCGACGACGCGACGATTCAGGACCACCTGTTGCGGGGTCACTGCGCGATCGCGAACCCGTCTTGCATGATCCGCGCGGCAGCGCTTCGTCAGGCCGGGCCTTACGACCAGAGCTACTCGCCGGCGGAAGACTTCGAGATGTTCCTGCGGCTCGGCGAGGTCGGGGAGCTCGCGAACCTGTCCGAGCCGTTGACGCGGTACCGGCTCCACCATGGTTCGGCGAGCGTGAAGCAGGGCCGGCTCCAGCGCGAGAACTGCCGACGCGCGTGCGAGCTGGCGGCGCAGCGGCGGGGCGTGACCCGGCCGTTCGAGGGCGGCGAGCTCTGGCGCCCCGGCGAAGACCGCGCGTCGCAACACCGCTACGCGTTGCTCTACGGCTGGTGGGCGTGGAACAGCAAGCAGTTCGCCACCGCGACCGACTACGCGAAGCAGGCGCTGCGGCTTCGGCCGTGGTCCAAAGAGGCGTGGATGCTGCTGGGCAAGTCGCTGGGCAAGCCGAACACGCCCCGCGACCGGGTACAGACGCGGACGACGTACCCGACGGACCGAGACCACACGGTGCCGGCTGCGATCCACGCGAAGAAGCAAGGGCAAGCCGTCGCCCGCCTCGGGGAGTGCGCGGCGTGAACGCGGCGGGGTCCACGAGTTCGGGAGCGGATGCGCCGCGGGTGTCGGTGGTGATGCCGATGCGCAACGCGGCGAAGTTCGTCGAGGCGTCGGCGCGCTCCGTGCTTGAGCAGGAAGGCGTCGGCCTCGAACTCGTCGTGATCGATGACGGCTCGACCGACGACTCGGCCGGGGTCGTGCAACGCCTGAACGACCCGCGCGTGAAGCTCATCCCCGGGCCACAGAAGGGCATCGCCGCGGCGCTCAACACGGGGCTTGAAGTATGCCGGGGCGACGTGTTTGTCCGCTGCGACTCCGACGACCTGTTGCCCCCCGGAAGACTGCAACAGCAACTCGCGTTTCTCGATAAGCACCCTGAGTACGCCGCGGTGTGCGGCGGGTTCCAGACCGTCGACCCCAAGGGCACGCTGGTCAAGAACCTTGGCACCGGCGATGCCCCGGAAGCGATCACCGGCGAGCTGAAGCAAGGCAAGACGCGCACGCACTTCGGCACGTTCGCGACGCGCACGGGGGTGGTCCGCGACCTCGGGGGGGCGCGTGACTACTTCATCGGGACCGAGGACGTCGACCTGCAGCTGCGCATCGGGACGCACGGCCCGGTGTGGTACGAGCCGGGCGTCGCATACACGTACCGCCTGCACCACGCCAGCAGCACGCACACCCAGCCGACGCCGCAGCGCGAGTTCCTCACGGAACAGGCGCGCAGGTTCGCTCGGCAGCGCGCCGAGGCCGGCACGGACGACCTCGAACAAGGCATCGCCGAGCCGCCGCCGACCGGCAGCGACGCCCGCGCGATGCACGTTGGCGAGCAGATCCAGGGGATGCTGATCAGCCGGGCGTGGTCGGAGGTGCGCGACGGGCACCGGGCCAAGGCGCTGCGGTCGGGGTGGTCGGCGGTCAAGGCGCGGCCCGCGTCTCCGACCGGTTGGGTTGCGTTGGTGAAGCTCGCGGTGTTGCCGGCGCTCGGTCGGGGTGGCACCACGACGGGAGCGACGGGAGGGACGGGGTGACCGTGGTCGAAACGAGCCTGAACAACCCGGGCCCAACGCCCAAGCGGCCCCCCGGCGGCGGGGCGTTGCCCGATCCGGCGTCCACGCAACTGCGGACGGGTGTCGTCGTCGGCGTGTCGTTGTTGCTCTTGCTGCTCGTCGGCGGCTGGCTGCGTTTCGCGAACCTCGGCGAGTTGACAGCACAGGTTGACGAGGGCTTCCAGGCGCTCGCGGTCGAGGCGATCCTCGAGCACGGCTACCCGAAGCTCGACACCGGGTTCGTCTACGGCCGGAGCCCGCTGTTCCTGTACGCTCAGGCGGGGTCGGCGTGGCTGTTCGGCTTGAGTGAGTGGTCGCTGCGGTTCCCCTCGGCGGTGTTCGGGCTGCTCGGTATCCCGGTGGCGTATGTGCTGGGGCGCAAGCTGTTCGACAACGGCGAGGACCAGAAGAGCGTGTGGCTCGGCGTCGGGGTCGGCCTGGTGCTGGCGGCGATGTTCGCGGTGTCGGCGTGGCAGTTGGAGTACGCGCGTTACGGCCGGTTCTACACGCTGTTCCAGCTGTTCTACATGCTCGGCGTGATTGCGTTCCTCGACGGGTATCTTCGGGGGCGGACGCTCGGCAAGCTGTTGTTCTGGGTCTTCTTCGTGTTGACGGTGTCGGTGCATGACCTGGGCGTGATGCTCGGGCTGTGCTTCTGGGCGGTGATCCCGCTGCGGGGTTACCGGTGGAGCACGAAGCTGGCGCACTTCGTTGGTTCGATCGCGTGCGCCGCGCTGTGGGTCGGCTACACGAAGCTGTGGCGGGGCGCAGCGGCGGCCTGGTCGGACGTGAACCCCGACCGGAACCCGACGGGCCTGGCCGAGGTGAAGCTCGAGGGCGACGGGCTGTTCTCCACGCTGATCGGCAAGCTGTCGGGCGTGCTGCCGGGGCTGAACTTGCCGGACTTCCGGTTGCTGGAGGCGGTGTGGGCGCGGAACCCGTGGGTGCTAGCGTTGGTCGCGCTGCCGGGCGTGCTGGCGACGGGGCTGCTGGCGGCGGCGAAGCTGCGCGAGCTCGCG
Source organism: Phycisphaera sp. (assembly GCA_028285385.1). Taxonomy (GTDB): domain Bacteria; phylum Planctomycetota; class Phycisphaerae; order Phycisphaerales; family Phycisphaeraceae; genus CAZIXN01. The sequence goes on from JANQPR010000262.1 coordinate 7,905, forward strand.
GCGAAACGAAACGAAAGGGAAGGACAGGCAACGGACGAAGCCGGCGCGGTGCGCGGCCGGCTGTGGCTGCCGTTGCTGTTGACCGCGGTGTGGGCGGCGACGCTGCAGCAGTTCGCGTTGGCGGGGGTGGCGCTATTGGTCTACGCGGCGTTCCACGTGCGGTCGTGGCGGCAGTGGCTGCGGCGCAACGAGCTGGTGACGCTGGGTTCTTGTTTCGTGGCGATGACGCTGTGGGTGTTGTACTTCTGGAGCAGCGACGCGGTGGGCAAGCACGTCTGGGTGCCCGCGGTGACGAACCTGCCGGCCGTGCACAACTACTTCCTGCAGTGGTTCGTGCCGGGGTGGACGCGGATGTTCGTGCTGCTGATCCCGGCGGCGTACGTCGTGGCGCGCTGGGCGGCGCGCGGCGCCAACGGCAACGGCCGGGGCAACGGGGCGTGGCTGCTGCTGGTCGCGATCGCGGCGCCGATCCTCGTGACCAGCGAGCTGCGGTGGCAGTTCAGCGAGTCGCGGTACTTCTTCCACCTGTACCCGCTGATCCTGGCGGTGTTGGCGGCGGGCGTCGTGGCGCTGGGCGTCTGGGTGGGGCAACGGGTCGCGGCGGAGCGGCTGGGCGTGTCGGTTTTTTCGGTGCTGGTCGTGGCGGCGCTGGTGTTCGCGGGGACGAAGGACCTGAACCCGGCCGAGGCGTGGGCCGTGACCGCGCGGACGCACCAGAGCACGAAGGACCCGGTCCGCAGCGTGATCAACTTCCCGTTCTACGCGTACTGGCCGCAGGACCAGAAGTCGGCGACGCTCGCGGCGGTGGACCAGGTCGGGCCCGAGGACCACGTCATGGTGGTTGGCCCGGTGCACGTCAGCGCGAACTACCGGTACTACCTGGGCCGGGTCGACTCGATCGCGAGCACGAGCTCGATGTACAGCAACGCCCGGGCGGGTGAGGACGGCCGGTGGATCGACCTGGTCACCGACGGCGAGGTGGTGAGCAGCGCAGGGCGGCTGATGGAGATCGCGGCGGACACGCAGCGGCGGGGCGGGGCGTTGTGGGTGTTCAGCGACACGGTGATGGTCGAGCCGCGGAACTGGTACCTCAGCGACGCGGAGCCCGAACTGAAAGAAGCCGTCGCGGCGCTCACCGCGCAGCCGATGCTGACCGGAAAAGACGGGCGGACGGTGGTTGCGCGGGTGACGTTCCCGGCGGCCATGCTGGCCGAGGCGCTCGACATCGACGTTGACGACGGGATCGGCGACAACGTCGACACGCCGCAAGAAGCGGAACTTGACGCCGAGGGAGAAGGGCTCGCGTCGTCCGGAAAGTCTTCCGGGGTTGACGTTGAGCCGGTCGGCGCGGGGGGCAGGTGAGCGTCGATGCGAGTGACGTTCGTTCTCAAGACGGCCGGGCTGGAGGGCGGCGTCCGCGTGGTCGCGGTGTACGCGGCGGCGCTGCAACAGATGGGGCACGAGGTCACGGTCGTGTCCGCGGCGCGCGGCGTGGGGGGCAAGAAGCGTCGGTTGAAACGCTTGCTCAAGGAGGGCACGTTCGCCGCGGCGTATCCCCCGGGGCCGAGCCACCTCGACGACACGGGTGTGGAACACGTGGTGTTGTCGGAGGCGCGGCCGGTGACGGCGGACGACGTGCCGGACGCGGACGTTGTGGTCGCGACGTGGTGGGAGACCGCCGAGTGGGTCGCGCGGTACCCGGTGAGCAAGGGCGTGCCGGTGTACCTGATCCAGCACGACGAACGGGTGTTCATGCACCTGGACGGAGCGCAGCGGCAACGCGTCGAGGCGACGTGGCGGCTGCCGTTCAAAAGGATCGCGGTCGCGCAGTGGCTGGCGGAGCTGCTCGAACCACACGGCGTGTCGCCGACGACGGTGATCCCCAACGCGGTGGACACCGATCTGTTCCACGCCAGGCCGAGGGAGAAAAACGACACGCCCACGGTGGGCTACATGCACTCGGCGGTGCCGTTCAAGGGCGCGGACCTCGCGAAGCAGGCGATCGAGCACGCGCGGCAGACGGTGCCGAACCTGCGCGTCGTTGCCTTCGGCAAGGAGTCACCGACCGACGGCCCGGGCCTGCCCGCCGACACGCGGTACACGCGTTCGCCGAAACAGGACGAGCTGAGCGGCTTGTACGCGGCGTGCGACGCGTGGCTGTTCGCGAGCCGGTGCGAGGGGTTCGGGTTGCCGATCCTGGAGGCGATGGCGTGCCGGGCACCGGTGATCGGCGTGCCGACGGGCGCCGCGCCGCAGCTGCTGGCCGACGGGGCGGGTGTGCTGGTGCCCAGCGAGGACGTGCCGGCAATGGCGGCGGCGATCGCGGGAGTCGCAGCGATGAACGCGGAGGCCTGGCGTAAAATGTCGGATCGGGCGCACGTCGTGGCGACGGGCTACACCTGGGGCCAGGCGGCGCAGCGGTTCGAGGCCGAGCTGCTCGACGCGGTGGGACGCCGGCGGGATGGCCGGCCCAGTGACCCGAACGATCAGGCCTCGCCGGTCCGGTAACGCCGGGGCCACCGGCGGCGCACCGCCGGCCCGGCCGCAGGCCTGTGGAACCGGTGCGGCGGCGTGCCGATGAGGGGTGGGCCGGTACGGCGACCGGGCGTGCGTCCGAGAACACACGCCCCGTTCACAAGGAAGTCCCGACTCCCGGACCCGGTACCCGCGACCCTCACGCCACGCGCCGCCATGCTGCTCTTCCAACACGCCGTGATGCTCGCCTGGGTGCCGATCGTGGTGGTGCTGTTCGCGGTGCTGCGCCCGAAGGTCGCGGTGCTCACGGCGTACCTGCTCGCCTGGCTGTTCCTGCCGATGGCGAACTACGACCTGCCGCAGATTCCGGACTACACGAAGATGACCGCCACGTCGTACGGCGTGGTGCTGGGCATCCTGCTCTTCGACTTCGGTCGGCTGTTCACGTTCCGGCCGAAGTGGTTCGACGTGCCGGTGGCGATGTTCTGTGTGATCGCACCGATCGGCGCCGCGCTCGCAAACTCGCCGCCGTTGCAGTTGTACGACGGGCTGTCGGAGTCGGCCCGGCACGTCGCGGTGTGGTTGCTGCCCTACGCGGTCGGCCGGCTGTACTTCACGAGCCTGGAGGACCTGCGGGTCATCGTCGTCGCGGTGGTCGCGGGGGCGTTGGTGTACGTGCCGATCTGCTGGTTCGAGGCGCGGTTCTCGCCGCAGCTGCACAGGTGGGTGTACGGCTGGTACCAGCACCACTTCGTGCACGCGCACCGGGCGGGCGGGTTCCGGCCGCGCGGGTTCATGCAGTCGGGCCTGATGACGGCGACGTGGGTGTGCTCGGGCGCGCTGATCGCGTGGTGTCTCTGGCAGGCGCGGGTGAAGCTGCGCCTCGGGGCGTACCAGGTGCAGGCGTGGTGGGTGGTTCTCGCGTTGGCCGCCACCGCCGTCGTGGCCAAGGGCATGGGGGCGTTGATCCTGGCCTTCGGCGGGCTCTGCGTGCTGCTGGCGTCGAAGTGGCTGAACACGCGGGTGTTCCTCGTCCTGCTGCTGTGTGCGCCGCCGGTGTACACGTACGTCCGGGCACAGGACATGTGGAACGCCGAGAACCTGATCGCGCTGATCGAGACGGTCAGCGCCGACCGGGCACAGTCCCTGGAGTTCCGCGTCGAGAACGACCGGGTGCTGGCGGACCACGCGATGCAGCAGCCGTGGTTCGGCTGGTCGGGGTTCAACCGCAGCATCGTGAAGATGCCGGACAGCAAGAACAACGCGGTGCCCGACGGGATGTGGATTATCTTGCTGGGCAAGACGGGCGTGGTCGGGTTGGCGGGCTTCCTGGCGGCGTTGATCCTGCCGGTGGTGCTGTTCCTGCGGCGGTTCCCGGCGACGCTGTGGTTCACGCCCACCGTTGCGCCGCTGACCGCGATCTCGATCGTGCTCTCGCTGTACGCGGTGGACTGTTTGTTCAACGCGATGGAGAACCCGATCTTCATCCTGATGGCCGGGGCGATGTGCTCGGCGTTGGCGAGCCCGGCCTTGCGGAAGCGCGCCGTGCCGCGGCGGGCGGCGGGCCGTACGAATCAGGCGGTCCCGCCACGACCGTTGGATGACCCGGGCGGCAACGCCGTCGAGCCGCGGGGCCTGCCGGGCGGGGCGATCGCCCGGGCCGAGTCGGCATGAACCGCGCGACCCCCGAGACGACGCCGAGCGTGAACCCACCTGCGGCGCCGACGCGCGCCGCGGAACCGAGGGTCTACTGGCGGGGCTTCGACCTGTTGCGCGGGCTGGCGGCGGTGCTGATGGTCGTGAACCACACGGGCTACATGCTTACCTCGCGCGACCACGCGGGGCTGGTTCACTATGAAACCGGCTCTGCGTTGACCGACGCGACGGCTCTGCAGTGGGCGGTGTTGCTCGGCGGGTTCGCGCCGGTGGTGTTCTTCTTCGTCACCGGCTTGGGGTACGGCGTCCAGGCGGGCGGGCCGAAACGCAAGAGCAGGTTCGGCCTGACGCGGAAGGTGCTGATCCTGTTCGCGGCGGACGCGCTCATGTGGCGGCAGGCCGGGTACGCGTGGGGCCTGGACTTCTTCGGGTTCATCGCCGTGTCGATGCTCGTGCTGGCGGGGCTGCTGGCGTGCGACGGTCGGAGAAGTGAGAACGAAGCACCGCCTTCGGTTCACGGCTACCGAACGGCGGCGCTCTTGTCACTCCCGCGCTCGGCGTGGCTGTCGCTGGCCGCGTTGGCGGCCGTGCTCGGGTTGCGGTTCGTGCTCGGGCCGGTCGCGGAGCGGTTCTTCGGCGTCGGGCCGGAGAGCTGGCTGCACGTCGTAACCGGGCGGAACCTGAACCCGGACGTGCGGACGGGCGTGTCGTTCCCGCCGATCCCGTGGCTGGCGTACCCGCTGGCGGGGTTCGTGCTGGGCGCGTGGCTGCAGCGGCACCGCGCGGTGTACCTGGCGCACCGAGTCGGCTTCGTGTTGGCTTGTTTGTTTGCCGGCGTCGTGTGTGCGGCGCTCGTTGGTCTGATGTTGCGGCGCGGCTACCCGCTGTACCGGTGGGGCACGATGTCGGTGGCGTCGGTCGTCGCGGGCTTTGCCGTGATGGCGGCGCTGGTGGCGCTGGCGTCGGCGGTGGAGGACTGGGGCGGCTTGGCCAAACGGGTCGTGGACGCGCTGAGCCTGCGGGGCGTCGCGGCGTTTGCGGTGGTGCCGTTGCACTTCGGGATGATCGGCGTCGCGCAGGCGTTCGACTACCAGGCCGATTCCCTGACCCAGGTCTGGTTGACGCTGACCGTGGTGACGGTGTTCGCGATGGTGCTCGCGCCGTGGGCCGTGCCGATCGGGGACTGGCTGCGGCGGCGGAAGACGCTCGTCGGGTGGTGGGCGGCAGGGGTCGTGTTGGCGGCGACGGCGTTCGTGCTGGTCGACCGGGAAGTGACGCGGTCGCTGCTGGACCTGGCGGCGGCGTGGGCGGGCGTGGACCCCGAGGCGTGGTCGAGCAGTGCGGCCAGCCGAATCGCCGGGGCGGCGGG
>JANQPR010000263.1 GCA_028285385.1 Phycisphaera sp.
AGCCGTAGGCTGTGTCCACGGATTCAGGCGACACCGTCGCCGGCTCGCGAGTGCTCAGGTTCTTTCTTTGACAAGTGAAGCAGGGGCGTGGTCGTCCCACAGACAAGCAGGCCCGACGCACTTGCATGCGCCCGGTCAATGGAAGAGCAGAAACATGATCTGCGCTACTCGTAGCGCACGCCGTCGTGTTCGAGGTAGCCGTGTTCGTGCCGGTTGCGCGGGTCGCGGTGAGTCCAGTGCACGGCCCCGCCGAGTTCGTTGGCTTCGAAGTCGCCCTTGAACGTGAGCTCGTCGCCCTCTCGGGGGTTCGGGATGCGGGGGGCAAGATCGATGTTGTGGCTGATCTTCACCACGTGGCCGTCGGAGAGCTCGACGAGGAAGCGCTGGTGACGAGAGCCTTCGTTGTCGTCCGGCAGCACCTTGACGATGACGCCGGAGGCGATAACGGGTTCGTCGGTCGCGCCGCGCTGCTGGAGCTTGGTGATGAAATGGCGGTCGGTGGGCGCGGCGGTCTCGGCGGGGGAGCCGCGGCGTTCGTCCGGATCCGGCAACGACGCGCGCTGTTTCGTCGGCGAGGTCGTCGTCTCGCGGGGCCCGGGCGCCGTCTTCGGGTCGTCATTGAGGTTGATCCAGCCGAGTTGCTGCGCGACAAACAGCAGCGCCGCGACCACGATCGCGATCAGGGACGTCCCAGCGGTCTTGGTTTTCTTGCTGGCCATGGGTCGGGTGATGCCTCGGCACAGATTCGCTGTGCCGGGCTTTGGTGTTACTCAGATTCGGCGGCTTACCGCGCGTAGTCGATCGTGCGGATCTCGCGGAGGACGGTGACTTTGATTTCGCCAGGGAACGTCATCTCTTCGGAGACCTTCTGAGCAATGGTGCGGGCGACGTGGTGGCAGCCTGCGTCGTCGATGTTGTCGGGGTCGACGATGATGCGGACCTCGCGGCCGGCTTGCACCGCGTAGGCCTCCTTGACGCCCCTGGGTTTGCGGGCGATGTCTTCGAGCTCCTTGAGGCGCTTGATGTACTTCTCGAGGGTCTCGCGTCGCGCGCCGGGGCGGGCGCCGGAGATCGCGTCGGCGGCCATGACGATCGGGGTGTACGGCGTCGTTGATGGGATGTCGTTGTGGTGGCCTTCGACGGCGTTGAGGACGGCTTCGGATTTCTCGCCGTGCTTGCGGAGGAAGTCGGCGCCGATCTTGGGGTGGCCGCCCTCGGTGTCGTGGTCGAGCGCCTTGCCGACGTCGTGGAGGTAGCCGCACTTTCGGGCGAGCTCACCGTCGAGCCCGAGCTCGTCGGCGATGACTTGGCAGAGCCCGGCGACCTCGACCGAGTGCCGGAGGATGTTCTGCCCGTAGGACGTGCGGTAGTGGAGCCGGCCCATGGTCTCGCTGACCTTGGGGTGCAGGGCGGGCAGGTTGACCTCCATCGCGGCGTCCTTGCCGTACTTGACGATCTTCTCGTCGAAGAGCTTGAAGGATTCCAGGGCGAGTTCCTCGATGCGCTGCGGGTGGATGCGTCCGTCCTTGAGCAGGGTGCGGAGGCAGTGCGAGGCGGCGGCCCGGCGGACGGGGTCGAAACAGGACACGATGACGACGCCGGGCGTGTCGTCGACGACGACGTCGACGCCGGTCGCCTGCTCGAAAGCGCGGATGTTCCGGCCCTCGCGGCCGATGACCCGGCCCTTCATCGCGTCGTCCTCGATCTGCACGGCGTTGGTGGTCGACTCGGCGGTGTGCTCGCCGGCGTACCGCTGGATCGCTTCGAGCAACACCTTCTGGGCGTTCTCCTTGGCGTCTTCCTGGGCGCGTTCCTGGGCGGCCTTGACGATCTCGCCGGCCTCGGTCTGGCACTGCTGCTGGAGCAACGACATTGCTTCGCGCTTCGCCTCGTCCTCGCTCATGTGCGACAGGCGGAGCAGCTCGTTCTTGCGGTGCTCCTCGTGTTTGGCGTCGTCGGACTGACGCTTGGCGATCAGCTCGTCGAGCTTCTCCTGCTTGCCGGCCACGGCGTTCTCACGCTTCTTGAGGTCGTCGGCCAGGTCGGCCATGACCTTCTCCTTGCCGGACAGCGTCTCGAGCTTGCGGTCCAGCAGGTCTTCCCGCTTGGCGAGGCGGCGCTCTTTCTCGTCGAGTTCGTCGCGTTCTTTGTTGAGCTCGGCGGCGAGGTCGTCGCGACGCTTGGCCTGCTCGTTGCGGGCGTCGAGCTCGATCTGCTTGGCGAGCGTCTCGCCCTGCTGCCGGGCGTTCTCGAGGATCTTGTCGGCTTCGGTCTTGGCCGAGGCGAGCGACTGGCCGACGATGAACTTGGCGGCGATAGCGCCGACGAAGGCCCCGATAAACAGGCCGACGATCAGGAGGATGGTTTCGAGCATGGGGCAACCCTCGGGCTGGGGTGGGACGTCACGCCGGCATAGGCGGCGGACGCCGGCACGACCCAAGGGTCAACGCGGGGGCGACGAGGGCGGGGTCGGCGGAGCCAGTGAGGCTCGGTCCGACAGACCAACAGAATCACGGGTTCAGACGGGGGTGGCGGGGGTCCACGCCGGTTGGGCGGGGGCTCCGGGGTGGGCCGCGCCGGCGCCACGGTGACGCAAGCGCGGTTGCCGAAGCGGGAGCCACGGAGTCGCCGCGGGTGCCGGGGCCGAGTTGGTCCGCTGGTGTCCGCCGAGCGACGTCGGCAACACCGCCGTCGCGACCAGGGCGACAAGACCCCAACCGGACAAGCAGAGCAACATGACCAGAATCAGCAACACGCGGGGTCCCCGAAGGTCGTCTAAACCGTGATGTCGCCGAGGGTTGGAAGAACTCGGCGGTTGGTCGGCCTCAGTCGTCGGCGGGCGAGGTGCCCCCCTGGAGCGTGCCGGGAAACTCTCGATTCACAACGATCGAGAACAAAAAGTTTACCCGGATGCGGTATGGCCGGTCAAGGCGGTCAGGGGACCGACGGGTCGGGATTCGCGGCCGAGGGGCGGCGGGGAGGCGATCCTGGGTCGCCAGTCGGAGGGTGCATCGCGGCGAAACGCGGCCGATGGGCCGGGCGGTTGGCAAAGCGGACCTGCCGGACGCCGATGTAGACCAGCGACTCGAAGCCCAGGATCGCCAACCCGCCGATCAGGATGTACGCCGCCGGGATGAGCTGCCGGGCGAGGGTCCGCGACCCGGTCAACGGCTCCAGCCAGCCGACCAGCCAGGGCCCCGAGGCGTAGTGGTGCACGACGATCAACGCGGCGGCCGCGGGCAGCCACCCCGGGGACGCGTAGCACACGACCCGCTCGGCGACGGAGAACGGGACCCGCCAGCCGCGCTGCCTGCTGAAGAACGCGACGCCGCCCGCCTCGGTGTAGGACAGCAGCAGCACGGATTTTGCCGCGAGCATCCCGCCGACCCACGCCCACAACGCCGACCGGCCGTTCCACGCCAGTTCCGCGACCGACCAACCGCCGCCGCCGACGCACGCGACGGTCAGCAGGTACAGCCGGGGCAGCACGTTCGACCCGTCGACCCGCATCTTGCGGAAGAACCGCGTCGGCCGTGCGATCAGGTCCACCACGACGTCGACCCACGCCCCGGGTCCCGGGCGGCGTGCCCACAACGGCCCGGTCCGCCGGCGGGGGTCCGACGCCGCGACCGGGTCGCCGCACTCGGGGCAGTCGCCCGCGGGGGCCAACCCGTCCAACGGGTAGCCGCACGACTCGCACAGCAACGCCTCCCGCTCGTCGCGCGGCGGGGCGGTGGCGGCGACGTTCGTCTCACGCGGCATGGCTCAATCCTATGACCCAGGGACGGACGGCTCATTGGATGTTGAAACCACACGAACGCTTCTCCCCTCCCTCTGGGAGGGGAGCCGAGACCGCATCCCAAAGCCGTCGTACGTTTCACTCCAGGGCGATCACACCGCCACGGCCTCGACGTGCTCTCGCGCGACCGTCGTCATGGCGTGGGCCAGGTTGCGGGCGCGGGTATCGACGGCCCAGGTGATCCGGTGTTCCGCGGATTGCTCTGCGTCGCCGAGCAACTCCCGCAACGCGGGCACGTCCGGCGCGATGATCGGGACACCGGCGTGCAACGCGGTCCGCACGGCGAGCGGCCCGGCGCCGGCGTCGAGCAGCACGGCGTCCGCCGACGCCAGCACTTCCCACGGCCGATCTAGCCGCTCCTCCTGGATCAACAACGACGGACGCCCGACCGAATCGAGCATCGCCTGCATGTCGGCCCGTCCGGCCTGTTTCGGGTGCACGACGAGACGCGTCTCGACGCCCGTGACTTCCTGCATGATCGACGCGGCGATCGCCGGGGGGTACGTCGCCGCCGACCACGCCGGCTCAGACAGCAACGCGACGGTGAAATCGGCATCGTCGCTCGAACCGTATGCGTTGCGTTGGCCGGCGGATCGGCCGGACGAGGCGATCGCGTCGACGTCCAGCTCGACGTCGTCCACGTACACCCGGCCCGCGGGCAACTCGGCGTCGACCAACGCCCGGCGCTGCCGGTCGGTCAGAGCGTACGCGTCGTACCCGGCGTGCAGCATCAGGCGTTGAAGCCGTCGACACATCACGGCGTCGGGCTGTTGCGTCAGGTGGAACACGCGCGGCGTCCCAGGCCGGAACACCGCGGCGGTCGACAACGCCTTGACCGACCAGCAGTGGACCTCCTCCGGCTCGGGCCGCGGGTGCATCAACCGGTGCACGGCGGTCGGCGCGAGGAGCGGGTGGCCGAACGGGACGCCGACGCGTTCGACCGCAGGAATGCCGGCGTTCCTTGCCGCGTGAGCGAGCGCGCTGCCGCCGAGCACGAGCAGCAGGTGCGGCCCCGGTGTGTCGCGCACGGCCTGGGCGATCAGCGCGAGCGTGGTGCCACAGGCCTGGCGGTCACGGTCGTGGATGACGTGCAGGATCATGCCAATGGCCGCCGAATGAACGGGCCTAAGAACGCGACGCCGGTTCCGGGGTCACCGCTTCGAGCGTTGGTACTTCGCCTTCTCGGCGGCGACGCGCTCCCCGGGGGCGAGGCGTTGCCAGGGGTAGAACAGCCGGGCGAGCTGAAGGCCGGCCTGATCCGCCAGCGCGCGGCGGGCGCGGTCGTCGGCGGTGCGGCTGGTGCCGGCCGAGTCGTCGGAGGCGTGCCCCTCGTCGGCGGCGAACGGGTGCGACGGGTTCTTGCCGGCGACGCTGGGGGCCTCCGGTCGCGGCCAGAGCCGCTTGCCGGTGAGGGCGTCGATCACGCGGGCGCGGCCGGACGCTTTGGGCTGGAGCAGCATCGCCTGCCGGTTCAACTCGGTCGAGGTGATCTGGGCGTAGACCACGACCTCGGCGTCCACGGCCCGGCCGATCGCGTCGATGGACAACGCGGCGAACGCGTCGGGGTCGGCGTCCTGCAACGCGGCGACGCGGCCTTCGTCGATCACTTCGGCCGGCACGGTCTCGGTGTTGGCCTGGAGCTGGGCCGTGGCCCGGGCGGCGACCTGGCGGGCGAAGGCGACGTCGGAGGGCCGGTCGCTGAGCGGTTCGACGACCACCACGGTCGGCCGGGCGGGCAGCT
>JANQPR010000010.1 GCA_028285385.1 Phycisphaera sp.
CGCCGCTCTTGCCGTCTCGGTCGGTGTGGGGCCCGACGAGGCGCGGTGGCTGAACACGACCGTCCGCCGGTTCGAGCCCCACACCGACGGAGACGGCAAGAGCGGCGAGCCCGGCGTACTGGTCGCGCACGAAGACGTGACCGCGTTCCGCAGGGCCGACTCCGCATTGCGGCAGAGCGAGGCGAAGTACCGCGGTGTCGTCGAGGACCAGCTCGAGCTGATCTGCCGGTTCACGCCCGACACGATGCTGACGTTCGTGAACGACGCCTACTGCCGACACTTCAAGAAGACACGCGAACAGCTGCTCGGCTCTTCGTTCCTCGAGCTCGTGCCACAAGAGGGGTGGGACGACATCAAGGCGTCGTTGGCGAAGCTGAGCCCCGAGAAGCCGACGCAGAGCTACGCGCACCCGGTCCACCAGGCGGACGGCACGACGGGTTGGCAGCACTGGACGGACCGCGCGTTGTTCGACCCCGACGGCCGGCTGATCGAGTTCCAGTCGGTCGGCCGGGACGTGACCGCGTTCAAGAACGTCGAGTCGGCGTTGGTCGAGTCGCAGCGGCAGTTCCACGAGTTCGCCGAGCACGTCGCCGAGGTGTTCTGGGTGTTCGACTGGCGGACCCGGCGGATCGACTACGTGAGCCCGGCGTTCGCGCGGGTGTTCGGCCGGGCGTGCGCGGACGTGCTGTCCGACCCGACGGTGTGGGCGGCCTGCGTGCACCCCGAGGACCGCGCCCGCGTGGACCGCAACTTCCGCGCCGCCGACCAGGGCCCGTACGAGGACCGCTACCGCGTGGCTCGGCCGGACGGGTCGGTGCGGTGGCTGCGCGACCGCGGCCGGCCGGTGCACGACGACGACGGCAACGTGCTGCGCGTCGTGGGCATCGCCGAGGACATCACCGCACAGGTCGAGACCGAGGCGCTGGCGAAGCGCGGCGAAGAGCGGTACCGCGCCGCGCTCGAGGGCTCGCTGGACGCGTTCTACCTGCTGGAGGCGAAGCGAGACGCCGCCGGCACGATCGTCGACTTCGTCTTCGCCGACGTCAACGAGCGCGGGGCGGCGTTGGTGTCGCGGAAGCGCGAAGACGTGATCGGGCAGCTCTTGTGCGAGCTGCTGCCGGTGAACCGGACGGGTGGGTTCTTCGAGAAGTACATCGGGGTGACCGAGACGCGTCGGCCGATCATGGACGAGTTCCCGATCGACGCGCAGGACGAGGGCGTCGTCGCCGCGTGGCTGCAGTACCAGGTGGTTCCGGTGGGCGACGGCGTGGCGATCACGGCCCGCGATATCACGGAGCGCAAGGCCGACGAAGAGCAGATCGCCCGGCTGTACGAACAGACGCAGATGATCCTGGACGCCGTGCCGTCGTTCATTTTCTACAAGGACGCGCACAACCGGATCCTGCGGGTCAACCGCGCGGCGGCGCAGTCGATCGGGCTGCCCCCGGACCAGATCGAGGGCCGGCCGACGGAAGACTTCTTCCCCGAAGACGCGGCGGCGTACTACCGCGACGACGTGGAGGTGATGAACTCGGGCAAGGCGAAGCTCGGGTACGTCGAGAGCTACGAGGTGCCCGGGCGAGGCAAGCGGTACATCCAGACGGACAAGGTCCCGCTGTACGACGAGGCGGGCCGGCCGACGGGCGTGATCGCGATCGCGACCGACATCACGGACCGCCGCGTCGCGGAGGTCGACCGGGCCGTGCTCCAGAAGGCCGAGGAGGAACGCCGGCAGATCGGGCACGAGCTGCACGACGGGATCGGCCAACAGATCACGGGCCTGCGGATGCTCATCGAGGGCTGCCGGCGGAAGAAGGCCAAGGGCCAGCCCATCGAGCCCGAGATGATCGAGGAGGTCGCGCGGATCGTGGGGCAGGCGAACACGGAGGTCCGTCGGCTGATCTCGGGCCTGACGCCCGAGCCCATCTCGGCGGAGGAGTTGCCGGCGGGGTTGCGGAACATCGCGGGCAACCTGGAGACGTTCTTCAACATCGAAGCCCAGGCGCAGTGCGACGAGACGCCCGCGGGCCTGACCGACACCGCCGCCGACCACCTGCTGCGGATCGCGCAGGAGGCGGCGCACAACGCCGCCAAGCACGCCGAGGCCCGCCGGGTCGAGATCGGGCTGCGTTTCCACGAGCCGACGCACCGGCTCGTGCTGACCGTTGCCGACGACGGGCGCGGGCTGGACCCCGACGACCCTTCCGCCGATACCGCCGAAGACAACCCGGCCGGCACCGGGCGCGGCCTGCGGATCATGCGGCACCGCGCGGATATGATTTCCGCGAGCCTGTCCCTGGCGCCGTCGCCATCGGGGGGGACCCGTGTGACCGTGACCGTGCAGGTCGAACCGTCGGCGAAACACAACTGACGCCCTCGGCCTGTTTTCGTTTCCTTTGAGGCCCCCCATGATGACCGCCACTGATGTCTGCAAGATCGTGATCGTCGACGACCACCCCATCGTCCGTCGAGGGCTAGCCGAACTGATCAACGAGGAGGACGACCTCGAGGTGATCGGCGAGGCGTCCAGCGTCGCCGAGGCGTACGACGTGCTCGGCGAGCTGCGGCCCGATCTCGCGCTCATCGACCTGTCGCTCGGCGACGGGCACGGGCTCGAACTGATCAAGCAGGTCCGCGCTAACGAGTGGGGCGTCAAGATGCTCGTCTGCTCCATGCTCGACGAGGCGCTCTACGCCGACCGCGTGCTCCGCGCCGGCGCGACCGGCTACCTCCGCAAGGACCAGGCGACCGAGCACATCGTCGAGGCGATCCGCCGGGTCCAAGGCGGCAAGGTCTACCTCTCCGACTCCGCCACGTCCCGGGTGCTGACCCAGGTCGTCGGCGGCGAGGTCGACGCCGACGCGTCCCCGGTCGACACGCTGTCGGACCGCGAGCTCGAGGTGTTCGAGATGATCGGCGACGGGCTGGGCTCGCGCGAGATCGCCGGCCGGCTACACCTGTCGGTCAAGACCGTCGAGACCTACCGCGAGAAGATCAAGGCCAAGCTCAGCCTCAAGAACGGCAACGAGCTCACCCGCCACGCCATCCACTACCGCATCAGCAAGCAGCAGCAGTAGCCGGGCCGTACCGGCTCACGCCAACGCTTCTTCCTGCAGGCCCGCGGCGCTGAGCCGCGGGTCTTTGCGTTCCGCGGCGTCGCCGTACCACAGCCAGCGGAAACCGCGCTTGATGTCGTCGAGGATCAGCATGAAGCACGGCAGCACGCCGAGGATCAGCACCGTCGCCGCGATCAGCCCCGCGGCGATCGAGATCGCCATCGGGATCAGGAACCGCGCCTGGAAGCTCGTCTCCATGATCAGCGGCGTCAGCCCGAGCACGGTCGTCACCGTCGTGAGGAAGATCGCCCGCAGCCGGGCCTGCCCGGCGTGGACCAACGCCTCGAAGACCGTCTCGCCCTCCTCGCGTTTCTCGTTGAAGAACTGCACGAAGATCAGCGAGTCGTTCACGACGATGCCGGTCAGCGCGACGAAGCCGATCAGCGACAGGAACGTCATCGCGTAGCCGAGGAAGAAGTGCCCCCACACCGCGCCGATCAGCGCGAACGGGATCACCGCCATCACGGTCAGGGGCTGCAGGTAGCTGCTGAACAGCCAGGCGAGGATGATGTAGATCATGATCGCCGCGGCCGCCGCACCGTAGGGCAGCGAACTGAACGCGTCTTTCATCTGCTCCTGCCGGCCGCCGAAGTCGATGTCCAACCCGGGGTACGCGGCGCGCAGCGCGTCGAGGTCGAGCTCGGCGGTGACCTGCTCGGGGGACACGCCCGGCTGCGTGTACGCCGAGACGTTGACGACGCGCTGCCGGTCGTTGCGGCTGATGCTGGCGTAGGTGTTGGCGGGGACGATGTCGGCGACCTCGTTCAACGGCACCCGTCGGCCGTCGGGCGTGACCAGCCAGGCGTTCTCGATGTCGGCCAACGACCGGCGGGTGTCCTCGTCCAGCCGGACGCGCACCTCGATGTCCTCGCGTTCGGCGGCGTAGTTGTGCGGCTCCAGCCCGAAGAGGAACCCGCGCACCTGCAGCGCGATGTCCTCCGGCGTCAGGCCGACCGCCGCCGCGTCCGCCGGGCGCGGCACGATGCGCTGCTCGGCCTGGCCCAGGTCGTTGTCGTCGGCGACGTCCACCACGCCCGTGAACCGCTTCAGCGTCGTCTTCAGCTCCGCGACGGCCCGCGTGATCGTCGCCGTGTCCCGGCCGCGCACCTTCACCGAGATGTCCGGCCCGCCCGGCCCGCCGCTGATCGGCTCGAAACTGATCCGCTCCACCTCGTCCAGTTGACCGGCCAACCCTTCCCGGATCGACGCGATGATCTGCGGCGACGGCCGGTCGCGGTCCTCCACCGCTTGCAGCTCGATGAACAACTGCGCCAAGTGCGGCGAGAACCGGGACGTTTCGCCCGTGTCGATGTTCGACGTCTCGCCGACGACCGTCGAGATGCTCTTGTATTCCGGCAGCGCCTGCGCGACGCGCTCGATGCGTTGCACGACCTCGGCCGTCTTCGTCTCGGGCGTGCCGATGGGCAGGCGGACGTTGACGATAATCGTTTCCGCGTCGTTCTCGGGCAGGAACTCGAACGGCACGTGCTTGCCCGCGACCATGCCCATCGACGCGATCAGCACCGCGGCCGCCGTCGCGACCGAGACGTACCGGAACCGCAACGACAGCCGCAAGGCCTTGGTGTAGGCCGGGATGATCTTGCCGTTGATGAACGCGTCGCGCTTGTCCTCGAAGCGTTGGAACAGGCCGTGTTTCCCGTGGTGGTGCGCGGCGTACTTCTCGCGGTGCCGGTCGCGGTGGATCAGCGAGTGCCCCATGTGCGAGGGCAGGATCAGCAGCGACTCGATCAGCGACATCGCCAACGCGCACGCCACAACCACCGGCAGCGCGCCGAGCAGGTCGCCGATGTTGCCCTCGATGAAGGTCAGCGGCAGGAACGCGACGATCGACGTCATCACCGTCGCGACCACGGGCCACTGCACCTGCCCCGCGCCGTTGACGGCGGCGACCAGCGCGGGCTCGCCGCGTTCGTGCCGGCTCTGGATGTTCTCGCTGACCACGATCGCGTCGTCGACGAGCAGCCCGAGCACGACGATGAGCCCGAACATGGTGAGCAGGTTCAGCGTGATGTCGAAGACGCCCATGAGCAGCAGCGTCCCCGCCATCGCCGTAATCAGTCCGACGCCGACCCAGAACGCCACGCGCCAGTTCAGGAACACGAGCAGCGTGAGGAACACCAGCCCGGCGCCGGCGAGGGCGTTGCGGGTCAGCAGGTCGAGCCGACCCTCGACGAAGCGGGCCAGGTCGGTGAACGTGTCGAGCTGAACGGTCGCGGGAAGCGCGCGGGCGTTGGTGTTGGCGAGTTCGAACGCCTCGAAGGCGTGCGGCTTGGTCCAGCGGTGCCAGGTCGCGAACGGGAACGGCTCGCCCTGCCGCCCGGCGATGTAGGACCGGACCATCTCGGCGATCTTGACGATGTCCTGGTCCCCGATCTTGAACACGGTCAGGTACGCCGCGGGCAGGCCGTTGTACCGCGTGGTGATCCCGGTGTCGGCGAAGCCCTCGGTGACGGTGGCGACGTCGCGCAGCCGGATGACGCGTCCGTCGGGGAACGCGCGGACGACGATCTCTTCCACGGCCGGGGCGTTCTCGGGCACGCCCATGGTGCGGACGTTCGTGTTGCCGCTGCGGTTGCGGACCGTCCCGCCGGGCACCTCGTTCATCCACCGGCGGATCGCGTTGGACACCGTCGTGAGCGACACGCCCTGCTCGAGCAAGGCTTGCTGCCGGACGTCGACGCGGAGCTCGTAGTTCCGCGTGCCGGAGATGTTGATCTCGCCCATGCCCGGGAGCGTCTGCAGGTCGTCCTTGATCGCGCGGGCGCCACGCTTGAGCGATTCTTCGTCGAGCTCGCCGTAGACCGCGAGCATGATCACCGGCAGCCGGGGCTCGAGCAGCGCGACGGTGATCTCCTCCGACTCTTCGGGCAGGTCCTGCAGCGCGTCGATCTTGCGTTCGATCTCGTCGAGCGCCTTATCGGGGTTCTGCCCGTCGGGGAAGTCCACCGTGATCCCGCCGCCGCCCTCGCCGAGCGTCGTGTTGAGTTCGTCCACCTCGTCGAGGTCGAAGATGGCGTCCTCGACCTTGATCGCCAGGGTTTCTTCGATCTCTTCGGGTGAAGCGCCGGGGTAGACGAGGGTGATGACGGCGGACTCGGCGTCGACCTCGGGGAAGAACTGCTTCCGCAGCGTCGCCGCCGCAAACAGCCCGGCGATGAGGAACCCGACCATCAGCAGGTTGACGGGGACCGGCTTGCGGACGCCGAAGGAGGCGAGGCTCATCGCGCGGCCCCGTCGGTTGCCGCTGCTTCCGGCGCGTTCTCGTTGACCGCCACGGGCACGACCGGCTCGCCGTCCAACAGCGAACTCGACGCGGTGGCGAGGATCGCGGTCCCCGCGGGCAGCGCGTCGTCGGCGAGCACGGCCCACTGGTCGTCGGCCAACCCGGTCTCAGGCACGACGCCCCGGAGCGGGTACAGCACCTCGACCGGTCGGCTCTGAATGGTGGGGACGCCGTCGGCGTCGACGACGGCCTGTACGCGCTGCTTCCGTAACGCCCGACGGGGCACGACGACGCGCGGCGTGGCGTCGCCGGTGAACACGTCCGCCTCGACGAACGTGCCGGGCGCGAGGCGATCGTTCGGCGACGCGTCTTCCTGGTTAAGCAGCGCGTAGGCGGTGACGGTCCGCGTCTGCTGGTCGTCCTCGGGGGCGACGCGGCTGAGCTCGGCGTCGTAGGTCACGCCCGGCCGGTTGGTGGGCCGGAGCACGACCCGGTTGCCCGGGGACAACGCCGCCCGCGCCGCGGCGGGGAGCTGCAACGGGACCTCGATGATGCGCGGGTCGACGACGCGCGCGACGCGCTGCCCGGGTTGGACGGACTCGCCGGGCTCGACGTCAACCGCTTGGAGCACGCCGGCGATCGAGGCGGTGACGCGGGTGCGTTCGTAGTTGCGGTCGGCGATGCGGCGTTGCGCTTGCAGTCCTTGTCGTTGGGCGTTGAGCGCGGCGCGCCGTGGCGGCAGTGCGTCGAGCTGTTCCTGCGTCTGCGTCCGCGCCCGGCGGGCGATGAGCAGCAGGTTGCGGGCGCGGTCGACGTCCTGCTCGCTGGTCACGTTGCGCTCGGTCAACCGGCGGACGCGGGCCAACTCGTCCTCGGCGATCTGGATGTCTTCGTTCTCGATCTCGAGCCGCTCGCGCAGGCGGGTCTCCTGCGTGTCGAGTTGGGCGGCGTTGGCTTCGACCTCGGCGAGCGCGGCGTCGAGGCGGTCGACCTCGGCGCGGAAGTCGCGGTCGTCGAGCTGCGCGATGAGCTCGCCGCGGCGGACGGTCGCGCCCTCGAGGATGCGCTCGGGCACCGATTCGACGGTTGCGCTCACGCGGGCCGGGACGTTGGTGGCGTCGAGCGCTCGGGCCGTGCCGTAGCCGCGGTACGGGCGTTGCACCGGGAAAGGCTTCGGGGTGTAGGTGAGCACGCGGGTGCGGACCTGCTCGGCGGTGGCGGTGTCGAGCCTCGGCGCCGCGGCAAACAGCCCGTAGAAAATGGCGCTGCCCAACGCCAGCACGGCGACGATCAACAACACGCGGAACAGCAGCGCCCGCAGCGGCAGCGTGTCGTCGTCGCCCGGCGGCGACGGAGACGTATCGGACACCGGCGACGGGGCAACGGGCTCCGTCGCGGGCTCGGCCGGGGCTTCGCCGAACTGACGTTCGGCCACAATGGTGGCGGACGGGTCTTCCATGGCTTCGACTTCGCTCCAACCCGTCGGCAACACTTCTCACACACCGGCCGGCGCGACCAACGGATCGACAACTCGGATAAATCAGTCTACGCCACGGCTACCCGCCGTGTTCCCACGGTCGCAGACCCGCGACAGACTTGCTGCCGTTACGTCGGTTCTTCGGCCAACAGTTCCCGGATACGCCGCAACACGCGGGCAAACGCCGCGTCAAAGGTCAATCGTTCGTTCACGGCACGCCGCTGCGCTGCGACCAACGCCTCGACCCGATCCGGGCCGGACGACAACACATCGACGCAGGACGCGAACGAACCGCGGTCCGTGAACGTCACCTCGTCCAACCGGGGCAATGCCGGCGTCGCGCCCGACTCGTCCGGCAAGACCCCCGCCCGCTGCCAACACCGCACCTGCGCCACCACGTCCCCCGCCAGGTCCCACGTCAACCCGCGGTAGCGGCGCAGCAACGCGTCGAGTTGGGCGCGCGTCGTGTCATCGCCGCACGCATCGCGCGCCTGCGCATCGCTGGTCGCCTCCGGGCATCGTTCGTGCAGGAACGCCGCGACTTCCTGCAGCCCGAAGTGCCCCGGGTGATCGCGGATCAAGACGCACGTCCCCGCCTGCAGCGCGTCGAGCATCCGGTGGTGCGTGAAGCAGATGTACGGCTCGAGGTGCAGCGCGAACCGCGCCGCCGCCGTCGCGGCCGACAGCCCGCCGTGATCCAGCGGCCCGTGGTCGTACGCCGCGAAGCGTGGGTGTTGGTCCCAGCCCCGGCCGTGAACGTGCAGCGTCAGGCCACGCTCCTCGGCCACGTCCGCGACCCACCGCAGCGCCTGCTGCCGGTACAGCCCCGTGTTCAGCGGGTTCCACAACGCGTCCCGCAACGCCCGGCGTGTCGACGTGTCGTGCTCGCGCAGCCGCCCCGCTTGCACCGCGTCGTCGAGCAACGCGTCGAGGTCCGGCTCGGTCGGCAGTGACGATTCATCTTCGTAATGCGCGATCACCAACGCCGCGGCGTCAAGCACCCGCGGACGCAACGCCTCGGGCGCGCGACGAACGGATTGCTCCGCGAGCTGCTCGGCGGTGCCCGACACGTTCGATGCGTACAGCAGGTCGGGGCCGGTCCTTTCACGTTGTGGGCATCCCGTGCCGCCTGCTCGCGGCGTCGTGACCATCATCGGCATGTCGACGCACTGCCGGGCCGGGTAGTTGTGGTCGTGCACGAGCCGGGGCGCAAAGAAGGTCAAGACGAAGTCGCGCGTCGTGATCGCGCGTCCGAGCTGTTCGTTCATGAGTTGCGGCAGCGCGTCCTGAACCCAGCACAGGTGCGGCAGCTCGTCGGGGACCCAGCCGCGGAGCTGGTGCCGGGTCGCGTCGATGCTCAGCAGCAGGTCGGGCTCAAAGTCTTCGAGAAGCTGCGTGAACACCGCGGCGTTGAAGCGTTGGTGCCGGTGGTCTTCGATCAGGAAGCGCACTTCGCAGCCGAGGCGTTCGAGCGCGTCGGCCGTGTCGCGGGCGGCGTACTGCAACACGGTCGTGAACCGCGAGGTCATCACGGCCACGCGGGGCGGGCGCGGCGGGTTCTCGCTCAGCACGTCGACCCAGTCCCGCGTTGGCCGGGCGGCGTACTTCGCCTTCATCGCGCTCAGCGCGGCGGCGGTCTGGGCTTCCTTTTCCGCAGAAACCGCGCGGAGGCGTTCCCCCAACGCCGGGGCGCGCGACGGGTCGGGGCAGACCGCGATGGTCGGCGGCGGCGTCCACGGGTCGTCCTCCCACGCCCCGCGGAAGTGTTCGTCCCACCGTTGGCCGACATGCCAGACAAACCGCGGGTCGCGCAGCGGGCCGCCGTCGGGCAGCTCATCATCGGTCCAGTCGTGCAGGTGCAACGCCATCCACAGCCGGTCGAGGTCCACCTCGATGACGTGGACGGTGAGGGTCTGGTCCATGTAAAGCGTCGGCGGGTGTTTCGCCAGCAGCGTGAGCGCGTAGCCGTCGCCGATGCCCAGCAGCGCGAGCGGGTACTCGGGCTTGCCCTCGGTGCTGGCGCGCGTCTGTTTGATGAAGTCGCCGAAGCGGTCGGCAGGGGGGACGGGCGTGAAAGTGCCTTCGTCGGTCGGCTGCACCATGAGCACGCGCCCGCTTGCGGCCCGCACGAAGCGGTAGGGCTGGTCGGGGTTCGCCGCGCGGTGTTGGGTGAGTTCTTCCAACAGCGCGGGGCGGTGTTCTTGCAAGACCGTCAGGTTGCGGGCGAGCGTGCGTTGGCGTTGGTCGGTGTCGTTGGCTTGACGCAGCCGGTCGAAGGCGTCGGTCGCGTCCGCCCATCGGGAAGATTCGAGGTGCCACTGCGCGACCAGACGCAGCGGGCCGTCGAGCGCGCCGGGCGAGAGGGCGGGTTGGCCGACGAGGTCACGCAGCGCTGCGTCGGCGTCGGCGAGCTGTTGCGACTGCAACGCGGCTTGGAGCTGAGACAACCGTTCGGACAACGCCGCGACCGACAATACAGCGGGGCTCGCGGACAACTCGGCAGGGGCGGCGTCAACGGGCATGGGCGGCCAGACGAAGCGGTGGACACGGACCGCGCCGGGGACGAGACGGGTCTGCGGGTGCATCGACGTTTCCCAACGCGGGCAGCCAGTTTTATCGGGCCGGGGCCGGTGTCGTGTCCCATGTTTTTCCCGCGGCGTGAACGCCGGTCGATACCGGACGCATGAGCCGCTACGCCGACGTCGCTGTGCTGTTGGACGCCCCGGCCCTGCCGACCCGCGCGGGGGCGGCCGTTGGCCGGCACACCGCGGGGCTCGCCGAGTCGCTGGACTGGGCAAAGCACGCGGGCTTCGGGCCGACGCACCCGGCGGGGCACGGCTCGATCACCGTCGTCCGCCGCGACGCCGCCGATCCCGACACCGACGCGCTGCTCGCCGGCCACCCCGCCGCGCCCGGCGTGATCCACCTCCCCGCCCGCCGGCCCGGCGACGACCCCGAGGGTTGGGTCCTCGCCGCGCTGAAGACCCGGTACGTGCTCACGCTCCACCCCGGCGTCACGCCCGACCCCGGCACACTCGACCGCGCGCTCGCCGAACTCGACGCCCACCGGCACACCGCCGCGATCACCGGCGGCATCACCCGTCTTGACGGCGCAAGGGAAGCCCACGCGCTGCCCACCGCGCTGCACCGCGGCGCGGCGCTGCTGCGGACCAAGGCGATCCACCGCGCCGGCGGGTTCAGCCGGCTGCTGCCCCCCGGCGGCGCGGGCGACCTCGACCTGACCTGTCGGCTGATGCGCGTCGGCTACTACGTCCGGCGGTACGAGGACCTAGCGTTTACTCGGCACGCCTGGCCCGAGGCGAGCGTCCCGACCACCAGCCAAGCAGCCGCCGCGCTGCGCGACGCGCTCATCGTCGCCGAGCGTTACCTGCCCCGCCCGATGCGCAAGGCCCAGCGCCGCGACCTGGTCGCCCGAGCCGCCGCGCTGAGCGCCGACCCGGCCGGCCGACGCGAACTCGCCAAGGCGCTTCAGCAAGCGCGCCGCGCCGCGTCGTGGGAACGCCAGCGCGGGCGCAGCGTGTTGCACGCCGAGCCGCTCGAACGCCTGCTGGCCTGGGACCGCACCCGGCAGCGCATCACCGACTGGGCGGTGCGCCACCACCCGCGCCGCGTCGTGCTCGCCGGCTGGCACCCGAACCTGTACGCCGCGTTCCGCGCGGCCCGCCGCGTCGGGCTGCACGTCCTCGCCGTCGCCGACGACGCGCCGCTGACCCGCGGGCGGCGCTACCGCGGCGTGCCCGTGCTCCCGCTGCGCGAAGCGATCACCGGCCGGGTCGAGGGCGTGATCGTCACCGACCAGCACCCCGCCACCGCGCCCGACACCGCCGCGCGCGTCGCCGCGCGGTTCGAGGGCCCCGTGTTGACGCTGCACGCGCCGAAGCAACTCGGGCTCAGCGAGAAGCGTGAGCGGTTCACACCAAGGCTCGCGGCATAAATCACACGATCGCCCCGCGCAGCAAAAACCCACGGCGCGATGCCGTGGGCTTGTGTCAAACCGACAAGACCGGCGGCGGTTACCCGCCCAGCGGTTGCCCGAGGATCAGCAGCCGCAGCTGCGCCCGGGCTTCTTCCGGCCGGTCCATCCCGCCGTAGACCTCGGCGAGCTTGATCCGGATCGCCCGCGCGGCGGTCAGGTGCGTCGGGTTGTCCGCGCTCAGCTCCGGGAGCAAGCCGGTCAGGAAGCTGACCATCTGCTCTTCGTCTTCGACGAACTCCTCGACGTTCATGACGGCCGCGACCGCGGACATCTCGGCCGAGGACGACACCTCGCTCATCCGGGTGATCAGTTCGAGCAGACCCGCGTAAAGCTCGACCTCGTGGAAGTACTCGTCCCAGTCTTCGTCCCATTCCTCTTCTTCATCGTGGTCTTCGTCGTCGAAGTCTTCGTCGTCCAGGTCGAGCTCTTCGGCGGCACGCCCCCGCTCGGCCATCGCGGGGGTGGCGGTGGTCAGGGCGACACCCCCGGCCGTTATCAGCATCGCAAGCATCATCAGGAACAGCGGGAGCCATCGGGTCGATCGGGTTCGGTTCATGTGGTGAACTCCTTGAAGAGGCCGTGCCGGCGGGACGTCCCCGACGGGTCCGCGGGTTCGACCGCGGCCGGGGGAGGCGTCGTTCGGCGACGCGGCGGGTGAGAGAACAACGAAGCCTTCGGGCGCCACCGCGCAGCCGGCTTGCGCGAGCGGGCCCCGGCTTCGGACAACGAAAGACGGACCGACGGACGCTGGCCCGCCGACTTTGCCGTGGGCCATCCGACACGGATCAACGAGGGCGGCGACGTCGGCTTTGGCGAAGCGCGAACCACCGCGGTCGGCGGGGGCGCTTCGGTGGGCGAGTCCACGACCAATCGCTCCTCCGGCGTCGCGCTCGGCGAGTTCCACCACACCCCCAGCAACGCCGCGACCCCCAGCGCAGCCGCCACGCGCAACACCCGCGTGGGCCACGACGATCCCACCAAGCGCAACCAAGGACTCGGCTTCCCGGGCGTTCCGATGCCCGCGTCGATTCCACGACCGCGCACCTCGCCCCCAAGATCCCCGGGGTACCGCGTGTCGCGGTGCGTGCGGCCCGCTTCGTCGAGGAGGCGTTCCAGGTCGCTCACGGCGTCTCTCCCATCCGTTGGCGGAGGTTGGTCAGGGCCTGGCTCAGCGTCGCCTTTACCGTCCCTTCCGCACACCCCATCGCCGCCGCGGTGTCGGCCACCCCGAGCTGCTCGAAGTACCGCAGCACCACCGCCTCGCGCTGACGGTCCGGCAACGCCCGCACATGGTGACGCAGCCGTGTCACTTGCTCTTCCTGCTCCAGACCAAAGCCCGGCGAAGGCTCGTCGGCTTCCATCTGCCGCGCGTCCGCAACCGTCCCCACACGCTTCGCCCCGCGACGCCGCATCTCCCGGCACACGTTCACGGCGATGCCGATGCCCCACGTCCGCAACGAGCTGTCGCCTGCGAAACCCGGCAGGCCGCGGACAAACCGGAGCGCCGTCTCCTGCGCCGCGTCGCGGGCGCCGTGTTCGTCGTGGAGCAGAGCCAGGGCGGTGCGGTACCACACGTCTTGTTCACCTCGGATCAACCGGTCCAGTACGTCGGCCGAACCATTCTGCGCCGCGCGGCACAAGCGCAACGCCGACACCGACGACGCCCGTTCACCCCCGGGCCTGTCCGTCGCGGTCGCCTTCGCTGTCATGGGCCGCTCGGGTCGGTCGGGCTCGCGATACGTCGGGGCCGAGTCCTCGGCCGTCATACATGAGTGACACCAACCCGCCACCGGTTTAGTGGGGCGGTGAAAAATCAGTCCGGGGCCACATTCAGCGCCGGCGACAGCCGGACCCGCGCCTCGACCGCGTCGCGCAGCGCCTCGTGCGGCGTCCGGCCGAGGGCGGTGAGATGCCCCATCTTCCGCCCCGGGCGCGCCTGGGCCTTGCCGTACAGGTGCAGGTGGAGGTGCTCCTCACCCCGAACACGCGACCAGTCGGGTTCGCTGTCGGCTGGCCACAGGTCCCCAAGCAGGTTGACCATCGCCGCGGGCGACCTGGGCTTGGCGCTCCCCAACGGCATGCCGCACACCGCGCGGACCTGCTGCTCGAACTGGCTCGCGGCGTACGCCTCGATCGTGAGGTGCCCGCTGTTGTGCGGCCGGGGCGCGAGCTCGTTGACCAGCATCGACCCGTACTGGTCGTACGCCGGTGTGCCCGGGCGCACCTGGAAGAACTCGACGCACAACACGCCGACCACGTCGAGCTCCTCCATGACCCGCGTCGCGATGTCGGTCGCGGCGCGTTCGGTGTCCGGCGTCGCGCCGCTGGGCACGACCGAGACGTCGAGGATGTGGTTGCGGTGCGAGTTGGCGATCGGGCCGTAGGTCTTCACCGTGCCGTCGAGCCCGCGCGCGGCGACGACGCTGACCTCCTGCTCGAAGTCGATCATCGCTTCGAGCACACACGGCACGCGTCCCAGATCTTCCCACGCGTACGTCAGCTCCGCCTCGCTATGCAGCACGCGTTGCCCCTTGCCGTCGTACCCACCCGCGGCCGTCTTAAGCACCGCCGGGCACCCGAGCTGCGCGACCGCGTGACGCAGCTTGTCTTCGTCCTCCACCGCAACAAACGGCGTCACGGGAATACCGTGCGCCGCCAGCGTGTTCTTCTCCCGGGCCCGGTCCTGCGCGGCGTGCAGCACGTGCTGCCCGGGCCGCACCGGCGCGTGCCTGGCGCACGCCTCGGCCGTCGCCGCCGGGACGTTCTCGAACTCGTACGTCACCGCCGCGACCGTTTGCGCGAACGCCTCGACCGCCGCCAGGTCGTCGTAGTTGGCCGCCGTGTGCTCGTCCGCGACCTGCGCCGCCGGGCAGTTCGGCTCGGGGCAGAACACGTGCACCCGGTAGCCGAGCGTGTGCGCCGCGTCGGCGAACATCCGCCCGAGCTGCCCGCCGCCGAGCATGCCCAGCGTCGCGCCCGGCTCGATGGCTTGGGGTGCCTGGGGTGCGTCCCGTGCCGCCGTCATGCGTTCACGATACCGCACCGCCGACCCCGAACGAACCCGCCAACCCCCGTACCGCGTAACCTTGCCCATGCACCCGACCGCCCGACTCCTGCTCGCCTCGCTGCTCGCGATCGCAACGACGCACGCCCTCGGCTGCGCCCCGCCCAACGCGAATGAAGCGCTGGCCGACGCCACGGCCACACCGGAACCCACCCCCGACGCCTACCCCGACCCGGCGGACACCGTCGAACTCACCGACGCGCAGTGGAAAGAGAAGCTCACCGCCGACCAGTTCTACATCCTCCGCCAGCACGGCACCGAGCGGCCCTTCACCTCCCCGCTCAACGGCATCAAACACACGGAAACCCCCGGCGACTTCGCGTGCGCCGGCTGCAACAACCTGCTCTTCCAGACGCGGCACCAGTTCAAGTCCGGCACCGGCTGGCCGAGCTTCGACCGCCCGGTCGCCGCCGCGCACGTCGTCGAAGAGGTCGAGAACGACTACTGGCGCCGCACCGAGGTCCGCTGCGCCCGATGCGACGGCCACCTCGGCCACGTCTTCGAAGACGGCCCCCGCGACACGACCGGGCTGCGCTACTGCATCAACGGGGACGCGTTGGTGTTCTACGGCCAAAACGAAGACCCGAAAGAGTGATCACACCGCTCTCGAGACTTGCTGCCATGAAACTACAATGACGGCGTGAGTAGTCCGGGCGATAAGACCCGCTCCAACATCTTGGCCGTGATCGTCGCGGGCATCCTTCTCTTGGGTTCGCTTGGCGTCACGGCTCTCTTGGTTTCACCATTCGCAGAGAGCGCCGCTCAGACACGACACCGGGCCGCGGCATTGGCGGAAGCCATATCCCGCATACGCGTGGGTGATCCGGCCCACGAGGTCAACAGCGTTCTCGCCGGTTTACAGCTGGAGTCCACTGACGACATCGGTCTTTCCGGCCGGCGCGTGATCGCTTCCGAAGATACGCGTGTTCACATCGCAGATGATGAGGTCGTTGCGTTGATCCCGGACATCTATCAACACCTTCTTGCGGAGATCAATGAGGGTGAGACAACTGAGGCGGTTTTGGCGCTGGTTGACGATGCCAAAGTGCAATACGTGAATGGGATGAGATCGGATCACGACCCGATGATCTCGTACGCCGGAAGGCAAGCCTACATCACCATCAGATTCGAGTCTGGCCGAGTATCCTCGATCTCGACGCAGGCCTACAGCCGTTGACTCAATGTGCTGCATCGCGTCCCACGTCGCGCGGCCAATGGCCACGGCATCCGCCTTAGCCGTGATGCATGATCCGCACCCGCTTGTATTCATACCTGCCGAAGGCGCAAAGCAGTGTCCAGCCGGCGACGTAAGCCAGCAACCCGAGCAGTTTGAGCGTGACCGCAAGCTGGACGGCCGAGATCCAATCGATCTCCTCTGGAACGAACGCCAACGGCAATAGCAACCACGGGAGCAGCCACGCAACCGCAGCAAGGAGCTTGAGCTTTTCAATCAGGTCCTGGATCATCACCCCGGGGATTCTTCTCCACCTTCGGACCCGGTACCACGCGGGCTGGTAGAGGAAACGGCGGTCGAGCCAATGCCCGACACCGGTGATGACGCTGTAGTGCGCGACCCCGAACAAGGTGAGAAGGCCCACAAACAGCGTTAGCCGGACCGCCGACGCGATTGGCGTCGGGCCCAAGTCTTCCCGCTCGACCTCCGTGGCCAGCACCAGCACAAACGCCGGCCAGAGAACCGCGAAAACCACGAACCGACGCCAGAGCCATTGTCGGATCGCGGACCGGGTTCTCACGGCGTGCTCACCCCCGCTGCTCGATCGGCACCCACGCGCGCTCGGCCGGGCCGGTGTAGACCTGGCGGGGGCGGTAGATGCGGGACTTGTTGCGCTTCACCTCCCACCAGTGCGCGATCCAGCCGGGCATCCGGCCGATGGCGAACATCACGGTAAACATGTTCGTCGGGATGCCCATCGCCCGCAGCAGGATCCCGGAGTAGAAGTCGACGTTGGGGTAGAGGTTCCGGCTCACGAAGTAGTCGTCGGAGAGCGCGGTCTGCTCGAGCTCGCGGGCGATGTCGAGCAGCGGGTCGTCGACGCCGAGCTTGGGGAGGATCTGGTCGGCGACGGTCTTGAGGACCTTGGCGCGGGGGTCGTAGGTCTTGTACACGCCGTGCCCGAAGCCGAAGAGCTTGCCCTTGGCGGACTTGAGCTTGTCGATGTAGTCCCGGGTCTTGATGCCGGAGCGGTGGATCTCGTTGAGCTGGTTCATCACCGCGGTGTTGGCCCCGCCGTGCAGCGGGCCCCAGAGGGCGCAGACGCCCGCGGCGCAGGACGCGAACAGGTTGGCGCCGGAGCTGCCCACCATGCGGACGGTCGAGGTCGAGCAGTTCTGCTCGTGGTCGGCGTGCAGCGCGAAGATGAGGTTGAGCGCCCGGGCGACGTCGGGGTCGGGCGTGTGCCGGCCCAGCGGGAACGAGAACATCATGTGCAGGAAGTTCTCGCAGTACTTGAGCTTGGGGTCGGGGTACATGATCGGGTGCCCGATCGAGGTCTTGTACGCCGCCGCCGCGACGGAGCGGACCTTCGAGAGCAGCATCGCCGCGGTCTCCTCGAACGTCTCCTCGTCGTCGATGTTCATGATCGACGGCTGGAAGCACGAGATCGCGTTGATCATGGAAGAGAGCACGGCCATCGGGTGCGCCGACGGCGGGAACCCGTCGAACATCTGCCGGACCGACTCGTGGATCATCTGGTGCTTGGTGAGCAGCTCGGAGAAGCGGTCCTTCTGGTCCTGGGTCGGCAGCTCGCCGTGGATCAGCAGCAGCGCGGTCTCGACGAAGGAGGCGTGCTCGCAGACGACCTCGATCGGGTAGCCGCGGTAGCGGAGGATGCCCTTCTCGCCGTCGATGAAGGTGATGTCGGAGCGGACGCTGCCGGTGTTGCGGTAGCCCTCATCGAGGGTGATGTACCCGGTCTGGGCCCGGAGCGTGGCGACGTCGACGGCGTGCTCCTCCTCCGTGCCGACTACGACGGGCAGGTCGATGGGCCCGGACGGCAACTCGAGGCGGGCGGTCTGTGGGTCGGCGGCGACAGCGTCGGTGCTCATAAAGCTCCCGGGAGAGGAGGGAAACATCCGTGAGACGCCGCATTTTAGGGGCGGCCGGGTCGGCCCGCCAGCGTCACGCCGTGAAGCGACGCCCACGGCCTGTTCGGCGCCGCCGCAACGCCGTGGCCGGAAGCGCTAAGGCAAGCAGCGCGGCCGTCGTGGGCTCGGGGATCACCCGGTCCCCCGCGCCGATGCGGTAGACGACGCCCTCGGGCCCGAACTCGCCGAGGTTGAACCCGAACACGACCGGCTCGCCGTTGGGCAGCTCCGCGAAACCCAGGATGCGGTCCGGCACGTCGAGCGAGTTGAGCGTGGCGGACAACGCGTAGATCCGGCCGAGCGTGTCCCCGGGCTTGGCGGCCAGCAGCACCGCCTGGTCGCCGATCGTTCGCCCGTCCGGGTCGGTGAGCATCGAGTCCTCGTTGCCCTGGTACTCCGCGAAGAGGTAGTACCCGCGCAGCTCGTGCAGGCGTTGGCCGCGGTAGATCAACCCGCCCATGGGGGAGACGCCGTCGGTGTGGTCGTACTGGAAATCGGGGAAGTCGACGCCGACGATGCGGTTGATCTCGGGGTTGCCGAGCTGCCGGGTCTGGCTGCCGTTGGCCCCGTTGGCGACGGTGATGGTCACGTTCTGCAGCTCGGGCTCGGTCAGGCCTTGGATAAGCGTCGGGATGGTCGAGCCGTTGTCGGAGTTCTGCAGGTAGAAGAAGCCGCCTTCGAGCAGGCCCCAGCCGCCGTCGGACCCGGCGGTGATGGTCCGGATGCCTTCGACGTTCTTCTGCCCGGTCTCGGAGGACCAGATGGTGGTGGTCCCCGTGGGTTCTTCCGGGTCGATGTAGATGCGGTAGGGGTTGCGTAGGCCGTACGCCCAGGTGAGGTCGTCGCCGGTCACGGTGCCGTTGTCGGTGGCGAGCGGGTTGGCGACCGGGCCGGTGGGGACGGAGAACTTGGCGATGAGGTCGTCGTCGCGCTCGTCGGGGTCGGTGCCGAAGAAGACGGCGCGGTTGGTGAGGTCGACGCCGGGCGCCGTGGGGTCGAGCGGGTCGATGCGGAGGATCCGGCCGTAGACCGAGTCGTCCGCGGGCAGCGCCCCGGGCAGCGTCGACGGGTTGTTCGAGTTGTACTGGTACCGCGTGCCGTTGCCGGAGTCGGCGGAGGAGACGAACAGCAGCCCGTAGTCCGGGTCGCCTGGCTGGGCGCGGGGGTCGAAGAGCAGATCGCCAAGGTTGTGGGCGTGGTGGAACTGGTGGGTGAGCAGGACCTCGCGTTTGGCGGTGGTGCCTTGCGCGGGGTTGAGCGGGTCGACGGTGTACTCGAACACGCCGGAGCGGTGCTCGGTGTTGGCCTTGAAGCGTTCGTCAATCCCAACTGGTTTGTACTGCGGCGCGAAGTCGGCCTCGTCGGGGTCGAGGCGGTTGACGCCGGCGGGGTCGCCGTTGGCGATGCCCTGGAGGTGGTCGATACCGGACTCGACGGTGTAGAGCTTGCCGTACCCGGGCGTCCCGGGGTTGAGGAAGTCCGGGTGCAGGGCGACCGAGGTCATGCCGATGTCCCGGCCCATGGGCAGGTCGGTGTAGTCGGTGCTCTGGATGACCGGGGTGGCGGCGACCGTGCCGTTGGGCTCGATCAGCCGGACGCTGCCGGTGAGTTCGGCGAGGTAGCCCCGGCCGTCGGCGTCGAACACCAGGTCGGTCGGGAAGCCGAGCGCCGCCGCGCCGGCGTCGGGGGTCGCGAAGTTCGAGAGGTGCAGCCGCAGCGGCTCGAAGTGCTGAAAGTCGACCACCGGACTGCCCGGAATGACGTCGCCGGACAGGTCGTTGGCGGCGCTGGCGTCGGGGACAGACACGAGCGCAGCCACTCCACTCACGGCGAGCGCAGCCACGACGAAGCCCCGCCGCACCCACACCCTCCGCGGCCGACCGCCGCGCAAGCTACGGAAACGCGTGAACGTCACGGACATCCCTGTCCAAACTCCTGCAACTAATGTGCGAAAAAGGCGTGAATCTCCGCTCCAAACGGGCCCCGGGCAACGACCCGCGGCCCGCACCACAAATGTAGCACGGGCCGCGACAATCGGCGACGGATTTTCCGGCCAACCCCGAGAAAACCGCACGACTCAAAACACGTGCAGCGCCGGCCGGGCGTCGTGTCGCGTCACGACTCCGGCGACGCCTCCACCGCGAAGCCGGCCGCTTCCAACTGCTTCCGCACCGCAGCTTTGACCGCCTCGCCCAGCGTCGCCGCGCCGCCTTCCTCGGTCAGCCGTTCCCGCTCGCCGGCAACGTACGCCTCGCGCTCGGCGGTGAGTTTCGCGATCTGCTCCTGCAGGTCCGCCCGCTGCGCCGCGAGCGCTTCGAGCTTCTCCTTCCGCTGCTCGCCCGACAACACCCGGAATGATTCGGGCAACGCCTCGTCGTCGACTTCCGCCAACACCGCGTCGTTGTCCGCGAACGAATCCACCAGGTCCCGCCCGACGTTGCGGTAGCTCGACGTCGCCTTGATCGCGGCGCGCTGGGCGGCGACGGCGCTGCTCAAGCCGAACGCGTTGGCGTCCTGCGCCACCTGGTTCCGCGCGAAGCCTTCCCGGCGGTCCTTGCTGCCGTACCACAGATACGTCTCGTTCAGTTTCGCGTTGAGCTGGATGATGATCTGGTCCTGTGGCGCGTCGATGTGCACGACCGCCCGGTCCTGGTTGATGTTCAGGTACTCGCCCTCGGCCAGCCGCGCGCCGTCGTGCCACAACCCGGACTTGCCCGCGTCGTACCCGCCGCAGTGGATCGTGTTGACGACCACGCCCATCTCGATCGCCCGCTTCGCCGCGTCGCGGTAGTCGACGGGCCCTTGCGTGAACGGCTCGTTGCCGGCGATGAACACCGCCTTGTAACCGTTCGGCTCGCTCGACCAGTCCAGGCGCGTGAGCGCCTCGTCGATCACCTGGCCGCAGTACTCGTCGCCGCCGTTGGTCGTGAGCCCGAACAGCGCCGCCGACAGCGCGTCCAGATCGTCGGTCAACGGCACGACCTGCCGGATGTACCCCTCGGCCGCGGGGAGCCCGTTGTTGCCGTACTCGAACAACGCGACGCGCAGCGACGGCGTCTGCCCGTGCTTCTTCGCCTGCGCGAACTGCTGCACGATCGACCACAACTGCGACTTCGCCTGACCGATCAGCCCGTCCATGGAGTTCGACGTGTCGAGCAGGAGCGCGACGTCGACCGTCGGCCGGACCCCGCAGAACGGCGGCTCGACCATCACCGCCGGCGGCGTCCCGCACCCATCCACGGGCTCGGCCGGCGGGACCACGACCGTCACCGGCACGGCCGACTCGACCGTGATCTTCCGCTGCTCCGCCAAGGCCGGCAGCAACGCCACCGCCGACACGGCCGGAACGACCGACCACACCATTGCCCTCCGCCCGGAGACCTCCCCGAAGACCTTACGGACCGAACTGAAACAACGACGGGGTAGCGCATGCGACATCGCGGGCTCCTTCGAACCAAAGGGTCGGGAAACACGGCCGAACACAGTCGGCCTCACGCGATCAGACGCCGGCCCGGCGCGCCGGGTTCCCGGGGTCCCACGTTTTTCGCAAGCCCGCGGCGCCCAGAGCAAACCCGAGACCAGATCGCCGAAGGCCGCCGAGGTCACATCGGCAGCACCGCCCGGGCGATCAGGCCAAAGGCGCCAGTCAGCCCAACGACCATCCCGAAGAGCAAGCCCAGGTGGGTCACCGGGTGGTCCGTCGCGTACCGCTGACCCCAGAACGCGTGGGTGTGCAGGCACGCGGCGACGCCGATCATTAATGCCGTAAAGAACGCCAAGCCCCACCCCTCGAGCTCACTCCACCGGGTGCCGAAAGACAGGTGGCCCTCCGCCCACGGGACGGTCACGCGTTGCCGGAACAAACCGACGCCGGCGTAGGCCAGACAGCCCGCGGGAAGCGCGACACCTGTGAACCACTTGGTCCAAAGACTCTCGTCCGGCCCGCTACTGAACGTGCCGACTCCACTCTGGTACGCCTCACCTCGGCGGGGCCAATCGTCCATCATTCATTGCCGTCGGTCGGCATCGAGTCGCCGTGCGGCGGGGCTGCGGGTGTCGCAACAGGAGCGGGCTTCACGCGGGTCTTCGCCTGTCCGTCCTGCACCTTGCCCAGCACCTCCGGGAGGTCGATGCCGGCCTGCTGCGCGAGCTCGTGCATCGGGGGCAGCGAGCCGATGAGGCCGCGCAGGAAGTTCCCCGTGCTGCCGGTGTCGGCGCCGTTGACGTTGCCGCCGTCCCACACGGTGATCTTGTCGATCTTGAGGTTCTGGATCGCCTTGACCTGCTCAGCGACGAGTTCGGGCAGCTTCTCGACGATGAGCAGCGACGGCGCGAGGTCCGGGCGGTCCTGGCACGCGGCCATCAGGCGGGCGTAGCCCTCGGCCTTGGCGTCGAGCACCTTCTGCACGCCCTCGGCCTCGGCGAGGTACTTGGCGAGCACGGCGTCGGCCTCGCCCTTGGCGACCCGGCGCACCCGCTCGGCCTCGGCGTCGGCGGTGATCTCGACCTGCTGCCGCTCGATCATCTCCTTGGCGATGACCTCCTTCTCCATCCGCGCCAACTCTTCATCCTTCTCGGCCTTGAGCACGTCCCGCGCCGCGTTCGCCAGCGCCACGTCGCCCCGCCGCCTCGCGTCGGCCTGACGCTCGGCGAGCGTGGCCTGCGAGTCGACGATCTCCGCCTTGGACTTGTTCTCGCCGTCCACCGCCGTCGCCTCGAGCTCCGCGACGCGCATGCGCTGCTGGGCTTCGGCTTCCTTCTCGCCCTGCACCGAGAGGGCGCTCTGCTCGGCCATCGCGATGTCCTGCGTCCGCTTGGCCTCAGCCTCACCTGTGATGCCCTGGGCCTCGAGCGCCGCGACCTTGATGCGCTGGTCGCGCTCGGCCTGCTTCTGGCCCATGGTTGACTGCGCGACCTGCTCCGCGACGCTCACCTCGCGTTCGCGGTCGGCGCCGGCCGTGCCGATCGCGCCTTCGCGGTCGGCCTGGGCGGTGTCGATCTTCGCCTGGTTGATCGCCTCGGCCGCCGCCTTCTTGCCCAGCGCCTCGATGTACCCGCTCTCGTCCGTGATGTCGCGGACGTTCACGTTGATCATGTAGAGCCCGATCTTGTTGAGCTCGAAGTTGACGTTCTTGTTGACCAGGTCCAGGAACCGCTCGCGGTCGGTGTTGATCTCTTCGATGGTCAGCGTCGCGATCACCAGACGCATCTGCCCGAGGATGATGTCGCGGGCCTGCAGCGCGATCTCCTGCTCCCGCAACCCGAGCAAGCGTTCGGCGGCGTTCTGCATGATCTCCGGCGCGGTGCTGATCGCCACCGTGAACGTCGACGGTACGGCCACGCGGATGTTCTTCTTCGACAGCGCAGACGTGAGCTCGATGTCGATGGTCATCGGTTCCAGCGACAGGTACGCGAAGTCCTGAAACACCGGCATGATGAACGCGGCGCCGCCGTGGTAGCACTTGGCGGTCTTGGCGCCGCCGCTCTTGCCGTACACGACGAGGATGCGGTTGGGGGGACACCGCCGGTACCGGCGGACGAAGAACACGGCGAACCCGACGAGGATCGCCAGCACGACGATCACGAGGATCAGGAAGCCGGCCCCGGAGAACAGCCCTACAACCTCTTCACCGCCGTCTCCGAACTGAGCGAGCATTGACAGCTTCGGCATTAGCGACACTCCCCACGCGTCCACGGTGTCCAGCACGGTTCCGGGCGTTTC
Organism: Phycisphaera sp.; assembly: GCA_028285385.1. GTDB lineage: Bacteria > Planctomycetota > Phycisphaerae > Phycisphaerales > Phycisphaeraceae > CAZIXN01. The sequence continues at coordinate 23,726 of JANQPR010000010.1, forward strand.
AAACATGGCGGTCCCCTAAAACGAGATGCAGGTCGGAACTGGGCGGATCGTAACCCAACGCGGCGCGTCGGCCTTGGGAACCTCGGGGCCGGGTGACGCAGATGTGGAATCGTGTTCACCGTGATCCCCCGCTGGACATAACCCGTAGCCGGGCGCGGGAAAAGGGCCATTGTGTGGTTTGATGTTCCCGGTAGGCTCTACGCGACGGCGGAACGCTTGCATTCTGCACGCGTCGCGTCGGTGTATGTGGCGTGGGTTCACGCCTCGGGTTGCGTTGGTTTCATCACTTCAGACGACTTTGGGAGGACACACGATGACGGGTATCACTCGGCTGGGCTGGACGACGGCGGTCGGCGTCGGCACATTTGCCACGTTCGCGTTGGTGGGCGCTGCGGGCGCGACGCTCCCGTACACGCCGGTGGGCGGCGGCGGGTTCGGCGAGCCCGGGCCGGTCCTGGGGCCGGGCCTGATCACACCCGACAAGGTGTTCGGCAAGGAGTACTCGGCCGACGTCGACCACGAGATCACGGCGGTCGGCACCGCGCCCGATCCGAAGCAGATCGTCGCGTGGGACGGGATCGGTGGGGTGCTCAACGGACAGGACTTCTCGCCGCCGGTGTTCCCGACCGTGCTGGTCGACTTCGAGATCGACGCGATCGCGAACCACGGCGACTACCTCTTCAACGCGCTGATCGAAGACGACGCACACCTGCTGTTCTCGCTGGACGAAGAGTTCGTGGCGTACGGCCCGGGGATGATCCCGGGGTTCGGCTTCATCCCGCCGGGCGCGCCGTCCCCCGCGCCGCCGCCGGTCGTGCTCGCGAACGGCAACATGGTCGGCGGGTCGGGGGAGATCTCGTACGAGCTCGCAACATTCGGCGGAGCCAACCCGGCCGACACCCAGGGCCGCTGGGCGGACCAGGCCGAGATCAACGGCATGCCGCTGCCCCGCGACATCGACGGGCTCGAGGTCTGGGGCCCCGAGCCGGGCACCACAGCCGACGTCGACAAGCTCTCGCTACGCCTCGACGCCGCGACCGGGTTTGGCGGTGCGCCGGTGTCCGTGTTCAACGGCGACGGCACGGCGTACATCACGCTGCCAGAGATCGAAGCCGTGGTCACGTCGCTGCTGGGCGACATCCCCACCAGCGTCGAACCCGACGCCCTCAACCTCGACGCGCTGATGGTCCGTGACATCGTGGGCGAGGACACCAGCTTCGACCGCGACCCCACGGGCCCTGGGCTGGGCGACGCGATCATCTTCAGCATCGACCAGATCGCCGACCCCACCGACCCCGACGGGTACTACGCCACCGGCTCGGAGATCTTCGTGCTCGACGCGGGCGGGTTCGGCTCGTTCCTCACCCACGGCGGACACGCCTGGGACCACGCCTACGCGCTGAGCACGTTCAGCATCGGGATGCCCGGCGGCAACCAGAACTACGGCGTGTTCGACATCGACGCCATCGAAGCCGTCTCCGAGTTCGCCGTGCCCGAGCCGACGACCGCGACGCTGCTCGCGCTGCTGACGTGTGCGACACGGCGGCGGAAGCACTAACCACGACCGGTCAATGCTCGGTGCTGAGCGGTCGCGTCACGATCGCTTGGACCAACCGGCCGAGTCGCAACACGAACACCACCAGCGCCGACGCCCCCGCGGGGTCGGCGCTTTTCTTCGGCCGCAACTGCCGCAACGCCGCGTCCGGGTCCACCGCGCGGCCGCGCGTCTTCACCGCCTCGACCGTTCCCGCTTCGCGGTGGTCCGCCAACCAACGCTTCACCTTCGCGGGCCTCCACGGCATCTCGGCCAGGACCTCGAACCACCGCCCGAACCACGCCGACGCCATCGGCGATGTCGCCGCCACCGCTGAGTCGCTCGACGCTTCCACGGTCGGCCGCGTGTCCGTGGTCAACAGCCCCAGCCCGGGGTGGAGCGTCGGCAGGCCCAGCCCGTGCAACAGCCCCGCCCGCTCGATCGCCGGGTCGGCCACGACCAGGAACCGACCCAATGTCGATGTCGGGATGTCGCGCGCGTCGATCGCATCTCCGTACACCTCCCGCCACGCGCCGCCGACTCGGACCACCACGGCCCGACGCGACGCGTCGTGCGCGACCGCCGGCGACTCACGCAACGCCCCGGTGAACCACGTCGCCTGCGTCAGCCTTCGGGCACCGCCAAGGCCTGACCCCGCCGACTCGCTGGTGAAACACAACTCCCCTTCGCCGAACGCGTCCCGTACCGCGTCCGCGTCCAGCCCCGGCGACAGCTTCATTGCCGCACCGGCGCTGCGCTCGATCAGCCGTCGCAACACCGCCGGCTCGGGTTCGAGTTCATCCAGTACGAACGCCCGTCGCGCGTGCGATTCTCCCGCGCTGAGTTTCCGCCGCGCCGGGTCGAGGTGGATCAACCGGTCGACGACACGCACCGCGCCGCCTTCGGCCACGTCTCGCAGGTCTGCCACGACCGAGCGCACGTCCAACCCGCCGTGCTTCGGTCGCTCAGGCCCGTTCGCCACGCCGCCAACACTGCCGTTCCACGCCGCCATCGCCGCCCGCACCGGATCCATGTCGACCGCCACCACGTCGGGCACGCCGCTGCCCGTGAACGCGAGCACGTCCGCCCCGACCCCGCAACCCAAGTCCAGCACCGGGCAACCGTGGCCCGCGTCGGCCAGCCGGGCGAACCGCGCCGCCTTCGGCCGGGCCGCGTCGAGCGAGGTCGCCTGCTCGACACCCTCCACGTCGGCGATCAAGCGATCGGCCAAGTCGCCGAACTTTGCCGCCGCCTTCCGCCGCGCCGCCACCAGTTGCAACGCCACCCGCACTTCGTCCGCCGACCCCGACCGCCGCAGACGCGCCAACTCCGCCGGCCGGGTCGGGTCGGTCGCCGCCGCCGCGTCTAACAACGCACGGCCCGCCGCGACCCGCCGCCACGCCTCGAACTCGCCTGGTTCCACGGCCACAGACGCATCTTCCCACAAGCCCGCCACCCGCCCGCCTTGGCCAATAATCCCACTCCACGCGGCCGGGAAACCCCGAAGGCCTCAAGTTTTCCACGGATTCCGCCGATCTTCCCCGATGGTGTCGGCCGCGCCGTGCCGCCAGTGTTGCGTTCACCGGAGCCCGCCATGAGCGCCATCGGAACCAGCTACGCCGCCGGCGTTGCGCAGACCGCGCACGCCGCCCAGCAGGTCGCCCGCCAACGCGACAAGGCCCGCACCGACCGCGCGGGCGACCAGGCCGACTTCGCCCGGCTCGTGGCCGAACGCCTCGACGCCCCCGAAGACGCCGCCGACCCCGACGCCGAACTCCCCGACCGCCAGGCCCCTGGCTACGAACAGCTCTATCCGCTGCCCGAAGGCGAAACCCCCGCCCCGTCACCCGATCCCGAAACCGACGCGCCCGTGACCCCCGTCGCCGACTTCCAGCACATCGACGTGCAGGCCTAAAGCCCGCCGACGCGAGTAACCCGAGCCTCGGTGGGGTGGACTCGTCGCTGCACGACCCCAACGCAACCCAAACCGAACCCGTGACACCGGTACAATCCGGCGATGCTCGAGATCGCGCTGGCCGTGGTGAGTGTGCTGTGCGTCGCCGTCACGGTGGCCGCGCTGCTGCTGGTCCGGGCGGTGTCAGCCAGCCGAAACACCGTCGCCGAGCGCGAACGCGCGATCGAGAGCTACCTCGACCAGTTAGACGTTGAGCAGCAACGCATCGCCGAGTTGGACAAACAGCTCGCGTTGGCCCAGCAGGCCGAGGCCGACTTCGAGCGTCGCCAGGCCGAGAGTGAGCAACGATTCCGTGAGTCGCTCAAGAAGGCCGACGACGCCTCCCGCGAGGCGTTCAAAGCGCTGGCCGGAGACACACTCAAGTCCGCGACCGACGAGTTCCTCAAGCGGGCCGAGCAGACCTTCGCCGGGAAGCAGAAGGACGCAGCGACCGAGCTCGACAAACGGAAGCTCGCGATCGAGGCGCTCGTCAAACCCGTACAGGAAAAACTCGTCGAGGCCACCCGCGCGATCGGCGAGATCGAGAAGTCGCGGAAGGAAGCCTACGGCGGGCTCCGTCAACAGATCGGCGCCATGGTTGAAGACCAGAAACGCCTCCGTGACGAGACCGCCAACCTCGTCAAGGCGTTGCGTCGGCCCGAGGTCCGCGGGCAGTGGGGCGAGCTGCAGCTACGCCGCGTCGCGGAGCTCGCGGGCATGGCCCGGCACTGCGACTTCGTCGAGCAGAGCGTGGCCGACACCACCGGGGGCGGCGGGCTGCGCCCCGACATGGTCGTGCAGTTGCCGGGAGGGCGAGAAATCGTCGTCGACGCCAAGACGCCGATCACTGCGTTCATCGACGCCGCCGAGGCCACCGACGACGCCGACCGCGACACCGCGCTGCAACGCCACGTCCGCCACATCGAGGACAAGGTCGCCGAGCTCGGCAGCAAGCGGTACCAGGACCACTTCCAGACCGCCGACTTCGTGGTTTTGTTCATCCCGGGGGAGTCGTTCCTGTACGCCGCGGCGCAGCGTAAACCCGACCTGATCGAGAGCGCGATGAACCGCAACGTCGTGATCGCCACGCCGACGACGCTGGTGTCGCTGCTCAAGGTCGTCGCGTTGGGTTGGCGGGAAGAGCAGCTCGCCGACAACGCCAAGCAGATCCGCGACCTCGGGCAGGAGCTGCACAAGCGCGTCGCCACGCTCACGCAGCACCTCGAAAACCTCGGCAAGGCGGTCGGCAAGACCGTCGAGCACTACAACAAGTTCGTGGGCAGCTTCGAGACCCAAGTCGTCAGCCAGACCCGCAAGTTTCAGGAGCTCGGCGCCGACTCGCCGAAGGAACTCCCCGCCGAGGGCGAGATCACCGTGGTCGAGACCGTGCCGCGCGAAACGAAGCCGGTGGGAACCACCGATGAACCCGGATGAACATGGATGGGTTCAACTCTTCGTACTGTCTTCGAGGAAGCCATGGATGAGAGATTGAATCCGTTTTGACTTCGCGGCCAGGGTCAGGAATAAGCCACCGCCCATCAGAACCACCACCGCAATCCACTTGCCCCGGCCCGGGTTCCACCCAACCCAATCGGCAAGGACAAAGACCAATCCGACCGCGAACATAAGCAATCCAAGAACGCGGACAACCCATATCCGCTCACGATTAGATACCGAAGAGGTAGGTGCGCGAAAAGTCTCGTGCTCGGATCGGTGTCCATCCGTGTTCATCGGTGGTCCCACATTCCACGGTCCTTAAACCAAAGCGGGCAGTTCCGTGTCAACCTCGGGGAAGTAGCGTCGGATCACCGAGCAGTCGAAGCGTTCGAGGATCTCCGTGGCCGACTCGCGGTCGAGCAGGAAACGGAAGCAGGCGTCAACGACCTTGCTCGGCGGGACCCGGCCGTGGGACCAGAGGTCGTAGTCTTGGAACGAGAGCGTGACACGGTGGGTGTGGGTCTTGCCCTCGGCGAATACGCGGACGTCGTACGCCCAGTGCGTGGCGGTCTCGGTTTCGGTGCCGACTTCGATCTCGGGCATGGGCGGATCTTACGCAAACGATGCCGTGCACTGCGTCGCGTGGCAACGCAGCTAAGCAGAAACAAGTTCAACGATCCGTGTCAGCTCAGCACCAGCGTCTGCGGGCCGAACGCTTCGCGGAAGTCGAAGACGCCGTGGAAGTCTTCGAGCCGGTCGCCGTCGGTCTTGTGCATCATGCCCGAGTCGACCATGGCGAAGACGATCCGGCCGAAGTCCTCGCAGCGGTGGATACCCCAGTGCCGCAGCACCGCCGCGGCCATAAGCCCGTACTGGTCGATCGCGTAGTCCCGCAGCCCTTCGCAGAGCTGACGCCCCGAAACGTGCCGGCTGGACGTGGCCGGGTCCTCCTCGAGCAAGGCCGGGTCGTCCTCCGGCTCGCCATGGATCCCGCGCACGGTGCGGTCCAGGCCCCGCTGCACGAAGAGAAACGCCTCGAGCGGGTACTTGGTGGACTTCACGGCATCGAGTAGTTCGACCGAAGGCATGCCCTGATTATAAACCCAAAGAAACTCGGCGAGGCGAGAGTCATCAACCAGCAAAATGCCACGGCCGACACGCAGGTTGAGCACGGGACGACCGCCGTGTTCCCTGTGTTGCTTGCGTTGCCCGACTTTCCTGCGTTCTCAGAAACCGCCGCTGCGCATCGCGTCGACCGACCGAGGGAACGGGTAACGCGCGAACAGCGCCGTCGGTGCCGAGTCCCACATCCACACGGCCGGGTAGACGTCGCCGGCGAAGCCCGCCTCGTGCATGACCTGCAGCACGCGCTCGAACGACGGCTCGTCGGTCGAGCCCTCGTTCTCGATCAGCCTGTTCGAGCGGGCGCCTAGGAACGAGACGGACGCGGTCGGCACCCGGTCGTGCTTCCGCTGGATCATCTCCCGCACGACGCCGAAGCCCTCGGCGAGGTCGTCGAGTGTCATGGTCTCCCGGTCGGTCGGGCGGAGCAGCGCGAGCACCTCGACGGTGTCGAAGTCGTACTTGAGCACGGTCGTCTGCTGCCGGCCGACGAACTGCCGGGCGTGCTGGGTGATCGCCTCGGCCGACCAGGGCGACGCCGGGAGCAGCGCCGCAAGCTGACCGATGATGCCGTGGGCGTTGTTGTCGGTGTTGACGGCACAGACCAGCGAGCGGTACCGCCCGGCGAGCAGGTCATCCAGCAGGTGCTGGCCCCACATGATGCGCAGGCGCGGCGTCGTGTCGGGGCGGGTCGGGTTGCCGCCCTCGGGCACGATGACGAGCTTCTCGGAGAGGTTGTCTTCGGTGACGAGGCGGTCGCCGTCGCCGTCGTAGATCCGGCCGGGGCGCGTGGTGGTGGGCATGGCGAACTCCGTGCGTGATAGGTCGTCGACAGAAGCAGGAGGCGTGATGGCGTCCGATAGACCGTGGGGCGCCGCTGCCGATCGGACAAAACGCCAGTGTATCGCGCGGCCCGGTAGGCCCCGAGCGTGGGCCGGCCTACGATCGGCCCGTGACTCCGACGCCCAGCCACCGCTTCGACGCGTTGCCGCCCCTCGCGCCCGAAGTCCTGCAACGCCGACGGGAGCGGGTGTTCCTGGTCATGGCCGGGCTGTTCCTCGGCACGCTGACGCTGCTGAACGTGCTCGGCATCAGCCGGTTCATCGTGCTGGGCAGCTGGGGCCCGCTCACCGAGGGCGGCGAATGGGTGCTCCGTCTCGGAGAGCCAAACTTCATCTCGAACGTCAACTTCGCGCTGGCCGTCGGCGTGCTGCCTTACCCGCTGACGTTCCTCTGCACCGACCTGATCTCCGAGTTCTACGGGCGCAAACGCGCGAACTTCCTGGTGTGGGTCGGGCTGCTGCTGAACCTGTGGGTGATCTTCATCCTCTGGCTCGGCGGGGCGCTGCCGGGCTTCGTCGACAACGATCCGGCGACCGGCTTCCCGCCCCAACCTGTTTACGACGCCGAGAAGGGCGCGTACGTCGAGACCGGCTGGACCTTCTACCAGATCCAGTTCTTGACTTTCGGCGCCGTTGTCGCGTCGATGGTCGCGTACCTCGTGGCGCAGTTCGTCGATGTGCAGGTGTTCCACTTCTGGAAGTGGATCACCAACGGGAAGGCGCTCTGGCTGCGCAACAACGGCTCGACGTTGATCTCGCAGGCGGTGGACACGGTCGCGGTGATCACGATCACGCACTTCTACGCCCACGCGCTTCCGGTCGACGAGACCGAAGCGATCTGGCCGCAGCTCTGGCTGTTCATTGCGACGGGTTACGTGTTCAAGCTGCTGTCCGCGTTGCTGGACACGCCGGTGATATACGCCGTGGTGTACTTCCTGTCGCCGTACCTGCGGATCGACCCGACGCTGAACCACGACGGCGGCGAGCACCCGCTGCCGATGTTCATCGAGCGTGAAGCCGGTGATTGACCGGCCCGACGAAACACGGCGCACCAAGGCCGAGTGGCGTGAGGCGCTGACGGCGCAGCGGTCCGCGTTGTCCGAGGCGGGGCGCGAGGCGGCTTCCACGGCGATCCGGGAACGGGTGCTGCAACTGCCAGACGTGAGATCGGCCCGCACCGTGCTGGCCTACGCGTCGGTCGCGCCCGAGGTCGAGACGTACCGATTGATCGAGGCGTTGCTGGCAGCCGACCGTGGAGTTTCGTTGCCGGTGATCGGTGCCGGCCACGCGATGGACGCGTATCGCATCCACGCGTTGAGCGATCTAACGCCGGACCGGTTCGGCATCCTGGCCCCGACCGAAGCACGGCGAACGGAGGACGACCGGGTCGAGTGGCCCGGGGTGGTCTTGGTCCCGGGGCTTGGGTTCGATGCGACCAGCGGGCACCGACTTGGCCGTGGATCGGGCTACTACGACCGGTATCTCGCGGAACGCCCCGACACGGTCGCGGTCGGGTTGGCGTTCGACGAACAAGTTGTGTCTGCGTTGCCCTTCGACGGGCACGACGTGCCGATGGGGGTGTTGGTGACACCGACACGGACGATCCGGTTTGCGGGTTGATCCACGGCACGGTCGACGGAACGAATCGCTCTAACTCGCTGCGGTAAACTGCGCCCCGCGTTCAGCGGCAGCGACGCGGCGCAGGCCACTCATGCTCGACCAGGTCCGACAACTCGGCGCGGCGGTGACCGGGCGCATCGAGGCGTTCGGTGTGTTCGCGCGGTTCAGCGCCGCGGCGGCGCGCTGGACGGTCTTCGGCGGGCCGGTCGCGACG
>JANQPR010000015.1 GCA_028285385.1 Phycisphaera sp.
GAGCCCGACGGGGCGGTCGGCGGTGACGGTTTACCTGTTCTGGTACTACGGCGCGGGGTGGCAGGTCGACCGTGTCCGGCCGTGGCGGGTGAACCCGGACAACCTGCTGCCGCCGATGCCGACGGACATCCCCAGCGCCGCGCCGCCGGGCGCGGCGCAGCAAGGCGGCAACACTGCGGGCGGCGCCGCGGCAATCGTTGAAGACGCCGCGGTCGAAACACAACCCACGGAGTAACCGCGATGCGATGCCACGAGCCACGGACGGCGGTGGGTGCAAAGCAGGGGGGCGACAATTCCTTGGCCGGACCCTCCCGGTTGACGCGGCATGTTTTGGCCTTGGCGTTGGTGGCGTTCGTCACGGTTTTCTCGACCGCATCGGCCACGTTCGCGCAAGGCGGTCTGGACGAAGTCGACCCGCTCGCGGACCAGGCCTCCGCCGCGGCGTCGCTGCCCGGCGAGGTGAACCGCCCGGTGATCGACGCCGAGACGCCGCCTTGGGTGCAGCCGCGTCCGACCCGCGTCGGCGTGCCGGCCACCGCCGTCGACCTGGACCCGGCAATCATCGGCCCGCCGCCCGGTCAGCCGCAGCCGACGCTGCGCCGTGAGGGCGACTTCGTGATCGACCAACCTGGTCGGCTGCGCCTGTTGGACAACGGCGTCGCGGTCTTCGATTTCCTGGTGGATGATCGCGTCGCGTCGGCGGGCACGGACGGGGCGCTGCGCTCGGTGTCGCCGACCACGCTGCCGTCGATGGTGCTGCAGCCGTGTCAACGGCTCGAGAGCATGCTCGACGCCGCCGAGCAGCAGGGCCAGTCGGTGGTGTTCCGCCTGACCGGGCAGGTGCACGTGTACCGCGGGTTGAACTACCTGCTGCCGACCGAGTTGACCGGGTACAACACCGAAGCGCCGACCGACACGGCCGTAGACGAAGCGCAAGGCGTACAGGCCGATGACGTCGAACGGGCCGCCGACCCGCTGGCGTTTGAAGATGAGGAGGACGCGTCGGCCGTGCGGGTCGGGGTTACCGACGACCCGCCGAGCGACCCGTCGGCGTTGATGGACCAGCTCGCCGACGAGTTGGCGGAGGACGTGACCGACCGCCGCGTCGGCGTGCCGGCCGGGATGTCCGCGCCGCTCGACCCCGACCGCCGTCGCCCGCGCACCGCGGTCGGGGCCGGGCCCGCCGTTGCACCGTCGAACAATGCTGAGGCGTCCGAGCTGCGTCGCGAGGGCGAGGTGCTCGTGAGCCGTGCAGGCCGGCTCACCCGCGCCGCGGACGCCCGGCAGGTGATGTTCGTCTTCGAGTCCGACGGCCCGACACTCGCGGAGCCGCCGATGGCGTTGCTGGCGTGCCGGCTCCGCGCGTTCATGGAAGACGCCGTCTCCGAACGCGGCGACGCGCAGGTCTTCGACGTCACCGGCCGGGTCTACCAGTTCCAAGGACAGAACTTCCTGCTTCCCACGGGCGTGAAGCTACGGATCGACAGCGATCACCTCGGCGGGTGAACGGTTGGCGTCCTCGATAGGCCCGATGAGAGCAGCGATGGACCCGGACGAGTTGCGTCAACAATGGTTTGACCTCTCGGGCCCATGGATCGAGGAAGCCCGTATCGGCCGCAACCCGACGCGGACCGGGCTGCTTGACCCTGCGATGCTATCGCTTTGCGGCAACGTGTCGGGGCTCCGCGTGCTCGACTGCGGTTGTGGCGAAGGGCGGCTTTGCCGGATCATGGTCGAGCGTGGCGCGGGGTTCGCGCTCGGCGTGGATTCCTGTCCGCCCATGATTGAGGCGGCACGCGAACTCCAGACCAATCGAGACGAGTACCGTGTTGCGGATGCGCAGGACCTGAGCTTTCTCCGTCCTTCGACGTTCGACCTGGCGCTTTCCTGCCTGAATCATTGCGATCTACCGGAATACGAGGCCAACATCCGCGAGGTGTTCCGGGTTCTCCGACCCGGGGGGCGTTTTCTCGTGGCGAACCTGCACCCGATGCGGTCGGCGTCGGGGATGTGGCAGCGAGACGAGTCGGGCGTGAAGCAGCACGTGATCGTGGACGACTACTTCGACGAAACCGAACGCCAATGGCGGATGATGGGCGTCGATTTCACGAACTTCCACCGCAGTTTGGAGAGCCAAGTCAACGCGTTCCTCGGCGTAGGGTTTCGGCTGGAGCGGTTGATGGAACCGACGATCACTACCGACTTGGCCGAAGCCTATCCCGAGCTCGCTGACGAGCGGCGTGTGCCCAACTTCATCGTGTACGCGTGGCTCAAGCCGTGACGTCGATTTGAGCTTTACCCGACCCCGTGCCGCGGGTCGTAACGCTGCGCGATCGGCATGCGGCGGCCGAAGCCGAACGCACGGCCGGTGATCTTCAGGCCCGGCGCCGCTTGTTTTCGCTTGTACTCGTTGAGGTCGATCAGGCGCACGATCCGCAGCACGGTCTCGGCGTCGAACCCCGTCTCGGCAATGATCGTCCGGGCCGACTGTTCGTCCTCGACGTAACGCTCGATGATCTCGTCGAGCTGCTCGTAGGGCGGCAGCGAGTCCTGGTCGGTCTGGTCGGGGCGTAGCTCGGCGGAGGGCGGCTTGGTGATCGTGTCTTCGGGGACAACGGCGCGGCCGAGTTGCTCACGCAACGGCGAGTGTTCGTTGTCGTTGATCCAGCGCGCGAGCCGGTACACGAGCAGCTTGGGCACGTCGGAGAGGACGGAGAACCCGCCCGCCATGTCGCCGTAGAGCGTGCAGTAGCCCACGGCGAGCTCGGACTTGTTGCCGGTGGTGACCAGCAGGGAGCCAAACTTGTTCGAGAGCGACATGAGGATCACGCCGCGCAGCCGGGCCTGGATGTTCTCCTCGGTGACGCCGGGCCGGTTCTGGTTGCCGAGCACGTCGTCGAAGACGGGTTGAACCGTCGCCTCCATCGCACGGTGTGGCTCCTCGATGGGAACGACGTGGAAAGCGATGCCGAGGTGTTCGGCGAGCAGACGCGCGTCGGTCACCGAGCCTTCCGAGCTGAACCGCGAGGGCATCGCCACACCGCGTACCCGATCCGGCCCCAACGCCGCGACCGCGACCGCCGCCGTCACCGCCGAGTCGATCCCGCCGGAGAGCCCGATGACCACATCCTTGAACCCGCACTTGCGGGCGTAGTCGCGTAGCCCGAGGACGAGAGCGTCGTGCACCTCGTGCTCTTCCGAGAGCGTGGAGCCAGCGCCCGAGTTGCGGTCTGGCGAGGTTAGTTGGCTCTCGCCCCTCGAACCTTGCCGCTTCTCACCGTCAATCTCGATGACGATCAGGTCTTCCTCGAATCCCGCTGCTTCGGCGATCACGGCGCCTCTGCTATCGAACGCGCACGACCGGCCGTCGAACACGAGCTCGTCGTTGCCGCCGACCTGGTTACAGAACAGCACGGGCAGGCCGTGCCGCGCGGCGAGGGCGGACATGATCTCCATCCGCTTGGGGTGTTTGCCGGCGACGAACGGCGACGCCGAGACGTTCACAAACACCTTGGCCCCCGCGGCGGCGAGCTCATCGATCGGGTTGTCGTGGTAGATGCGTCGGTCGGTGTGCTCTGCCGCGCCCCAGAGGTCTTCGCAGATCGAGATGCCGAGATTGATCTCGCGGTCGCCGTCTCGTTGAGGCAGCGGGGTCAGGTCTAACCGCGGCCCGGGCTCGAAATAGCGCAGCTCGTCGAACACGTCATAGGTCGGCAGCAGCGACTTGTGGTGCCACGACCGGATTGCGCCGCCTACGCACACCGCGGCCGAGTTGTGCAGGGTCCGGCCTTGGTTGCGTTCGGACCAGACGGGTAGCCCGATAACCGCCATGACCTGCGTGCATTCGGAGGCGAGTTCCTCGACGGCGGCGCGGCAGCGGTCGATCACGTCGGGCTTGAGCAGCAGGTCCTTCGGCGGGTAGCCGATGATCGCCAACTCGGGGAAGACGGCCAGGTCGGCCCCGGCGTCGGCGGCGCGGCGCAGGTCGCGCCGGATCAACTCGGCGTTGCCGGCGATGTCGCCGACCGTCGGGTTGATCTGTGCCAGGGCGATCCGCATCGGGCCGGATTGTAGGGCCACGCCCGACGCCCGCATCTGGCATGATGTGTTTCGCCGACGCGAACCGATGAAACCGAAACGACCGCGACCCTCCCAACGGGGACCCCGCATGCACCGCCCGACCGCAGCGCCGCTTCCGATCCGTGTCACCCTCGCCGCGCTGGTGCTCGGCGTCGCGACGTTCGTGGTCGGCTGCGTGAACACCAACCCGAACCGGCCGTCGGCCCGCGTGCAACGGTCGAACACCTACCTCGCCGACGCGCGGGAACTGCTCGCCCAGGGCCTGGACGACGCGGCGCTCGCGACGCTGAGCCTCGCGATCGAAGAGAACCCCAAACTCACCGACGCCTACCTCGAGATCGCCCAGATCCAGAAGCGTCGGGGCAACTACGAAGAGGCCGGCCGGCAGTACGACGCCGCGATCGTAGCCAACCCCGAGAGCTTCGACGCGCACTACGGCAGCGCGCTGATCAAGCAGATCACCGGCAAGCTCCGCGAGGCCGTGCGCGGCTACCTCACCGCGCTGACGATCAACCCCAACAGCTTCTTGGCCAACCGCGACCTGAGCGCCGCGTACCTGCAGCTCGGCGAGCCGGCGCAGGCCCTGCCGTACGCGCAGCGGGCGACGCGGCTGAACCCCGACGCGCAGCCGGCGTGGTCGAACCTGGCGGTGACCTACTCGATGCTCGGGCGGTGGGAGGCGGCGATCAACGCCTATCGCATGGCCGCCGAACTCGGAGAACTGGACGACCCGGTGCTGCTCGGCCTGGCGGACGCCCACATCCGCATGGGCAACTTCGGCCGGGCGATCAACACGCTCGAGACCCTGATGCGCCGCAGCCCCAGCGCGACGGCGTTCGAGCGGATGGGCTACGCGAACTTCAAGCTCCGCCGGTTCGAGCGCGCGCTGGAGTACTACAACGCGGCCCTGCAGCGCTCGCCGAACGACACCGCGGCGCTCAACGGCAAGGGCGTCTGCCACGTCACGCTGTTCATCGAGGGCCGGTACGAGAACCCCTACCACAAGGTCAAGGGCATCGAGGCGTGGCGGAAGTCGCTGTCGATCAACTCGAACCAGCCCCGCATCATCGACCTGCTCGCCCGCTACGGGCAGAAGTAACCCGCCGCCTACGACGTGACCGGGAAGCCCGTGAGTTCTTCCCAGCGGGCCCGGTCGTCCGCCGTCGGCTCGGGGTACACGGGGGCGTCCCGCCGCTTGCCCCGCCCCAGCGCGTGGTACGGGAGCAGGTCGACGCCCCGCACCGGCAACTCCTCCGCAAGGCGCGCGATCGTGCGTAGGTGCTCATCGCCGTCGTTGACGCCCGGCACGAGCGGGCAACGCAGCCGAACGTCGGCGCCGGCGTCGGTGAGTCGCCGGAGGTTGCCGAGGACCTCCGTCGGATCGACGCCGGTGAGTTCGCGGTGCACACCGTCGCCGGTGGCCTTGTAGTCGAACAGGTAAAGGTCGGTGACCGGGAGCGTCCGGCGGAGCTGGTCCCACGGGGCGTGCCCGGACGTATCGAGGCAGGTGTGGACGCCGAGCGTGTGTGCCGCGCTCAGCAACGCAGCCGTGAAGTCTGGCTGCGCCATCGGTTCGCCGCCCGAGAGCGTCATCCCGCCCCCGCTGTGCTCGTAGAACGCCCGGTCCCGTTCGACTACGGCCATCACTCCGCCGACGCTCATCCGTGTTCCGACGCGTCTTTCGCTCGGCGTGCCCCGGTCAACAACCTCCGGAGCGAAGCGCTGCGATTCGGGGTTGTGGCACCACCGGCAGCGCAGCGGGCAGCCCTTGAGGAACACCGTGGTCCGCAGCCCCGGCCCGTCGACGAACGAGCCGCGTTGCAGGTCGAACACGATTCCTTGCGAGCCGGGTTTCAAGCGCATGGTCGATACTCCCCGTCAGGTCGCACCGTGGCACGTCCGGCTAATGATCTCGAGTTGTACGTCACGGTCGAGCTCGACGAACCGGGCGCTGAAGCCGCCGACGCGCACGAGCAGGTTGGGGTAGCGCTCCGGGTGGTCCATCGCGTCGCGGAGGTCGTCGGCGTTGACGGTGGTGACCATCAGCTGCGTCCCGCCCTGGTCGAAGTAGGCTTCGAGCATCGCGCGGAGCTTCGGTCGGTGAGCGGGTGAGAACAGCCGTGGGCTGAGCTTGAGGTTCTGCACGGTGCCGGCGTGGATCGACGGGTCGAGCCGGGTGAGCGAGCGGAGCATCGCGGTGAGCCCGTGGCGGTCGGCGCCGCCGGACGGGTTGTTGCCGCAGGCCAAGGGTTCGCCGGCGTGTCGCCCGTCGGGGGAAGCGCCGGTGTGTCGGCCAAGGATCGTGTTCGCGTGGTTGTTGATCACGACCACGAGGTAGCTGTCGAGGCCGACTCGCTCGGCCTGCGCCGCGGTTGCCCGACACGCGTGCTCGTGCACCCGCGCCGCCATCGCGTCGGCGGTGTCGTCGTCGTTCCCGTACTTTCGCGCGGTGTTCAGCAACGCCCGGGCCGCGTCGTGGCCGGTGAAATCGTCGTGAAGCGCCGAACGGACTTGCTCGAACGTGAGGCTGGCTTGGTCGTAGACGCAAGCACACAACGCCGTGAGGCTGTCGGCCGTATTGGTGTTGCCGTACGTCTCGAGCGTGCCGCCCAGGTGCGCGACGCCCCCGTCGAAGATCGCTCGGCTTCGTTCGAGGCAGTGGTCGTAGAGCAGGGTGAAGTAGAGGCACGACGCTTCCGCGGCGACGACGTCGTATTCGAGCTTCTGTTGCTCGGCCAGCCACGCGATATGCCGTTCGACGCAGGCTTCGTAGGCGTTGATCAGTCCGTCGAACGTCGCAAAACCACCGGGCGGCGCGGCGAGCACCACCTGCCGCAACGCTTCGAGCAGGTTGATAACCCCGCTGGGCGTGCCGAAGCTGTGCCCTTCCAGCACGTACTCGCCGCAGCCAAAGGGAACGTAGCGTTCGGCGAGTTCACGCGGGACCCCAAAGGCGTGCATGACCGCGGGCACGTTGGTCGCGTCGTCGTAGAGGATCGGGTACGTCAGGCCTTCACCGAGCAAATCGAGGGCGGTGTCGAACAGCCCCGGGTCCTGGTCGTCGCTGAGCCGGAGGGAGAGCTGGGGCTCGGGGCCCGGGGCTTGCCGGGTGGCCTCGAGCGCGAGCCGTGCGAAGGCGTCGGCGGCGGTCGGGTCGGGACGACCGGTGCCGCCGATGACGACCCGGCCGTTGAAGACGGTGTTGCGCTCGGCGATCACCCGCCACCACGCGGTGACCAGCTCCTGAGCGGCATGCTGATCGAGTCTGCCTGACGCCAGGTCGGCCGTGAGGAACGGCCCGAGGTAGGCGTCGGCCCGACCGAAGTTCGAGGCGCCGCTGACGAGGGCGAACAACCAGACGAGTTGAATCGCCTCCCGCAGGGTTTCCGGCGGGCGATCGGTGATCGCACCGAGGGTTGTGTTGAGCTCATGTTCGCCGAGTCGTTCAGCCTCTTGCGCGTACCGCCGGCACAACCCGTTGAGCAACCCGACCGCCTGGCCGAGGGCGGCACGGAGGACTTCGTCGGACACGCTGCGGCAGTCTTCGGCCAAGCCCGGGAGGCCGCGCCGCAGCAGCTTGCCGTAGTCCAGCGTCGCCCCGGCCATGCGGTACAACGGGAACGCGATGCCCGGCTCGTCGGTCCACGCGTCGCTCGGCAGGCCGGCGGAGAGAGCGGCGGGGTAGGCGCGACGTACCACCGCGTCGGTCCGGTACCTGGCCCAGTACGTCGCGACGCGCTCCAGCCTGCTCCTCTCGGCGCGCGTCAGCGCGTCCCGGTCGATCCACGAGACCAGCCGGTCGGCGTGGAAGACGTAGCCGACGCCGCTGTCCTCCGGGCTGAACAACAACGGCAACGCGTTCAGCCGGCCCGCAAACACGTCGCCCGGCCGCAGTGGGGCGAACTGCCAGGGGAGTTGGAGTCGGAGACACGCGGCCTCGCGCAGCGCGGGCGGGCCGTCCATGAGTCGGCGGTGCGTCTGGGTGAACGCCTCGAGGTAGGCCAGGCGTTCCGTGGCCCGTGCGCGGGTTTTCATGAGGAGCGCTCGTGGTCAGTGCGAGTTGCCAGTGCCGAAGCGTTGCTCGAAGAGGTCGGGGTAGTCGCGGGTGGGGTCGGCGTAGTGGTTGTCGGGGTGTCCCGTGCCGCGGGCGAGGTAGATCTGGTGCGGGAAGCGGTGGTTCCTGGACTGGTAGAGCACGCTGGCGGGGATGAACCGCATGGTGTAGCCGCAGCGGCGGAGGTTGCTGCGGTTGGGGTCGCTGCCGTGGATGA
This sequence comes from Phycisphaera sp., assembly GCA_028285385.1. Lineage (GTDB taxonomy): Bacteria > Planctomycetota > Phycisphaerae > Phycisphaerales > Phycisphaeraceae > CAZIXN01. The sequence goes on from JANQPR010000015.1 coordinate 8,352, forward strand.
GGCGGGCGTCGTGGAGACTGGCTTCGTTGGGGCGGAGCTCGCACTTGGCGGCGCGGACGCGCAGGCCCTTCGGCGCGTCGCCGGCGTCCTGGACCTGGTCGGTGCGGAGGTTCTTGAGCCAGTTGATCTCGGTGCCGAAGACGTTGGTTGATTCGTCGACGTCTTCGTAGTCGCTGTACCCGTGCAGCGCGTTGGGGATGACGTTCATGCAGCCGTTCTCGGGCAGGCTGGGGTCGAGGCTGAGCCAGACGGTGCAGACGTGCATGGGCTCCATGAGGTCGCGCCAGTAGAAGCTGTCTTCGTGCCAGGGCACGCGCTTTCCGTCGCCGGCGGGCTTGGCGAGGAAGTGGGAGCTGAACAGCGCGATGTTCGGCCCGACCAGTGGCTCGACCAGGTCGAGCACTTCGTCGCAGAACACCCACTCGAACAAGCGGTGGTCGGCGAAGTGGGGCGTGTCCATGCTCTCGGGCCGGAGCCCCGCGCGGGTGTGTTCGTCGAGCAGTCGCTCGAAGTGGGCGAAGAGCCCGTCGAACTGCTCGCGTCGTAGCACCGGCTTGTGGTAGAGCACGTACCCGTCTCGGCAGTAGGCGGCGACCTCGTCCTGCGTGAGCCGCGGGCGGTTGAAGGTCTCGGGCCGAAAGTCGAAGTTCGGTGCGAGCCGGGGGTCGTTGGCGGCGACGTCCGGGGCGGCGGCGGTGGTGGGCATGACGGTCTCGAGGGTGGGTCGGGAGGTGACGATGGAGGTCGCCGCATCATGCAAGCCGGGGCCGTTTCAGTCTTCCGATTGGGGCAGATAATTGGTACGCTGAGTTGATGTCGATGAGAAAGCTCCGGCTCCGCCCGCTGCTCGGTCAGGGCGACGTGTTCCACTTCGCGACCGTGTCCGCGCAGCCGGGGTGGACCGCCGAGCACGAGCACGATTTTTTCGAGTTTTTTTGGGTTGTCCGGGGACACGGCCGAGAGCGGGTTAACAACGAGGAGCGGCGGCTCTTTGCGGGGGGGGTGGCGTTGGTCAGGCCCACGGACCGCCATGCGTTCAGGTCCGAAAAAAACGATGGTTTGATGTTCCGGAATTTGGCGGTGCTGCCGCGCGTGCGTTCCACGTTCTTTGCTCGGCATCGCGGCTCGCTGGAGGACCCCTGGGGGCCCGCGGGCGTGCCGGACCGCCGGGTTGGGGTGACCGAGCGGGGCGTTCGCCGGCTGGAGGCGATGGGGGCGGCTTTGCAGTCGGGGCGGCGGGACACGGCGGCGTTGGAGCACGGGCTGCTGACGCTGGCGTTGGTGCTCGAGGACTGCCGCGCCGAGCCCGTCGCGGGGCCGGCGTGGCTGCGGGCGGCGCTGGCGGACACCGCCACGCTGCGCGAAGGCGTTGGGGCGTTCGTCAACGCTTGTGGGCACCGGCACGAACACGTAGCCCGGACCTGTCGGGCGGTGCTGAGCCGGACGCCGCGTGAGTTGGTCAACGCTGCGCGGCTCGAACACGCGGCCCTGCAACTCGCCGAGACCGACCGCAGCGTCACCGAGGTCTGCTTCGACGCGGGCTTCGGAAACCTCGGGCACTTCCACGCGTTGTTCAAGGCGCGGTTCGGGGCCACCCCGCTTCGGTGGCGGCGGCGGCAGCAGCGGGTGCTGCCCTGAAGTCTTGTTTGGGTCGGCCCGCCCGTGTGTGAGGATTGTTTAGACTGCGGCCGATGGAAACCGACTTCTCCTGCGGGGTCATCCCCGTGTTGTTCGACGGGGCGGCCCGGCGGTACCTGTTGGTCAAGCACCTGGCCGGGCATTGGTCGTTCCCCAAGGGACACCCGGAGAAGGGCGAGTCGCCGATCGATGCGGCGCGGCGAGAGTTGGCCGAAGAGACCGGGATCCGACGGGTCGACCTGCTCGCGCGGCCTGCCTTCGAGGAGCGGTACGCCTTCACGAAGCGGTCCGGCAAGACCGTCGAGAAGGAAGTCGTGTACTTCGTCGGCCGGGTCGAGTTGTCGGTCACCGTGCAGGTTCAGGAGAAGGAGATCGCTGACTTCGCGTGGGGTGATCTCGCGGAGACGGAAGCCCGGCTGACCTTCGAGGAGGGCAGGTTGTTGCTGTGCGAGGTGGAAGCGTTCTTATCGGACGGCGGGGGCGACCCGGTCGGGTTGTGACGGTGGTGCGGTTGGTGACGCGAAGCGGTGCCGCTCGCGCGGGTCGTTTCGAGGCTTCGGCTGGCTTTCCGGGAAAGAACATCCGTTGATATCCGCGGTGTTGGTCGGCTCGTGGCCGGTCAGCGTTTTCTGCGGAGTTTGGCGGTCGGGGTTAAGTATCCCGGTGAGCCGGACGATGCAGCACACGGGCCGATGGCTTCTGCCGGCACTCCTGCGGGGAGGGCCGAATCACGCCCGAGCGAGGGCGTCGGCAGAAACCACCGGACCAGGGCGGACCGAGCGCGTTGCCGGCCGCCGGCGTGTGAATGGGTCGAGCAACGACCCGCACGCAAGCAAGCGTTTCGCGTCCTCGGAAGGAGTTTTGGCAATGTCGGCACGTACCTTGAAGCAGAAGGGCTTCACGCTCGTCGAGATCCTGATTGTCGTGGTCATCCTCGGCATTCTGGCGGCGGTCGTGATCCCGCAGTTCACCTCGGCGTCGGAAACCGCCCGCGCTTCGTCGCTCAAGACGCAGCTGCAGTCGATCCGTTCGCAGCTCGAGCTCTACCAGGTCCAGCACCTCGGCGACTACCCGACGCTCGCCCAGTTGCAGACCAACGACCCGGACACCTGGGACCAGCTGACCCGCGTGTCCAACCCGCAGGGTGAGTTCACCGCGACCGGCACCAACCCCGACCCAGACCTGGGCCCGTACCTGCAGAAGGCCCCGGTGAACCCGTTCATCGGCAGCTCGAACGTGGCCGCCGACAACTCGGCCGCGTGGGAGTACACCGAGGCGAGCGGTGCCATCCGCGCCGTGATCCCGACCGCCAAGTGGACCAACGACGCCGAGGAGCTCGGCTTGGCCACCGCCGCGGAAGTGACCGCCGGCAGCAACACGGACTTCATCGAAGGCCCGTAATCCCAACGCCCCTCTGACCTGACTTACCGGACGCCGAGGCATGACCGCCTCGGCGTCCTTTCTTTACGGAGGCTGGCGGAGCACGCCGACACAAGTCGCGCCCCCGAAGCGCCGATGCTCCTGAAGTCCATCCGTTCCTCGGAGTGAACCCATGCGAAGCCTGCGTTACCTCAACGGCATCCTGACCGTCCTCGCCGTGCTGCTGGCCGTGAACACCTGGGTGTTGATCGCCGGGACGCCAGCGGGGGCCGTGCTCTCGCCGGTGTCCGAAGCCCGCGCTCAGGGCGTCGGCGGCGCCGCCGAGCGTCAGGTCGAGATCGTGAACCAGCTCAAGGCGTTGAACAAGTCGGTCACCGCGTTGGAGAAGACGATCCAGCAGGGCGTGACCGTCAACGTCAAGACCATGCCGAAGAAGTGAACACGCCCCGCCCGCGGTTCCGTTGTTGGTGAAGCCGCCGTGATGCATCGCCCACCCACACCCCGTCGTCGTTCCGCCTACACGCTCGTGGAGGTGTTGGTGATCGTCACGATCCTGGGGATCATCAGCGTCGTCGTGGTGCCGCAGATGCTGACGGCGGGCACGCTGGGTATCCAGGCCGCCGCCCGCATCGTGATGCAGGACATCCTGTTCGCGCAGAACGAGGCGATCGCTCAGCAACGGACCATCAAGGTGGTCTACGACGCCGCGGGCAACGCGTACTCGGTGACCGACGCGACGGGCACGCCCTTGACCATGGGCTGGCTCGACGGCACGGCCGGGAACTACACGATCGACTTCGACACCGACGACCGCTTCGAGGGGATCGAGATCCGTTCGGTGACGGTCGACGCCGGCGCGACGCCCGCGACCGAGCTCGAGTTCGACGACCTCGGGTCGCCGACGCTGTCGACGGAGATGGCGATCGTCGTCGGGTTTGACACCCAGGAACTGACCGTCCGTGTGCAGCCATTCACCGGGCGGGTGACCGTGGACTGATCCCTCATCGGATCGGCTCGACACGCGGCCTCGATCCGCCGTTTCGGCGAGGAGCACGGCCGGGGAGAACGAACCAGGGAGGACGCGGGCGTCAGGGCCCAGCGCGTCGTGAGGCATGAAGCTCGGGACACTGCAACTCGGCAAGGCGGCGCCGCCCATCGGGGTAGACCTCGGTCGGCACGGCGTGCGGCTGGTCCAGCTCGACCGACCCGGCCCGGCCGGGAGGGTCGCGACGACGGCACGGCAGCCGATGCCCGCCGGGGTCTCGCTGCGCGACGAGGGCTACCACCAGTGGGTGACCTCGGCGGTAAAGTCCGCGTTGGAGCAGGGGCAGTTCGTCGGGCGCAGGTGCGTCAGCGTCTTGCCGTCCGGGTCGGTGGAAGCAAAAAACCTTCGTTTGCCCCGGATGCCCGCCGACGAGTTGCGTGACGCCGTGGCGTGGGAGATGCGCGACCGGCTCGGGGCCGACGGCGGCGAGTTGTTCGTGCAGTTCATCCAAGCGGGCGAGGTCCGACAAGGAGACGACGTCCGGGAGGAAGTGATCGCGTTGGCCGCGCGGACGGCGTTCGTCGAGGAGCACGTCGACTCGCTGGTCAAGGCCGGGTTGGCCCCGACGGCCGTGGACGTGTCGGTGACAGCGTTGACCCGCGCCTTCGCACAACAGGTCGCCGAGGGTGTGCACGTGCTGCTGGACGTCGGCCACGAGTCGAGCAAGATCGTCGTGGTGCGCGACGGCCGGGTGGTGTTCTTCAAGCAGTTGGAGGTGGCGGGCCAGGCGTTCGACCGCAGCGTCGCTCAGCACGTCTCGATGCCGATCGCCGAGGCGCCGGAGCTGCGTCGCCAGTTCCGCCTGGACGACGACCGCGCGTCCGCCAGCCCCGAGCAACGGGCGATGTTTGAAGCGCTTCGGGCGCCGGTCACGGACCTGTCGCGCGAGGTGGACCTGTGCCTGCGTTACTTCGGCGTGACGTTCCGGGGCGAGCGACCGCGGGCGGTGACGCTGATCGGCGGCGAATCGCTTCAGCCGTGGCTCCCGGTGATGTTCGCCGAGTCGAGCGGGCTGTCGGTGCAGGTCGGCGACCCGACGGCGGGCGTGCTGCCAGACGCGGGGGCCGGTTGGTCTTCGGCGATCGGCGCGGCGGCCCGGGCGGACCTGACCTGGGGGGAGCGCCGGCGCGCGGAAAGGGCGGCGGCGTGAACGAGATCAACTTCCTGCCTCAGTCGTACCGCGACCGGCTGCGGACTCGGCAACGCCGGGTGCGCGAGGGAGCGGTCGTCCTGCTGCTCTGCGGCGCCCTGGGCGTCTACTGGACGTACGGGATGACCGCGCGGATGAGCCTGCGTCAGCAGGCGTTGCAGGCCGAGGACCGGCTGGCCAACGCGCTGAGCACCGAGCAACAGGTGCTCGAGTTGCGGGAGGTCAAGGAACAGCTGATGGAGCAACGCCGTGTTCAGCGCGCCGTCCGGGTGCCCGTCAGGCACCACCAGGTCGTGCGGGTGCTCGGTTCGCTGCTGCCGGAGTCGATGGCGTTGCGGGCGTTGACGCTAGAAAACGACCGGCCCACACCCAAGGCGTGGCAACCGCCGGCCGAGGAGATCGATGACGAGCGCGCGGGCGGCGTCCCGGTGTTCAGCGCCGAGCCGACCAAGGCCGAGCCGAACTTAATCAAGGTCGAGTTCGAGGCGGTCGCCCCCGACGACCTGACGGTGGCGGCGTTGATCGCGTCGATGAGCGAGCACCCGCTGTTCACCGGCGTCAAGTTGCACTCGAGTCGGTACGTCGAGACGCAAGGCCTCGCGGCGCGGCAGTTCCGTGTGACGGCCAACGTCGACCTGTCTCGTGAGTATGTCTGGACCGATCCTTCCTCGGCACAGGCCGCCGGCGAAGTGGTGGCGGAGGTGTCGCCGTGAGCAAGGCGTCTCCCCTGTCTCGGCTGCCCAAGGCGAAGGTCCCCGCGGACGTGTGGGTGACCGCGGCCGTGGTCGTCGGCGTGTTGGCCGGCTTCTTCGGTTTGGTCTGGTACCCGGCCCACCGGCAGCACACGCAGTTCGAGTCGCGCGCGTCCGGCGCGGTGACGCGACTGTCCGACATCGGGGTGTCCGAGGCCGAGCTGGCTCGGTTGCAGGAAGAAGTTGCGGCGCTGCGCACGCAGATCGGGAACGACCCGCACGTCGTGCCCGAGTCGCCGCAGTTGTCGTCACTGCTGCGGAGCCTGACCGAGTCTGCCCGGAGCCAGGGCGTGCAGGACCAGGAGCTGACGACGCGGGACTTCCAGCGTTTCGCCGACTTCGCGGTGATCCCGACGAACCTGGAGTTCGAGGCGGGGTTCGCGTCGGCGTTGGCGGTGGTGGAAGCGATTGAGAACCACCGCCGGCTGACCGGCGTGGAACGGACCGAGCTGCGCGGGGACAACGACGCGATCGGACGGCGTGGGCTGCAGACGCGCCTCGAGTTGGCGGCGTACTTCACCGGCGACGGGGAGGCCCGGCCATGAAGCACATCGTCCAAGACTACGTCCGTGAGTTGCGTCGCAGCCCGCTCAAGGGCGGCACGATCGCGGTGCTGCTGGCGGTGGGGCTGCTGCTCTGGGGCCGGTTGCTGCTGAAGGAGGTCCCGCGGACCGCCTCGGCGTGGCGGGCGTCGGTCGCGGTCGACGACGGCGCGTTCGACCTCGGCGCCAGGCCCGAGAAGCGCCCGATCGAGTTAACGGACCCGGGCCCGCCGGCCCGCGACATCTTCGCCATTGACCCCAGTCACTACAGACGGACCTCGTCGTGGCGCGACGAGGCAGATCGGGAGAAGTCGGGGCGATGGGGTACCGAGAACGGTGTGCAAGCGGCCGTTGTGTCGGCGGCCGGCAAGCTGCGCCTGACCAGCGTGATCGAAGGCGAGGACCCCGTGGTGATCATCAACAACCAGCTCCTGCGAGCCGGCGACACCATCGAGGGCTTCACCGTCGTCCGGCTGGAGCGGCGTGCCGTGATCCTGGAAAGCCAGGGGGTCAAGGTTCGTCTCAGCCTCTGACCACCGACCGAACTGTTTTGGAAGCAATGATTTTTGACTCCCCCGGGACCACAACTCCCGGCAGGCCCGAAGGAGCACACGGGATGGCCAGCAAGCGTAAACACGAGATCAGCAAGAAGAAGTGGGGAACCATCCTCGGCACGGCCGGGGCGTTGTTCGTCTCGCCGCTCGCGGCGTACGGGCAGGACGCCGGCTACGACTTCGACCAACTGGCCGAGGTCGACGGGGAAGCGCCCCTGGGCCTGTTCGACGTCGCCGACGGCGACGCCGACGGCGAGTCCAGCATCAACATGGACTCGTTCGGCAAGGTCGACCTCGCGGTCAAGGACCTCGAGATCGCCAAGGTGCTCCAGCTCCTGTCGATCCAGAGCCAGAAGAACATCGTCACCAGCCGCAACGTCTCGGGCACCGTGTCCGCGGACCTGTACGGCGTGACGTTCCACGAGGCCCTGGACGCCATCCTCGAGCCCAACGGGTTCGGGTATGAGGAGAAGGGCAACTTCATCTACGTCTACACCGCCGAAGAACTCCAGGAACGCCGCGACGCCTCGCGGGCCCTGCAGACCAAGATCATCCGGCTGAACTACCTCAACGGCGACGACGCCAAGACCATCGCCGAGGCGATGATGTCCGACGCCGGCTCCGTGACGTTCAGCTCGGCGGTCGAGGACGGGTTCCTGCCCAGCGAGTCGGACGCGGGCGGCAACAGCTTCGCGCTGCCGGACTCGATCATCGTCCGTGACTACGAAGAGAACGTCGCCGCCGTCGAGGGCATCATCGCCGAGCTCGACGTGCGTCCGAAGCAGGTCCTGATCGAGGCCACCATCCTCCAGGCCCAGTTGACCGAGAACAACGCCTTCGGCGTCGACTTCTCCGTGTTCAGTAACCTCGACGCGTTCGACTTCACCAACCCGCTCAACGCGATCGGTGAGTTGATCGGCGGCGGCGGTCCCGATGGCGATGCCGGCGGCGGCGTTCAGTCCACCGTCGGCAACACCGCCGGCCCGGGCGGCGTGAAGGTCGGGTACGTCGGCTCCGACGCGGCCGTGTTCGTCCGTGCGTTGGACTCCGTCACCGACACGACCGTCGTGGCCAAGCCCAACATCCTCGTGCTCAACCGCCAGAAGGCCGACCTGCTCGTCGGTCAGCGGCTCGGTTACCTCAGCACGACCGTCACGGACACCAGCAACACGCAGACCGTCGAGTTCCTCGACGTCGGTACCCAGCTGACCGTCCGCCCGTTCATCTCGAACGAGGGCACCGTCCGCCTCGAGTTGCGGCCCGCGATCAGCGACGGTGCGGTGCGCGAGCAGGCCGGCTTCGTCATCCCCGACGAGACGACCCAGGAGCTCATCACCAACATCATCGTCGAGGACGGTCAGACCGTCGTCATCGGCGGCCTGTTCAAGGAAGACACGACCAACAACCGCAACCAGGTCCCCGGCCTGGGCAACATCCCGGTCCTGGGCGCTGCGTTCCAGGGCAAGGACGACACGGTTGAGCGGTCCGAGGTCATCTTCCTGATCAAGACCTCGATCATGGAGCCGTCGCAGCTCACCATCGGTGGCCAGGCCGCCGAAGCCGCGATCCGCAACAAGCGCCTCGGCGCGAAGCAGGGCCTGCTGCCCTGGTCGACCGACAAGCTCGTCAGCAGCAACCTCCTGACCGCCCGCGAGGCGCTCGAGAGCGGCGACGACAAGAAGGCGATGTGGCACACCAACCTCGCGCTGCACATCAGCCCGACCTCCGCCGACGCCCTGGCGCTCAAGCAGGAGATCACGGGTGAGCAGATCGCCTATCACGACCGCTCGCAGCTGCGGGGCATCATGGACTCGATGATCGACGCCGACGTCGAGGCCCTGGCGCCCAAGGCTGAAGAACCCGTGGCGTTCTCCGAGGCCGTGACCGAGGAGCCCGCCGAGGTCGAGACCGCGGCCGCCGAGACGGTAGTGTCGACGGACATCGAAGACGTGTTCGTTGAGACCGAAGCCCCGGCTGAGGCCGAGGAAGTGATCGCCGAGGTCGACACGACCGCCGACGCGGGCACGACCGAGGCAACGGACACGTTCGCCGCCGAGTCGGCCGAGCCGCAGCCGGCTGAAGTGATCGACACCTTCGAGGCCGAGCCCGTGCAGACGGCCGAGCCGGTGCAGGAAGTGATCGCCGAAGTCGACACCGAGTCGTTCAGCGCCGCCGAGCCGACGCAGGACGAGACGGTCGAGGGCGACGCCTTCGACTGGGGCCAGAGCGCCGAGGGCGCCGTGGCCGAGGCCGACGACGAATCGGGCGCGTTCGATGCGCCGCAGAGCACCGCCCAGGTGACCGTGTCGGTCGAGACCGACGCGAGCGACTGGGAGTTCGCCGAGCCGATCTCGGTCGAGCCGACGGCCGACGCCCCGGCCACCACCGCCGAGTTCGCCGGCGACGGGTTCGAGGCCGACACCTTCGACGCCGACCTGTTCTTCGAGAGCACCGGCGGCGACGTCCCGGACTTCGCCACCGAGGTCGCTGCCGACCCCGTCGAGGCTCAGGCCGAAGCGACGGATGCTGAAGAAGCGACCGATAACGCCGCCGACGAAGGCGACTTCTACGACCAGTTGATGACCGAGGTCGAAGTAACCGACGACGGCAACTAAGCCGTCCCCCGTGACACCCTCGCCGGGGTCGGCCCACCGCCGGCCCCGGCTTTTCCGCTTTACGAGAGACCCGCCATGTTCAACCGCTCGACCCTGACGCAGACCCTGCTCGCCGCCACCGTCGTCGCCGGGCTCGCGCTGTCCGGCTGCCAGAACCGCCACGACGAGTGGGTCAAGGAGGCCGACGGCCGGTGGCAGAGCCTGCGCTCGCACGTCATGATCGAGACGGCGACGAACCAGTTCACGGCCGGGCAGCTCAAGCAGGCCGAGAAGACCGTCAACGACGCTGCCCGTGTCGACCCGGACAACCCGAAGCTGTTCAACCTCGCCGGCCGTATCGCGCTGGAGAAGGGCGAACTCGAGTACGCGTTCAAGCTCTTTGCCCGATCAATCGTGCTCAGCGACACCGGCAGCGACGCGTTCGCCGACCCGTATTACTACCAAGGCGTCATCCTGCAGCGCTGGAGCAAGCACGAAGACGCGCTCGAGCGCTACGAGGCCGCCCAACGCCTCGAGCCCGACAACCCCAGCCGGCTGCTCGCGGTCGCCGAGACGCTGGTCACGCTTGAACGCTTCGACGAAGCCGCCAAGGTGCTCGAGGACCGGCTCGACTACTTCGACAGCAACGCGTCGATGCGTGTCGCGCTCGGCCACATCTACGGGCTGAAGAGCGAGTACAGCACCGCCGCGGATTACTACCGCAACGCCGCGCTGCTCGCGCCCGACGAGACGATCATCCAGGAAGAGCTTGCCCGTACGCTCATCGAGGCCAACCAGCCCGACGAGGCCGCGAGAGCGCTCAAGGCCCTGCTCGCCAAGGACGCCTACGCCAACCGCACCGACCTCATGCGTCGCCTCGCCGCCGCCGAGCTCAGCGCCGGCCGGGTCGCCGACGCCCGGCAGACGTACATCGACCTGACCAACATCGAGCGCGACGTGCCGACCGACTGGATCAAGCTCGGCGAGCTGTCCTGGCGGATGGAAGACCTGGGCGGCACGCTGATCGCCGCCAACCGCGTCATGGACCTCGCGCCCAACCGGCACGAGGGTTACCTGATGGCCGGCATGGTTTGGCAGAAACGCGGCCGACTGGTCGATGCGCTCCGGTTGTTCGATCACGCCGCCAAGCTGGCGCCCAACGACACCACGCCGCTGCTGATGCGCGGCCTGGCGTTGCAGAAGGTCGGCAAGCCCGCCGCGGCGGCCAAGGCCTACGAGGCGGCGCTGAAGCGCAACCCAGACGACAAACGGGCGCAGCGGCTGCTGTCCTCCGTACAGAAGGAAATCGAGTCGCAGGCCGCCGTGTCCACCGAGGCCGCCGCGACCGGGTACTGATCCGGAACCACTGGGGGATCCAGGGCCGACCGCCGCGTACGGCGGGCGGCAGACCCGAGGCGGAGAACGTGCAAACTCACTGGTATCGGGCGATCCTGGCGGGGGTGGCCACGTGCCTCGTCGCGGGTGTCTCCTTTGCCGCGCTCAGTGCGTCACCGATGCCGAGGGGGTGGGGTGTGTGGTTGGCGTCGTGTTTAATCGGAGGCCTGATTGGGTTCGCCGCCTGGCGGATCGCGGCGGCGCTGCAGCGCGACATCCGCCGGCTGGTCGGGTATCTACACACGCTGTCCGGGGAGGGCGCGACGCTCCCGCCGCGGCTTGGGTTCGGGCTGGGGCCCGCCGCCAACGTCGCTGCACAGACGATCCAGGCGATGAGCGAACGGCTCGACGAGATGACCCGGCTGCGGCGGGAGCTCGAGCTGCGCAGCCGGGTCAGCGAAGCCGAGCGCGGCCACCTCGAAGCGATCCTGAACGCCATCACCGACGGCGTGGTGGTTACGGACGCGTTCGACGAGGTCAAGATTGCCAACGGCGCGGCCGCCCAGGTGCTCGACTTCGAGCTCCAGCCGGCGCTGCGTCGTCCGTTGGACGAAGTGACCGAAGACGCCCGGCTGATCAAGCTGATCAAGGACACCCGCGACGCCGGCGCGAACCAACGCCGCGGCATGGAGCACCGCGTCGGCGGCCGGTCGTTCCGCGTCACTACCACCTGCGTCGCGGGCAGGGGCGTGGCGGCGCCGGGTGCGGCCGGCGCCGCCGGCGTGGTCACCGTGCTGCACGACGTGACCCGGGACAAGGAGATCGCCGAGATGAAGTCCGACTTCGTCTCCAAGGTGTCCCACGAGCTGCGGACGCCGCTCAGCTCGATCAAGGCCTACGTCGAGATGCTGATCGACGGCGAGGCGCACGACGAAGACACCCGCAGCGAGTTCTACGGCATCGTCCAGAACGAGACCGACCGGCTCCAGCGGATGATCGACAACATCCTCTCGATCAGCCGGATCGAGTCCGGCGTGACCAAGGTCCACCGCGAGCAAGTGGAACTCGCAGTGTTGGTCAACGGTTGTGTCGAGGTGGTACTGCCGCAGGCACGCGACAAGGGCGTGACGCTCGACCGTCTCGTCACCGAGCGCGAAGCCGTTGTGTTTGCCGACCGGGACATGCTGGTCCAGGCCGTGATGAACGTGGTGTCCAACGCGGTGAAGTACACGCCCGCGGGGGGCACGGTCGGGCTTGCGATGGTTTCCGACGGGCCGAGTCGGACGGTGACCCTGAGCGTGACGGACACCGGCGTCGGCATCCCCGCCGAGGACGTGCCCCGCCTGTTCCAGAAGTTCTACCGCGTGCCGTCCAATAACACGGTCGCGCCGGGTACCGGCCTGGGCCTGAACCTGGTGAAGCACGTCGTCGAGAACGTTCATGCCGGCAGCGTGTCGGTCGAAAGCACGGTCGGACACGGCACGACGTTCAAAATGGCCCTCCCTTTAGCCGACATTCCCAGTGAGCGAGGGGCAGACTTGTTAGCGAGGCGATGGTGACGCAACCCCCCTTAGTTCTGGTCTGTGACGACGAGTCCCACATCGTCCACGTGGTCTCGCTGAAGCTCCGTAACGCGGGGTACGAGGTCATCACCGCGCCCGACGGCGCCGAAGCGCTCGAGCTGGTCAAGCGACGGCTGCCCGATCTGATCGTGACGGATTACCAGATGCCCTACGTCTCCGGCGTCGAGCTCTGCGCCGCCCTGCGCGAAGACGAGGCGACCGCCGACGTCCCCGCCATCATGCTCACCGCTCGGGGCTTCCGCCTCGACCCGGCCGAACTGCACCGGGCGCGGATCATCGACGTCGTCAGCAAGCCGTTCAGCCCGCGGGAGGTGCTGCTGAAGGTGCAGGCGATCGTGCCCGTGTCGGGAGGCCGTCAGGCCGAAGCACCCAGCCCCGACCAATCCCCGGAGGCCGCGTGAGTCAGCCCGCCGTCCAACTCGCGTCGCCGCCCGAAGCGACGCTGAGCCCGGAGGTGTTCCGCCGCGCCGAGGCGCTCGGCGTGACGCTGCTGCGGCTGCGCGACGGCGGCGAGGCGCGAGCGCTGACCGCGTCGGGCCGTGTGGTAGAGGCGATCGTCGCTTCGTCGTTGTTTTCCGGTGCGCTGCGCCGAGAGTGGTCGTCGCTGACGGCGGCACCCGGCACCGTCCGGGAGTTGTGGCCGGGCGTGCGCGTCGCGTCGTTGAGGCCGGGCCCGGGCCGGCTGGCGGTGCACCCGCCGGTACCCAAGAAGCTCTACGCCGTGTTGCTACTGGGACCGGAGTTGACGGAGTCCGAGCAGTTCCACGGCGTCTGCGGCGAGGCCGGGCTCGATCGGGGGGCCGCGGCGGCGGAGGCCCAAGGCGACTCGACCGTTTCCGCCGGAGAAGCGCACCGGCTCGCGCTGACATTGAGCTGGATGTGTGAAGACGATGGCAACCTTCACCGCCGTGGCGGCGAGTTGCAGGGCCTGTCGCTGGAACTAGCCGACACGTACGAAGAGCTCTCGCTCTTGTACAAGCTCGCGAGCAGCCTCCGCGTCAAGGCGTCACCCGAGACGGTGTTACGCGACGCCTGCGAGGAGCTGCACCAGGTCATCGGGTTTCGTTGGCTGGCGTTGTCGTTGGTGAATGATCCCCGTCTCAACGACGTGAGCGGCCAGACCATCTGTCTCCACGTCGGGGATTTTGACCCGGACGAGATGGACGCCGCCGCCGACGCGTTGATGCAGCGGTACCCCGACCTGCACAGCCCCATGATCGTCGACCGTGCGGGCGAGATCGCGCTCCCCGGGGTCGAGTCGCTGGGACAAAACTTTCTGATCATCCCGATGCGTCTCGATGACGGGGTGCTCGGTGTGATGTTCGGGGCCGACCGACTCGACGGTGACCTGATCTCGTCGGTGGACGCGAAGCTGTGCGAGTCGCTGGCGGGGTCGCTGACCATCTACCTCGAAAACCACATGCTCTACGACGATGCGCACAGCATGTTCCTTGGCACGCTGCACGCCCTGACCGCCGCGATCGACGCCAAGGACAGCTACACCCACGGTCACTCCGAGCGGGTGGCCCTGCTGGCCCGGATGCTCGCCGAGCAGGTCGGTCTGGGCCACCAGGTGTGCGAGCGCGTCTACCTCTCGGGCTTGGTGCACGACGTCGGCAAGATCGGCGTGCCCGAAGCGGTGCTGTGCAAGCCGGGGCGCCTCACCGCGGACGAGTTCGGGCTCATCAAGCTACACCCGCAGATCGGCGCCAACATCATCCGCGACATCCGGCAGATGGAGGACCTCGTCCCCGGCGTGCTGTACCACCACGAGAAGTACGACGGCGGCGGCTACCCGACCGGACGGGCGGCGGAGGAGATCCCGTTGTTTGGCCGGCTTATCGGGCTGGCCGACGCGTTCGACGCCATGTCTTCCGACCGCACGTACCGTAAAGCGATGAAGCTCGAAGACGTGCTCGCAGAGGTCACCCGGTGCGCCGGGACGCAGTTCGACCCCGAGCTCGCCGCGGCCTTTGTGCAGATGGACTTCGCCCCCTTCGACCGGTTGATCCGCAAGCACGAACGCATGCGGCGTGCGGCCTAGCCCGGATAACCGACGCAGCCCACCTGAACCCGATGCCGGTTTCGGTCGATGACTTGACAGGACCGCGCCGGCGCCCGGGACGTTGTGCCATGAAACTCACGCACGAAGACTACGACCAGCTCAGCGTCTTCACGCTCAAGGGCGAGTTCGTTGGCGAGGAAGACGCCGAACGCCTCCGCGCGGCGGCGCAGGAGCGGCTCGACCACGCCATCCGCGACGTCGTCCTCGACCTGGAACACGTCGAGTTCGTAGACAGCCTCGGCCTCGAATCGATGCTCTGGCTGCAGGACACCTGTGCCGAAAAACTGGGGCAGGTCCGGCTCGCGAACGTCCACGGGAACGTGACCGAGGCGCTACGCGTCACGCGCCTGGCCGGCCGCCTCGAACTCCACGCCGACGTCGACGCTGCCATCAACAGCTTGAGGTGATATGTGATCCGACTCGGCGACAACAAGGCCCCGTCGCATACCGGCCTCCGGGCTGGCCCGCCGCTGCGCGTCGGCGACCTGTTGGTCGAACGCGAGCTGATCTCCCCCGATCAACTCGACCAGGCGCTCGCCCGGCAGAACCAGCAGCCGGGCATGAAGAAGCTGTTGGGCGAGGTGTTGGTGGAGATGGGCTTCGCCACCGAAGAGCAGGTGATGGCCGTCCTCGCCGACGCGTACGGCGTACCCTTCGCTCGGCTGACCCCCAAGCTCGTCGACCCCCGGGTCATCGAGGAACTGCCCCGGGAGTTCCTCGAAAAAAACCGAGTCGTGCCGCTCTTCTGTGTCGAGGGCAAACTCACCGTCGCGATGCACGAGCCCGCGAACGTGTTCGTTATCGAAGAGGTCGAACGTGTGTCCGGCAAGACCGTTCAGGTCGTAGCCGTCACGAACAAGGACATCGAGACGACACTCGCCGCGTTCATGCCCGACGGCAACGTCTTCGTGATCGACGAGATGATCGGAGACGGCGGCGCGGACGACGTGGCCGTCGTGGAACGCGACATACAGGACATCTCGAACGTCGAGAACTCCGCCGACGCCTCGCCGATCATCAAGCTGGTCAACTTCCTGATCTACTCGGCCGTGAAGGACGCCGCCTCCGACATCCACATCGAACCGGACGAGAACAAGCTCCGCGTGCGGTTCCGCGTTGACGGCCGGCTGTTCGAGAAGATGTGCCCGCCGGCGCAGATGCAGCCCGCGGTTGTCTCCCGCATCAAGATCATGGCCGGGATGGACATCTCCGAGCGTCGCGTGCCCCAGGACGGCGGCATCACCATCGCGATCCAGAAGTCGCAGATCGACCTCCGCGTCAGCACGTGCCCCGGCAAGTTCGGCGAGAAGGTCGTGATGCGCATCGTCGACACCCGTAACGCGCTGGCCCGGCTCGAAAAGATCGGCCTGTCGTTCGAGATGCTCGAACGCTTCCGCGAGGTCGTCCACCTCCCCAACGGCGTGTTCCTGGTCACCGGGCCGACCGGCTCGGGCAAGTCCACGACGCTCTACGGGGCGCTCAACGAGATCAACGAAGAATCGATCAACATTAGCACGGTCGAAGACCCGGTCGAGAACAACATCCCCGGCGTCAACCAGTTCCAGGTCAACGACAAGGCCGGGTTCACGTTCGCGTCTGCGCTGCGGTCACTGCTGCGGCAGGACCCGGACGTCGTCATGATCGGCGAGATCCGCGACCAGGAGACCGCCCGCATCGGCATCCAGGCGGCGTTGACCGGGCACCTCGTGCTCTCGACCCTGCACACCAACGACGCGCCCTCGGCCGTGACCCGGCTGTTCAACATCGGGGTCGAGCCGTACCTCGTTGCGGCGGCGATCCGCGGCGTGCTGGCGCAGCGCCTCGTGCGTCGGATCTGCTCGAACTGCAAGGAAGTGGCGGAGGTCAGCCCGCAGATGCGACGCACGCTGGACCGGCTGAAAGACGGCGGCCGCGACATCGAGACGGTGCACCAGGGCGTTGGCTGCTCCAAGTGCCGGAACTCGGGCTACGCCGGTCGGATCGGCGTGTTCGAGTTGTTGATCCCCGACGACGAGATGCTGGACGCCGTATCGCGCGGCGCCTCGCTGCAGGAGATCCGCCGGATGGCGGTGTCGGGCGGGGGGTACACCACGCTGCGTCAGGACGGGATCGACAAGGTAAAGGCCGGGCTGACCACCCTCGAAGAGTTGTTCCGCGCGACCAGCATCTGACCGCGACGTGCGACCTCGCGCGAACGCCCGAGAAGACGAACCGATGCCGACGTTCCGCTACAAAGCCCGTGACGCCCGTGGCGAGTTGATGACCGGCCTGCTCAACGCGGTGTCGGCAACGGACGCCGGCGCGTTGCTGCGGGGGGAGGGCAAGTTCGTCGTGGCGATCGACGAGGCGCCGGAGCGCGACCCCGAGAAGACGGACGAAGCGAAAGCCGTCCGCACCGGCGGGCGTGTCCGGCGGGACGACGTGATCTCCTTCGCGCACCAACTGGCCGCCATGATCGAGACGGGCGTTCCGCTGTCCGACGCGCTGGAGTGCGCCGCCGATCAATGCGATGACCCCGCCTTCCGGGCGGTGCTGACGGACGTGTACGACCGCGTGCAGAGCGGCTCGGAGCTGTCGGTCGCGTTGCGGCAGCACCCCAAGGCCTTCCCGCCAGTGATGATCGCGCTGGTCTCGGCGTCGGAACTCTCAGGCACGATGGGGACGATGCTCGACCGCATCAGCGGGTACCTGCAGAAGGAGCAGCAGACCGCCAAGAAGATCAAGAGCGCGCTGACGTACCCCGCGATCATGCTCGTGATGATCACCGGGGTCACCATCGGTCTGCTGACGTGGGTGCTACCGAAGTTCACCGGGATCTTCGCGTCGCGCGGCGCGACGCTGCCGCTGCCGACTCGCATCCTGATGGCGGCGTCGGAGTCACTGCTCAGCTACTGGTACTTCTGGATCGGGGGCGTGGCTTTCGTCGTCGTGTCGTTTCTGTTTGCGAAACGGACCGAGGGCGGTCGGCGATCGCTCGACCTCTTGAAGCTGCGCTGCCCGGTTTTAGGGGAACTCTTCCGCAAGCTCTACATCACCCGGTCGATGCGGACGATGGGCACGATGCTCGAGGCGGGCGTGCCGATCCTCGACATGGTCGCCACGGCGCGCGAGGTGACGCGCAATGCCTGGTACGAAGACCTCTGGGACGACCTGGACGACCGCATGCGCCGCGGCGGTCAGCTGTCCGACGGCATGTTCGAGACGCCGCTGATCCCGCGCAACGTCGCTCAGATGGTCTACGCCGGCGAGAAGTCTGGCCGGCTGGGCAAGACGATGAACAAGATCGCGACGTTCACCGAGGACGAGTTCGACGAGCAGGTCAAGGCCACAACGAGCCTGATCGAACCCGCGATGACCGCGGCGATGGGCCTGATCATCGGCTTTATCGCGATTGCGCTGCTGCTGCCGATCTTCTCGGTGAGCAACGTCGTGGCGAACTGACGCGATTCGGCGTTACCGACATCGCATCAGACGTCGAGCTCTTCGGCCTCCTCTGCGCGATCCATGATGAACCGGAACCGGGCTGAGGGGTCTTTGCCCATTAGTTCACTCATGACTTGGTCGGCGGCGAGGGCGTCGGTGATGTCGACGCGCAGCAGACGACGCGTTGCCGGGTCGAGCGTGGTTTCCCACAGGTCTTTGGCCATCATCTCGCCGAGGCCTTTGAACCGGGTGATCTCGGGCCTGGTGTTGCCCTTCTGTTGGGCGAGGAAGGCGTCGCGTTCGGCGTCGTCGGCGGCGTAGAAGCGCTCCTTGCCGACCTCGACACGGTAGAGTGGCGGCAGCGCGATGTACACGTGCCCGTCCTCGATGAGCGGACGCAGGTGCCGGAAGAAGAAGGTCAACAGCAGCGTCGTGATGTGGTGTCCGTCGGAGTCGGCGTCGGCGAGGAGGATGATGCGTTGGTAGCGCAGCTTGCCGGGGTCGAAGTGCTTACCGATGCCGCAGCCCAGCGCGGTGACGAGGTCGGCGAGCTCTTTGTTGCCGAGGACCTTCGTGAGCGCGCTGCCCTCGGTGTTGAGGACCTTGCCGCGCAGGGGGAGGACGGCCTGCGTGGTGCGGTCGCGGCCTTGTTTAGCGCTGCCGCCGGCGGAGTCGCCCTCGACGATGAAGAGCTCGGAGTCGTGCCGGCCCGGGCCGGTGCAGTCGCTGAGCTTGCCGGGAAGCGTGAGCCGGTTTGAACTGGTGACCGTCTTGCGCGAGACGGCGTCGGCGGCGGCGCGGCTGGCGGCGCGGGCCCGGGCGGCGTTGACGATCCGGGCGACGATCGTCTCGGCGACGGTACGGTTTTCATTGAGCCACTGCTCGAGCGCCGGGCGCAACGCGTTGTCGATCGTGGGCTGAACGTCCGGGTTGTTGAGCCGGTCTTTCGTCTGTCCCTGGAACTGCGGGTCGGGGATGAAGACGGAGAGGATGCCGACGACGCCTTCACGGATGTCGTCGGGGGAGATCTTGACGCCGCGGGGCGTGAGTTTGTGGGTGTCGATGTAGTTACGGACGGCCTTGTTGAGCCCGGCGCGGAAGCCCGCCTCGTGCGAGCCGCCCGATCCGGTGGGGATGCCGTTGACGTAACTGCGGACGTGCTCGTCGGTGGCGTCCGTCCAGCGGAAACACATCTCCATGCGTGTGCCGTTGTCGCGTTCGAGGTTGAACACGGCGTCGGTGATCGGCCGGGCGTTGCGTTGCTTGGTGACGGCGTCGAGGTAGTCGGCGATGCCGTTCTGGTGCTGGAATGTCTCGCGCTGCTTCTCGTCGTCGTTAATGAAGGTGACCTTGACGCCTTTGTGCAGGAAAGCGACAACCTCGAGGCGTTGCCGGATGGTGTCCGCGTCGAAGTCGGTCTTGGGGAAGATGGTGGCGTCGGGCTCGAAGGTGATCGTGGTGCCGGTGCCGCGGGCTGAGCCCTTTTTCTTCAGCAGCTTGGTAGTGGCTTTGCCGCGTTTGAACTCCATGCGGTACTCGCCGCCGTCACGTTTGACGGTGGCGACGAGGGACTTGGAGAGCGCGTTGACGACGGACGCGCCGACGCCGTGCAGCCCGCCGGCGGTCTTGTAGTTCTGGCCCTCGAACTTGCCGCCGGCATGGAGCGTGGTGAGAACAACCTGGAGTGCGGGCACCTTGAGCTTGGGGTGTTTGTCGACGGGGATGCCGCGGCCGTTGTCGCTGACCGTGATCTTGTCCCTGCCCGCGTGGAGGGTGAGGGTGATCTCCGAGGCGTGGCCGTTCATCGCCTCGTCGACCGAGTTGTCGAGGATCTCCCAGCAGAGGTGGTGGAGCCCGCGTGAATCGACGCCGCCGATGTACATCCCGGGGCGCTTGCGGACGGGGTCGAGCCCCTCGAGCGCGGTGATGTCGGCGGCGGAGTACGACGGCGTGGCGGCTCTGGGTTTGCTGGGGGCGGCGGGCATGGCGGCTTCCGTGCCGGTTTAGGATCACGGCGGGGTGGCTGGGCTCAGTCGATCGTGATCGTCGCGGGATCGAAGGTCGGCTCGGGCAGTTGCGGGTCCATGGTGGCCAGGGTGTCGGCGACAACGCGCGCCACGAGCAGGTCCCGGAACCAGCGTCGCTCGGCGGGCACGACGTACCAAGGCGCGTGCTTCGGCGAGCACTTCTCGAATACGTCCTCAAACGCGTGCATGTAGTCGTCCCAACGGGCGCGCTCCGTCAGGTCGTCCGGGTTGAACTTCCAGTGCTTGTCCGGGCGGTCGAGCCGGCGTTGCAGACGCTCTTTCTGGTAGCCCTTTGAGATGTGCAGGTAGAACTTGACGATCGCCGTGCCTTCGTCGGCGAGCAGTTGCTCGAAGCAGTTGATGTGCTCGTAGCGTCGTTTCCACACCGCCTTGGGTTGGAAGCCCTTGACACGGACGATCAGCACCTCCTCGTAGTGCGAGCGGTTGAAGACGGAGATGTGGCCTCGGCTGGGGCAGCGTTTGTGGACCCGCCAGAGGTAGTCGTGGGCGAGCTCCTGGCTGGTGGGGGCTTTGAAGCTCATCACCTGCACGCCCGCGGCGTTGAGTGGCGCGAACACCTTGCGGACCGTCGAGTCCTTGCCGGCGGCGTCCATGGCCTGGAAAACGACCAACAGCGAACGTTTCCCCTCGGCGTACAGGCGTTCCTGCAGGTCGTTCATCCGCTGGTGCTCAAACGCGAGCAGCGTGTGGGCGTGATCCTTGTCGAGCGTGCCGCCGTAGCGCGAGGGCGTGTCGGCGAGCTTTACGCCCTTGCCGGGCCGGACGCGGTAGTCGTCGGGGTTGAACGGGAAGTCGTTGGGCATGCGTCGCGGCCGGTGTGGCGGTGGCAGAAACCGCTAGAAAATACGGCATTTCCGCGACGATTGCACGCCCCGCGTTCGCGTCGTGTACGCCCGGCCGATCCTGTTATCCTTCCGCGATGGTTCGCCAGGCGTCGATGACGCGCTACATCCTGGGCTGTATGACGGGCACGTCGCTCGACGGGCTGGACGTGGCCTTGGTGCGCGTGGACGGCGTCGGCCTGGACATGACTGCCGAGTATCTGGGCATGACCAGCCGGTCGCTCGGGGAGTTGGCCGACGAACTGCGGTCCTTCGCCGCGGGAGAGGCGCATCCGGCGGTAACGTTCTCGCTGTGCTCGCGCTCTCTGGGGCAGCTGTACGCGGAGGCCTGCGCCGAGTGCGTCGAACGGTTCTTGCCGGACGGCGCATCGCTGGACCTGGTGGTGGCGCACGGACAGACGATCTGGCATGCGCCGGAAGACGGCATCAGTTGGCAACTGTTCGATCCGATGCCTTGCGTCCGTGCGTTGCGGGCCCCGGTCTGCTTCAACCTGCGTCAGGCCGACCTGGTCGCCGGCGGCGAGGGGGCGCCGATCACGCCGATCGCGGATTGGATCATGTTCCGCCACCCCGACAAGCACCGCCTGATCGTGAACCTCGGCGGGATCGCGAACGTGACGTCGCTGCCGCCGGACCGCCCGGTCGAGCAGATCACGGGCGGGGACATCGGGCCCTGCAACATCCTGATCGACGGGGTGGTGCGTCGGCTGTTTGCGGGCAAAGACTACGACGCCGACGGCGACATCGCCGCGAGCGGGGACGCGCAAGACGCGATCACGCAGGTGCTGGAGCACCACCCCGCGCTGTTCGGCGAGGGTCACCACTCGCTGGGGCGGGAGGACTTCCCGGAGCAATGGATCGACCGGTTGGTGGCGGACCTGCGGAAGACGATCAAACCGGCGGACCTGGTTGCCAGCGCGGTCGAGGGGGTAGCGACGTTGGTCGCGTCGGTCGCTGCGCCCGAGGCGGACGAGATGATCCTCGCTGGCGGCGGGGCACGGAACCCGGTCCTGATCGAGCGGATCGCGGAGCTGGCGCCGTTCGACCGCGTGGTGTTGTCGGACGAGTTGGGCGTGCCTTGCGAGGCGCGGGAGCCGGCGGGCTTCGCGGTGCTCGGGGCGTTGTCGCAGGACGGCGTTCCGATCACCCTGACACAGGTCACCGGCGCGCAACGGCCGGGCCGGGCGGGGATGTGGGCGTACCCGTGAGCGGAGGCAACGACGAGCGCGTGATCTCATCCGACCGCGGCCACCTGCTGACCGAGCAACGCCTGGCGGCGGCGGCGGCGCTGGACGACTGCGGTGTCGAAGAAACGCTGCGGCTGATCAACGCGCAGGACGCGACCGTGCCGTCGGCGGTCGAGCGCGCGATCCCGAAGTTGACGGCTTTGGTCGAGCGCGTGGTCGAGGGGATGCGGCGCGGCGGCCGACTTGTGTATGTCGGCGCGGGCACGTCCGGTCGGCTCGGCGTGCTCGACGCGTCGGAGATCCCTCCGACGTTTCACGCCGACCCGGACCGTGTCATCGGTGTTATCGCCGGCGGCGACGGGGCCCTGCGCGTGAGTTCGGAAGGCCGGGAAGACGAGTGGGGCGGCGCTGGTGCGGCTCTGGAACCCATCAACCTCGACGGCGACGACACGGTGGTGGGTATCGCGGCCGGCGGGACCACGCCCTACGTCTGGGGTGCGTTGGAATACGCGAAGCGGCAGCGGGCATCGACCGGGTTCATCACCTGCGTGCCGTGGGACCATCTGCCCCAACGGGAGCAGGTCGCCGTCGACTTCCCGGTTGAGCTGTTGGTCGGCCCCGAAGTGGTGACGGGGTCCACCCGGATGAAGTCCGGCACCGCAACCAAGCTCGCGCTCAATATGATCACGACCACGGCGATGGTCCGGCTGGGCAAGGTCTGGGGGAACCTGATGGTCGACCTGCGGGCGAGCAACGCGAAGCTGCGCGACCGGGCCGTCCGGACACTCGTCGGGCAGACGGGCCTTAGCCGTGACGCCGCCGCCGGGCTGCTCGACGCCGCCGACGGTCGGGTCAAGCTCGCGCTCGTGATGGCGTTGAAGAACGTTGACGTTGAAGCCGCACGCCAGTTGCTCGACGCCAATGAACAGCAACTGCGACCGATCCTCGGCCCGCCGAAACCGACCTGACCCAACGTAGACTCCCGCCGATGCAGACGTACCTCGACCTTCTCCGCTACGCCCTCGATCACGGGACCCCCAAGAGCGACCGCACCGGCACGGGCACACGGTCCGTATTCGGCTACCAGATGCGGTTCAATCTTGATCACGCTTCCGGCGGTGGCTTCCCGTTGCTCACCACCAAGAAGCTGCACCTGCGCTCGATCATCCACGAGTTGCTCTGGTTCCTGCGCGGCGACACCAACACGCGTTATCTCAACGAGAACAACGTTACGATTTGGGACGAGTGGGCCGACGAGGATGGTGAGCTTGGCCCGGTCTACGGCAAGCAGTGGCGCTCGTGGGCGTCTGCCGACGGGCGCACCGTGGACCAGATCGCGCGGGTCCTCGAGCAGATCAAGACCAGCCCGGACTCCCGCCGGTTGATTGTCAGCGCGTGGAATGTCGGTGAGCTGGACGCGATGGCGTTGCCGCCTTGTCACGCGTTCTTCCAGTTCTACGTCGCCGACGGGCGTTTGAGTTGTCAGCTCTACCAGCGGTCGGCGGACATCTTTCTCGGCGTGCCGTTTAACATCGCCAGCTACGCGCTGCTGACGATGATGGTGGCGCAGGTCAACGGGCTGCGTCTGGGCGAGTTTGTGCATACGCTCGGCGACGCCCACCTCTACGACAACCACCTCGACCAGGCCCGGGAGCAACTGACGCGTGAGCCGCGGGCGCTCCCGACGATGCGGCTCAACCCGGACGTGACGAACCTCTTCGAGTTCACGTTCGAGGACTTCACGCTCGAGAACTACGACCCGCACCCGCACATCAAAGCCGCGGTCGCTGTTTGACGAACGGTGGCGGTCTATGCTGTCGGGATGACGTTGTCCCTGATCTACGCCCGCTCGGAGAACCGCTGCATCGGCGCCGACGGCGGCTTGCCGTGGCGGTTGCCGGACGAGTTCAAGCACTTCAAGCAGACGACGATGGGCCGGCCGATCATCATGGGTCGGAGGACGTACGCGGATCACGACAACGTGCTGCCGGGCCGCGCCAACGTGGTGCTGACGTCGCGGAAGGACTTCAACCCGAAGAACGGCGTTGAACTCCGGCACGACCTGGATGCGGCGCTGCGTGAGTTCGGCGCCGACGGCGGCGAGGTTTTCGTCATCGGCGGGGCGGGACTGTTTGCTGAGGCCTTCCCGCGGGCGGACCGGGTGTACGAGACCGTAGTCCACGCCGAGGTCGAGGGCGATACGTTCCTGCCCGAGTTCGATTTCGCGGGCTGGACATCCACCAAGATTGAGACGCACCCCGCCGACGACCGACACCCGTTCGCGTTCACGATCACGCGGTACGACCGCGACCGATAATGCGCCGCTGGTGTGGTGTTGACCCCGAGTTTTGCCGCTCCGGCCGGGCGGGTCTGCACCGCGTGTTCGCCCCGGTCGATCTGGAAAGGGTGAAGTCGGACCGGCTCAACTCGGCCTACAGCGACGCCGCGCTCGATCGCCAGCAACGCCGCAACTTCGGCTTCGCGATCCTGGCGCTCGTCATGGTCATCGCGACCGGGACGGTTGGCTTCTGGTGGCTCGAGGAGCAATGGGACGCGTGGGACGCGCTGTTCTTTACCTGCATCACGATCACGACCGTTGGCTACGGCGATTACGGGCTAGACATGCGCGGCGAGATCTTCGCGCTTTTCCTCATGATCTCCGGCATCGCTACTTGCACGTACGCCTTCAGCCAAATGGTTCAACTCGCGGTCAGCCAACGGCTGAACTGGAGAAAACGCATGCTCAAGCACATCGCGCATCTTGAGGACCACTTCATTGTCTGCGGCAACGGGCGCGTCGGCCGGGCGATCTGCGAACGCTTCGAGGAGTCGGGCACGCCGGTCGTAGTGGTCGACCCCAGCGAAGACCGCTGCGAGTGGGCGCGGCAGCACGGCCATTTCGTGGTGCACGGCGACGCCGGCAAGGACGAGGTCCTGATGCAGGCGAACGTGGAGCGCTGCCGGGGCCTCGTCGCCTGCACGCCCGACGAAAGCGAGAACCTCGTGATCACGCTGACGGCGCGCTCGCACAACGAAGGGTGCACGATCATCGCCCGAGCCGAGAGCCACGACGCCGTGGCGAAGTTCCAGCGCGCGGGCGCCGACCGGGTCGTGGCGCCGTCGTTGTTCGGCGGGCACCAGATCGCGACGATGCTGGTCCGGCCGCACTTGGCGGACTTCCTGACGCAGATGTGCGCCGGCGACGACGACTACCAGCTCTCGGAAATCATGATCGACCCGGGCTCCCCGCTGGCCGGCCAGACGCCCGAGACGTACGGCCAGCGCGAGCCGGGGTTGGTCTTCGTCGCGCTCAAGCGGACGGGCGAGCCGACGCGGATCCGGCCGGATGCGACGGAGTCGTTTGCGGTCGGCGATGTTGTAATCGTGGCGGGCCAACTCGACGCGATCGCGCGGGCGCGGTCGTTGGCGCAGGCGGCGTAGGCGTTTCGGCACCCTGCGGAGCGTTATGATGCCGACGGCGGGCGATTAGCTCAGTTGGCCAGAGCGTTCGGTTTACACCCGAAAGGTCCTCGGTTCGAGCCCGAGATCGCCCATTGGCGCGGCACCCCGGGTACTCCGGGCGTGTTGGCGACGAGGGGCGTGGTGTTCATTCTTGCGTTTGGTCCGGCGGTTCGGCCTGTTCCGCTTCGTACTGCGCACGGAGCGCGGCCTCGCGCTGGCGGCGTTGCTCGGCGCGGCGGCGGGCCTCTTCGGCGATCTCGGCCTCGCGTGCGGCGCGTTCGGCGGCGCGCTGCCGGGCGAGATCTGCGATCGCGTTCGTGTCCTCCGGTTCGTCGTCGTCCGGTGACGCGAGCGCCAAGGCTCGGCGGAGGCGTTCGAGTTCGCGGCGGTCCGTGGCGTTCAGCGCGAAGTCGCCGGACTCATCGTCGTCGATCCGTTCGTCGATCTCCGTGAGCGTCAGGGCCGCTGTCTCGAGTTGGTCCGCGGAGAGCAGCTTGTCGACGAGGTTGATCTGCCAGGTGAAGGCGTCGGGTGCGAGCTCGGCAGCGCGGCGGGCGTGACGGATGGCGTCGTCGTGTTCGCCGCGGGCCTGGTGGATCCGCGCGAGCGTGTCGTGGATGTTGGGGATCTGTGGAGCGAGCTCGACCGCTCGGTTTGCCAGTTCGAGGGCGCGGTCCAGTTGGTCTTTCATGGACGCCAGCCCGTCGGCGAAGTTGTTGAGCACCACGGGGTTGTCGGGTTGCGCCGCGACGAGGCGGTCGTAGTGCGCGGTCATGGCGGGGTAGTCTCCGAGCAGTTGCGCGAGCATGCCCGCCGCGGATTCGGCTGCGAGCGGGACCTCGGCGGGGCGGCCGTTGTTGCTGCGCGCACGGAGTAGCTGGTCGTCGAGCCAGCGTTTAGCGGCGGCGACGGGTTGCTGGTCGCCGCTGAGCGAGAGGGACTCGTGGACAGCCGCGGCGACGCGCGGCCAGCCGTTGGGGTGATCGAGCGGCAGCGTGCCGCCGAGACGCTGGACCCACGCGGTGAGTTCCGCCGGGTTGGCGACGAGGAGCGGCAGCAGGCGTATCGCCGCTTCGCGCCAGGCGGTCCCGTCGTCGAGGCGCGGCCAGATGAGGTCGCGGGCTTGTTCGTAGCGCCCTCCGCGGACAAACACTGCGGCGACCTCGGCGGCGTAGGCCGGGTTGCGCAGGCCGGAGACGCTGCGCCCGACTAGCCCCTCGGCGAGGCCAACGGCGCCGTCATTGGCCCCGACGGCCGATCGGAGCGAGGCCACCGCCAGCGACAGGGCCGGGTCTCGGTCGGCGGCGGTTGCGGCGAGCAGCGAAGCGTAGTGGTTCGCGCGAACCAAGTCGCGCGCCTGCACGCAGAGCGTCAGGACTTGTTGCGTCGTCGGTTCGGGCAGCCGGTCGGCCACCATCATCAGGCCCAGGCGGTCGAGGAGCACGGCGGTCGCGGCCGCCGAGTCGTCCGCCTGGTTCTTTCGATACAGCTCGCGTAGCTGCGTCTGTGGGTAACGCCAGAGACGGTCGCGGAGCGCCGAGGGCCGCGGCACTGAATCGCCGGGCGCGGCGGTTTGCATTTGGTGGAGGAAGGTCAGAACGGTGGCGGTGTCGGCAGACTGTCCGAGGGCCTCGATGGCTGCGGGCATGTAGGCGGGATCGGACAAAAGGTCCCTGAGCATTCCGGCCGTCGAGTGCGCGGCGAGTTGCGCGAACCACGGGCCGGAACGGGTGTTGCGGGAGGCCGCGTCGAGCGTCTCGTCTACGGCGTCGGTGTTGGCGTCGCGCGATGCGTGCAGCAGCGTCAGCCAGTAAAGCCCCGAGTGCTCCGACCCTTCTTCAGTGGGTGAAAACGAAGGCGACGCGGCGGCCAACCATTCTTTCGCCTCGTCTCCGCGGCGATGGTTGAGCAGCACCGCCGTCCAGAGTCGGCGGCTGGACGGATCGAGTTCAACACCATTCAACGCCGCAACCCAGGCTCCACGGGTGGTCTCGTCCAACTCGAGCAAGGGCAGGAAGCTCTGCACCGCCCGTCGGTTGGCTTCGAGCGGAGAACTCCACAACTCCCCGGCCAGTGCTCGCGCAGCTTCGGTTTGCCCGGTCCCGATCCGCCACGACAACAGAGCACGATTGCCTTCGACCGCAGCCCCCGTGCCCCCGAGTGCGGCGGCGACCGATCCGGCCGCCTCGTCTTCGCCCAGCGCCGCCAGTGCGGCAAACAAGTTGGCGCTTCGGCTTGGCGTCGGGGAGGCGACACGTCGCTGCGCGGCAGACCGGAGGAACCCGGTGATGGCGTCGGCGGCGTCGTGCTCTCCGACGACCCGGAACAAACGCCCGAGCGCGGCCATCCGGCGTGGGTCGTCCGGTCGGTGTCGGTGCCACTGCGTCCGCGCTTCCAGGGCGGCGGCATAATCTCCCAGCGCGAGGTTGAAGCGGTCGAGGAGGATGAGTGCGTCTTCCCGAGCGTGCCCGGCGGACGACGCGACCATGGTTTGTAGCGTACCGCTGTGCTCACGGGCTTGTTCAAACGTGTCGGCCGTCAGGATTCGGTCTCGTGCTTCGTCGAAGTCCAGCCCGGTGGCGAACCAGACGCCGGCGGGTGTTGCCTGCTCGCGCGTGGCCCGGCGCAGCAGTTCCATTTCACGCCAAGCCTTCGGCCAACGCGGCAGCGCCGCGAGTAACGCATCGACCCCAACGTCTGACATACCTCGCTGCGCCCATGCCCAGACGCCCGGTTCGTTCAACGCGTCCGCGATGACCAGCCGCCCGACGAGCGCGTCAGCATCAATCGAGTTCGAACCGGGGCCCCCGAACCGGCTGGTCATGATCGACCACGCTTGATCGCTGCGCCCCCGGGCTGACAGCCACTTCCCCCACGACGCGAGCAGGTTGGCAGGCGCGTCGGGTTCGGCCAACAACGCTTCCGCGAACGAATCGACCACCGCGCCCTTCTCCGGCAACGCTTCGATCAACCCCGACCAAGCGGTGTCGGAGCGTGCTTCTGAGACCACGCTCCGCAACGCTGTCGACCACGCTTCGGCCGTCCGCGGCGTCGTGTCGGCACCCGCAAGCAGTCGGACTCGGAGTCGCAACAGCGGGTCGATACGGCTGTTTGCTTCGATCTGATCGAGCAGGCCTTTGCGAGTTTCGTCTTCGATCTCGTCCCATCGCGCCAGCTGGACCCGCAGCCGCAACTCGGGAAGGCCCGCCGAACGCACGCCCGTGGCGTCGAGATCGTCTAGCCGTTCGGCGGCCCGCGTCTGCCGACCCAGTTCGAGCAGCGCTTCGGCTTGTTCGACCTTGAGCGTGGCCCAGGCCGGAGCGGCGACGATTGCGCGTTCGTATGCGCCGGCGGCAGCCGCGGGGTTGCCGTGGGCCGCGAAGCCCCTCGCCATCGTGCGGAGCAGTACCGGTTCATTGAGGGTGGGCCACGCCGACCGGAGCGCACCGAGCCAAGCCGCATCGGGCGGCGTCTCGGACAGCACCGCTTGCCAGACCGGTCGTGCCTCGGGCGTGATCTCGCTCAGGTCGTTGACCGATTCATCTCCCTGTTGCTGTGCGGCCAACGCCCGGTACACGTGAAGCCAATCTGGCGTGGCGTCGGTCGACACCCGTGCCGCGGTCTCGGTCACGACCGACCAACGGCCGACGTAGAACGCCTCCCGTGCCAGCAACAGCTTGACCGCGTCGCCGGCGTCCGTCGCGCCGGCCTGCCGTTGCAGGAAGTCGAGTTGACGATCGAACTGGCCGCGAGAGCGCAACAACGACGCGACGACCTGTGCCTGACTGGCTTCCAACGCCGGGCGTTCGGTCATGGCGGTGAGCAGTGCTTCGAGTTCGCTTCGGTAGGCCTCGGCTTGAGACGGGCGGTTCAGTCTCCGGGCACGCTGGCTTGCGTTGTCCAGGGCGATCAGCCGCAACGTGTCGCGCTGGTTCTGCGGCGCATCACTCAAGCCTTCGACATGGTCCAGCCAGGACTGCGGCTCAGCGATCGGCGTGGAGACCCGCACCCAGCGCTCGAAGTGTGCCAGCGACGTAGGGTCGCCGCTGAGCGATTCGCGTGCCCATCGCGCGGCCTCCTCCGTCTGGTTCATGGCGACGTGCGACCGGACCAACGCCTCATGCGCCGCGTCGCGGAAGCCGGGCCGGGGCAGCGGGGTCGCCAGGGCCTGCGACGCGACGCGGACCGCCTCGGCGTGGTCGCCTGACCGCGACAACCCCTGCAGTGTCACGATCAGCGGCAGCGGTTGGCTGGGCATCTCGTTGTGCAGCTGCTTCGCGTACGCCAACGCCTGCTCGTCGGCTCTGGAGGTCAGCAAGGCCTGAAGCCGGTACAGCTTCGCGGGTCGGTCGTCGGGGTTCTGGCTTAAGAAAGTGTCGATCGCCGAGAGCGCCTCGAGCCCGTCCTCTCGGGTCGCGGGCTGCTTGCTCAGGTACGACCGCCCGAGCC
Organism: Phycisphaera sp.; assembly: GCA_028285385.1. Classification (GTDB taxonomy): domain Bacteria; phylum Planctomycetota; class Phycisphaerae; order Phycisphaerales; family Phycisphaeraceae; genus CAZIXN01. The sequence continues at coordinate 38,401 of JANQPR010000015.1, forward strand.
AGAGCAGGATCGACCGGTCTTTCGGCCGGCGGAGGTGATAGGACTGGATGACGTCGATCGCTTCGTCGAACCGTTCGGCGTGGAACAGGTCGATGCCCTGTTGCCGCATGTCGCGGCTTTCAAGGCGGAACATGGTATAGCGCAAAGCCCCGAAGCCCCCGACGCCTACGACGAGCACCGCGACGCCCAGCACGAGTAACCAGACGCGCTTGCGGTTGACGCCGGAGTGTTCGGCGGTCGGTTCACTCACCGGTCCACCTCCGAGACCGTCCGGCGGATCTCGTTGATCACGCCCGCGTTCATGGTCAAGAGCTTAGAGGCCAACGCCCGCCGCTGCTCCCGCGTCGTCTGGGCGTCGAACAGCAGGCTGAGCTGGGCCACGCCCCACGCGTCCCGGATTCCTTGGAACGCGCTCTGACCGACGGCGTCGGCCTGGTCGGCGCTCACTTGGCCGTCCGGTGTGATGAAGGCGTTCATCACGTAAATGTCCTGCGAGCCGTCCGGGCTCATGCGTTGGAAGCGGTACTCCGTGACCGGCACCGCTTCGTCGGCCATGGCCACTGTGTCCCGCTGCCGGGCGAGCTCGACCCAGCCCGAGTTGGGGTAACACACCGGCGGGGTGTGGTGCAGCATGTCGCGGACGTACCGGCAGTGGATCAGCGACACGTACACGCCGGATCCGGTCTGTGGGTCGACGAGACGGACGCACCGGAACGCGTTGGGGCGCAGCATGTCCAGCGCCACGCCGGGCAACCCGCTGTCAACGGCCGTCATGCCCGGAAGCGTGAACCGGGCCTCCCGGACCTGCTCGGCGACTTGCCGGTGGTATGCGGACACGCCAGATGTCGGCCAGTCTTGCGCGGTAACCGCCGTGACGCCGAGCAGCCCGACCGCCAACGCGGCCGTGACCACGCCAAACCGATGTGGCGGCGTGCCGCGTGCGGCGATGAGGGAGTCCACCTCCCCTTTCGTTTGGCCCACTTTATCGTCCCGTTGTTTTTCGGATCGCGGTTTCGGTGATTGAAACACACGCAAGCCCGTCCACCGGACCAGGCTCAGCAACCCGAGGTAGACCATGACGATCGACGCGAACGACACGATGCCCAGGACGTCGTGCGCCAAGCCGGCGGCGCCCTCGCCCGTGCTGCCGTACATCATCGACGTGGGGATCAACCGCAGCATGTTGCCGAGCACGGCCATCACGGGCGTCAGCGCGATCATCCCGATGCGTAGCCACCACACGAACGGCAGAGACAGGCTGAACACCGTGATCACCACGCCCAGCGCAAAAAACGATCGGATCCCCGAGCAGGCCTCCGCGACGTTCACTTCGTTGCCGTTGATCACGAGCAAATGCAGGTATTGCTGGACGTCGTAGCCGAGCAGGCGGAGCACGTCGGTCGTGACCGTCGCCGACACGAACATCAACTGGAACGCCACCGCGGTGACGATCGACTCCGGCGGGGGTACGACGAGGAGGAGTACGCCGAACGCCGCCGCCAACGGCACGACCACCGAGGTGCCCCACCACGCGATCACCGCGCCGTAGACCACGAGCACCGGTCCGCCGAACCAAGCCAGCGGCCCCACAAGGTCCGGCCCCAGTCTGTCCGCGTACCGGTAGAGCACGACCCCCGCCGCCGCCACGACCAGCCCGACCCAGCGGTGACGCACCGACAACCCGAGCAGGCGTTTCCGGCGCTGCCAGATCAGGAGTCCGACGGCGACCGGGATCAACAGCAGGTAGCCGAGCGAAGACTCCCGCAGCCCAATCCGACCGACCGACGCCCAGACATGCCAGAACGGAGCGACCGCGAGAGCCACCAAGACCACACCGGGTATCCACGCGTGTGCCACCGATTCCGGGGACCGGTGGGGCACGGGCGGGGCGGTGGTGGTAGGGGCCGAGCAGGTCACGGCGGGCATTAGGCGATCGGGTCGCTGGACAAAAACATAGAAATTACCAGCCCTTACGGGAGTTGCCACAGCCCGGATCTGGCATTCTGCCCGTGGACGCCCTGGCTTGACATGGGTGAAGCAGACGTCGCTGGTCAGACCAGCCGAGTCTCAAACGGCTCTGTGTCGGGCCGGATCGTGGTGAAACGGTTTACAAGAAGCCTGGCACCTGATACATTTTTAACACACCGATTCACTCTGATTCACTCTCGCGAGGATTGAGATGCGCTTCCACACAACCGCCGGACGGTTCGGACTTGCTGTGATCGGTCTGTCCGCGTCTGTCCATGCCGCCACCATTGTCGACACGACAAACACCACCGCGTCGCACGACGGCACGATCAACTCGGGCGAATATTTCGACGGCACTTTGGGCACCAACAGCGGCTTCGGCGGCGTTATCGGCACCGGCTCGACGTTGTTCGTCGACTCCGCGATCACGGGTGAACTGAACTTTGGGCTTCAGCGCGGCTCGGGTGACCTGAACAACCAGATGGTGATCTACATCGATTCCGAGTCGGGCGGGGTCGGCGACACCACTGGCCTGACGGATACGAGTGACCCGTTGCGTCGGATGATCTCGGGCAGCGGCACGGTGACGAGTTCTGACCTGTTTTTCGCTCCCGGGTTTTTGGCGGACTACGCCATCGGGGTCGAGGCGGGATTTGCCGGTCTATGGGAGATCGTATCCGGCGGGTCGCACAACTTCGTTAAGAGTGTGGACATCCTGCCGGCGGGATCGCCGAGCGCGGCGGGTTTCGAGATCGAGTTGTTGCTTTCCGATATTGGCGTCGCGCAGGGCGCGTCGTTTGACTACTTCGCGACCTACGGTAATCCCAACGACGCCGGGGGGGACAACGTCTTCCGTTCTGATGAGTTCAACGGCGCGCCGAGTGTGGGTGCCGGCAACCCCGGCCTAAGCTCGGTGACTCTCGCCGCCGGCGACTTCCACACCTTCACGAGTGTCCCCGAGCCGTCGCTGCCGCTGTTGGCGGGTGTTGGTTCGTTGCTGGCGTTGGGCGTCACGCGGGGCCGGGCTTTGGAAGCAGACTTGGCTTGAAGGTCCATTTGATCGGCGACTAGCCGGGTCACTGTCCGAGTGAATCTAGGGAAGACCGCTCGGGTTTTCCTGAGTTTTTTCGTGCAATCCCAAAAACGATTAGGCCACGCCCCGAACCCGTTTTAGGATGGGCATGGCCTGTCGCATGGACGGATTGCGTGGCGGATCATCTCTATTTGTTTTTGGCTGAACGGGGACTCGGGAGGCGAGCATGAACGCGGGGCGGAGTGGTTTGACAGGATTCGTGGGGACGGCGGTTGTTGCCGGCGTGGCGGCGACGGCGTGGGGCGGGGCCGCGTACGACGTGTTGCTGCACAGCGGGCAGGCGTTGACGATCCCCGGGCGACCGGACCTGCCGGCGTTGGAGGTGCGGCAGGTGCTGCCCCCGTCTCCGCTGAGTTTCGCCGGCGGGCCGTCGCTGAACGCGGCGGGGCACGCGGCGGCGACCGTGCGGCTGCAGGAGACGACGGGCGCGTCGTTCGGCGACGGCGTGTTCTGGTTCGACACCGACGGCACGTTGGTCCCCATCGCGCTCGCCAACGACCTCGTGCCCGGGCAACCGGCCGGCGTGACGTACGACCAGTTCCTCGGCCGGCGGCTCATCCTCGACGCGTCGGGCAACCTCGCGTTCGGGTCGCAGTGGGAACGCACGGGCACCACGGCGCTCGACACCGCGATCCAGGTCTACACCAACGGCGGCCAAAACGCCGGCGTCCGCACCGTCGTGCGCGACTCGCCGACCGAACCGCAGCCGATCGGCGACAACGACCCGGTCAGCCCGACCGTCGGCTACGAGTTCACGGCCCTGAACGGCGCCGTGGTCAACGCGTACGGTTCGCGTTACGTCTTCAACAGCAACCGCCTCGCGTTCGGCTCGATGATCTCGCCGCCTTCGGGACAGTCGGGTGGCACCTTCAACGCGCTGTACCGGGAGACCAACGCGGCGGGCCCGCCGAACAGCCCGGCCAGCGCCGTGACGCTGCTCGCGCGCAACGGCACGGGCAGCACGTTCATCCCGTCCAGCGAGGTCAACGCGTTGAACGCGAACTCGTTGTCGGCGTTCCGCACCACGATCTTCCCGAACCCGCCGTCGCCCTCGTCGTTTTCGGCATTGGTCACGTTCTTCAACGACGTCTCGATCGAGGTGCAGAGCGGGTCGGACGCCGGCGGCGACATCTCGTTCTCGAACCTGAGCAACCGGTTCGGGTTCAACAACGCCGGCCAGGTCGCGTTCACGGCCCGGTTCTCCGACCTGACGGCGAGTGACTCGGGCGTGTTCAAGTCACTGGATCCGGATGGCATCGTCGCGACCGAGGGTATCGTCGCCGCCGGTACGCCGGACCTCGGGTCGCCGCAGGGTGTCGGCATCCCCGACGGCGTACCGGACTTCGTGTTTCAGGACTTCGCCGGCTTCCCGGATGACCCGCTGATCAACGGCAACGGCACCGTCGTCTTCCGCAACAACGCGCGGACGCCCGACGGCTCGCAGCAGGTCACCGGGCTGTGGACCGACCGCTCGGGCCCGCTCACGGCGCTCGACCTGGTCGCGCTGACGGGGCAGCAAGCGCCGGGTCTGCCGGACGGGTTCACCTTCACGCAGATCGCCAACAACGGGGTGCACCGTGACGTGGTGATCAACGGGAACGACGACATCGCGTTCGTGGCGCAGTTCATGACGACCGACGGCCGGCTGCGCACGGGGCTCTGGGCCGAGCACAACGGCGAGTTGGAACTCGTCGTCGCTCAGGACTTCTCTCAAGTGCAGAACCCGGACGGATCGGTGTTCCGGGTCGAGGGGTTCGGCTTCCTCGGCGGGTCGGGGAACCAGGACGGCCGGCCGTCGGGCTTCAGCGACAACGGCACGATCGCGTTCCGCGCCGACGGCCAAGGCTCGCTCACCGGCGCGATGGTGGTCGCGACACTCGGTGTCGACTCGTTCCTGCCCGGCGACTTCAACGCCAGCGGACAGGTCGAGCAGGGCGATCTTGACCTTGTGCTACAGAACTGGGGCGTGGACACGCTGGTCAACGGGTCAGCCAACATCCCGACCGGTTGGATCAACTTCCCCGAAGACACATCTGTAATCGACCAGAACGAGTTGGACGCGATCCTGCAGAACTGGGGATCGACGGCGTCGCCCGACTTCGCTCTAAACCCCGACGCGGTGCCCGAGCCGGCGACGGTATCGCTGCTTGCGTTGCCTTGGGTGCTGGCGCGGCGCTGTCGCCGCGTTACTGCGGCATCAGCGTGAGCCAGCCGAGCTCGATGGATCGGCCGGAGGCGCGCTGCCGCCAGTTCTGTCTGATCACGGCCGGGCCCGAGACGGTGCCTTGCAGGACCGACACCGAGGCTCGGAGCAGGCGGTGGTCGTCGGGTTCGACCCCGAGTGACGACCAGGGGATGACGGCCTCGACCTCGTAGCCTTGGTCGTCGCGGGTCACGGTGGTGTCGTATACACGGCGTTTGCGGCGGACGGTTTCGCCGGGGTTGTCCGGGGGGACGAACCGGAAACGCAGGTCCATGCGGGACGCGAGCCGGTCCGGGCCGTCGAGCGCGGGCTCGAGGTACAACTCGACGAAGCTATCGGCGGGCGTTTCGTCGCCGTTGCCCAGTTCCGCCGGTTCATTGGCTTCAACACGGAGTCGGACATGCAAGGCGTCGTCGGTCCAGAGCGTGGCGAAGCGCGCGTCGTTCGCCGTGGCGTCTCCGGCGGGGTTGGTCAGCGGGTTCGCGGCGGCGATGGCCTGCCAATCGGCCTGGTCCCAGCCGACGCTGAAGCGTCGTACCTTCGCGAACGGCTCGCCCCGCCACGAACCCGCGAGCACGTCGACCGGCAACGCCTCTGCGCCGAAGACGGCGCTGGTGCGCTCCTGCCCCGACTCGTGCGGGAGCAGCGGGCGGAGGTTGGTCTTGCTCACGGCGGCTTGGATCTCGGGGTTGGCCATGAACCATTGCCAAGGCCGGCCGGTGATTAGGTTCTCGACCATGAGCAGGCTGATGCCCTGGTCGATGCCGAGCACGTCGGAGGCGATCCAGCCGGTCTGCGGGTTGAACGCGTCGACGAAGCCGTAGTGCGACCACACACGCGGGCCGTACGTCTCGCGCATGTGGCGGAGGGTCTCGATGGCTTCGTGGGGCATGAAGACGATAGCGCCGGCCGCGGCGCAGGGGACGACGGTGCCGTCGATGTTGCCGGTCGCGGGCGGCCCGCCCCAGGCGGTGTACCCCCCGACGTAGTCCGACGCGGTGATGCCCCAGAGCTGCTCGGAGTAGTGCGGGAAGCGTTGGCTGAGTTCGTCGACGCACATCTGCCGGTGGGCGGCGGTGGCGAGGACGGAGTTGTGCCAGTAGTCGGCGACGTGGTCGCGCAGGCCGCGCAGGTCGACGAACGCGTGGCTGAACTGGTGCGTGAACAGCGGCGGGCAGGCGAGGAACGTCCGGCCGCCCTTGTCGATGATCGCCGGGTCGCGCGACCAGCGGGTCCACGTCTCGGCGGGTACCGAGTGCGTCGGTGAGCCGAGCGCGAGCAGTTGTAGCACGATGTGCTCGCTGTAGCCGTCCCACGTCGAGGCGAGGAACCCGCCCTCGGGTGACCAGCCCATGCTGAACACGCCCGCGTCGTTGAGCATCCACGGGAAGTCGACGCGCTCGTAGATCTTCCGAGCGAGTTCGGCGGCCTCGGTGTCGGGGAAGTACTGCCGAACGGTCAGCACGCCGGCGAGCAGCAGGGCGGTGTCGATGGATGAGAGCTCGCAGTTCCAGACGCGTTGCCCGGTCTCGTGGTCGACGAAGTGGTAATACCAGCCGCGTTCGTGGGGCATCTTCTCCCAGAGGAAGCGCAGCGTGGTGAGCGCCCGGTCGTACGCCTGGCCGTCTTCGAGCCAGCTGTGGGCGTCGCCGATGCACAGCGCGGTGAGGCCGAAGCCGGTGGCGGCGATGCTGGCGACCTCGAACTGCCCGGAGCCGTCGGCGGGCGCGCGGTCGGCGACGAGGCCGGTCTCGGGGTGGCCTTGCTCCCAGAAGTAGCGGACCGCGGTGCGCTGGATGTCGTCGAGCAGCTGCGCGTTGTCGGGGGACACCGCCGCCGGGTTGTCGAGTACCGGCGGGTGTTTTGCTTGGATCGGGTCGGGCTCGCGGGTCGTGTCCTCCCTCAGCGGGACGGCAGAACGCCACTCGGTCGGGGTCTGCGTGGCGAGCATCGGGGACAGCGGCGGCTCGGCGTGGGCGGCGGTGAGCAGCGCGGTCACGACCAGCGCGGCGCGGCACGCGAGGCGGCTGAGGCGGTGCGGTTGATCGGCGTCCGGCTGACTCATCGGGCGTCGGTCCTGGGGAGGGGCGGCGGTACCGTGCTTCCCCTCCATCGGCCGACCGGACATGGATCGTCAGATCAAACGGTGTGTGTGCTTGGCACGGGGCGATCCAGCCGTGGCGGTTCGTGAGCACGCGACTGGTTACCGGGCCTTTTACCGAAAGCGTCGGCCTCGACCGCCGGCCAAGGCGCCTCCGGGTCAAACGCTGGCGGCGTGCCACCCGATAAGCACGACATGGACGCTCACGGCGCGACAGAGCCGGCGACGGCTCGTGGGGTGGCCGCGTGGATGGGGCAGTGGTGGCCGCTGCCGGTCTTGGCGGTGGCGGCGCTGCTGCTGGCGTTCGCGTTCCCCAACCCCACGCCGCAGTACGACGAGTTCTACCACCTGCTCGCGGCGCGGTCGCTGCTGCACGAAGGGGACCTAACGATCAACGAGGGCGCCCGGCCGTACACGCGGGCGTGGCTGTTCACTTACGCCGTGGCGGGGAGCCAGCACCTGCTGGGCGAGACGCACGCGGCGGCAAGGCTGCCGTCGGCGGTGTCACACGCGGCGTTGGTGACCTTGCTGTTCTGGTGGGTACGCCGCCGGGTGAGCGCCATCGCGGCGGCGCTCGCGGCACTGCTCCTGCTGGTTTCGTTGCACCCGTTGCACTACGCGGCGACGGTCCGGTTCTACAGCCCGCACGCGCTGGCCGTGTTCCTGACGGGCGTTGCGGCGTTCGAGGTGGTGGCGGCATTGCGCGAGCACGGGGTTCGCGCGATCAGACGGTGGCTACCGTGGTCGATGCTCGCGTTGGCGTCGTTTGGGCTTGCGGTCCATCTTCAGGCAACGACCCTGATCGCCGGCGTCGCGTTGGCGTTGTGGGTCGGCGGGTGCGCAGTCCGTTGGTGGGCACGGCAGCCAACGCTCGTCCGGCTCCGGTGGGCGATCGGCGTGTTCTGTGCGATCGTGGTATTTGAGGTCGTGATGCGCGGCGTTGGCGGGTGGGCCTTTGTTGCCCGGCATTACCACACGCCAAGGGATTGGGCGGCGCAGGACGCGGGCGACTGGGCCTTCTACCACCGGCAGTTCGCGGCGTGGTACGGGTGGGCGTGGTACGGCCTGCCATTGCTGGCGCTACTGGCGTGGCGGAAGCAGAAGACGGTGACGGCGTTCGCACTGGTCATGGCCGCGGTACCGTTGGCGCTGCACTCGGCGTTGAGCCCGAAAGCGGATCGGTACGTGCTTCATGTGTTGCCGTTTCTGTTCGTCCTCGTGGGCATGGGCGTAGCCGGCGTGGTCGAGGGGGGGCGGTCGTTCTTGAAGGGGTCACGGGAGAGAGCAACGCTTAGTCCCGGATGGCGGCGATGGGGCGGCGGGCTGGCGGCTCTGGCTGTGGGGGTCGCGCTCCTGTACGCGGGGTACCGCACGCCGGGGCTGACGCGCTCGGTGCAGTTGATCGCCGGTGCTGAGGTCAACAACCCGTTCGCCCGCAGCGACTGGTCGAGCGCCGCCGCGAGCTTGAGTCCGCTGTTACGTGAAGCCGACGCGACGGTGACGTCGGCCGGTCTGAAGTCGCTCTACTACCTGGGCCGGCTCGACGTGACGGTCTCGCGGCAGGGGGTGCGGCTGGCGAAGCGGGACTCGCGTCTGCCGACGCTGCGGGCCGAGCCGATCGCCGACCCCACTTCAGTGCGGGCTCTGCGTGGCCGGCACGAGACCGGCGTGGTGCTGATCGAGGACGAGCACTGGCGGCACCCGGCGTTCGTGACGGATGCGGTGGCGGACTGCCTCGAGGCCGAGTTCCGACCCGTTCCGGTTGATCCGGCGTGGCGGCTGCGGGTGTTTCAGTGGGGATTGGATGCACGGCCGGCAATGACCGATAAACCCGAGGGGCCTGTCGGTCCGACACCGCAGGTTTCGCACGCGCTGCCGAATGGGTGACCCGATGACGCACAACGACGCCGACAGGAACCGATCCGGCACCGCCTCGGTTGACCCGCTCCCGCTGGTGGTGTGTTACGTGCCCGGCTTTGACCGCCGACGCATCGACGAAGCGACGACGCCGTTCGTGAACGCACAACTGGCAAAACACACTTCGGTCACGATCAAGACGCAGCCGACGACCGAACTGGTCCCGACGATGATCACCGGCGTCAACCCGCATCAGCACCGGCTGTGGCAGGTGCGGCTCAAGGCGGATCGGCCACGGGCATTACTGGAGCGCGCGATCGACACGCTGCCCGACGCGGTGACCACCACGTTCCAGTGTGTCCGACACCGGATCGATTCTTCGTTCGACCTGCCGACGATCCCCCCGCGCCGCCGCCGCCGCTTCGAGCAGCACCGCAACAAGTACCTCCGCCGGCAGAAGTCCGGGAAGTCGTCGATGGAGAGTATCGGCGGCTTCGACTCGGTGTTCGGCGTGCTCGGCGAAAACAGCCGGTACCGCGTGATCACCAGGTTCGAGACGATGCGTGATACGGCTCGCCACACGCCGATCGGCGACGTCAAGCTCGACTTCCTTGAGTTGTACGTCTTCGACCTGTTCTCGCACTGGAACCTCGACCGTCCCGAAGCGATCCGTGAGAAGATGCGCGAGGTCGACGACACGCTCGCGCTGCTGCACGAGCGCTGCGAAAAGAGCGGGGCGAAGCTGGTGATCCTGGTCGACCACGGGCAGGAACTCGTCACCGGCACGGTCGATCTGTCGGCGGCCCTTCGAGACAGCGGCGTATCCAAAAACGACTACACCTTCTACAGCGAAGTGGCGGTGGCGCGTTTCTGGTTCGGTACCGCGGACGCCCGGCGGCGCATCACGGCGACGCTTGAGGCGTTGCCCAACGTCCGTGTCTTCGACAACCAACAGATGCAGGCGTTCGGCGTTTGCTTCGAGGACAACGATGGGTTCGGCGACCTCTACGCGGTTACCGATCACGGCCACGTCTTCTTCCCGCACGACTTTTACCACCCGGTCGTGAACTGGTACATGGGTCGGAAGTACAGCGAACAGACCGCGCGGACCCGCAACCCCGTCCACCGCGGGTATCACGGCCACGTCCCGGACCACCCGGCGGACGACGGGTTCGCCGTGGTGTGCGACGACGCGGTGGCGTTGGCGGGTGGTGACGAAGGCGTGCTGATCGACGTGGCGCCGACGCTGCTGCGGCTGCTGGACGTCGAGCCCGCGCCGCACATGACGGGCCGTGTGCTCTTCGAGCGGCGCACCGCGGCGAGCGTGAGCCGGGCGGCGTGAACGCTGAGACGGACAGCCCGCCTACGGAACGCCGTGGCCGACGATCGGGCCGTTTTGTGAAACGGTCATTGCGCCTGGGCATCGCGACGGGGTTGCTCGCCCTGCTGTTCACACAGGTACCGGCTGGGGATGTGTTTGCAGCACTCCGGGGCGTCGCGCTCCTGCCGGTCGCGTTGGCGTTGGCGTTGGTGGCGGCGATGCAACTGGTCTGGTCTTCGCGCCTGCAGGGGTTGGCGTCCGTCAACGGCGCGCGGCTGTCGCTGGCTCAGGTGCTTGACATCAACCTGACTACCCGGTTCTACGGACTGTTCGTGCCCGGCGGCAACGTTGCTGGTACCGCCATCCGCTTCGCCCGCATGGCCAGGGCTCAGCGGCACGCCGGCGGGACCGCGTTGGCCCTGTACCTCGACCGGCTGCTAGCGACACAGACGCTCGGCCTGACGGGTTTAATGTTCCTGTTGTGGGTTTCGCCCGATGACGGCGTGGCGTGGCTGGCGACCGTCGTGTTAGTCACGCTCGTGGGGTCGTTGCTGGCGATACCTGCGATGGTGGACGTTCCCTGCTGGGTGAAAGCCAGGATGGTCCGCGTTCGGACTACGGCCGAGGCAGCGACGCATGGGTATGCGCTGCGGGCGTTGGCCAAGTTCGTTGGCATGGTGTTGCGGACGCGTCGCGTCTCGGTTTCAAGGTTGATGTGGGCGTTCGGGGCGTCCGTGTTGATGCACGCCCTCGGCGCGGCCGTGGTTTGGCAGTTGGCGACGGCGATGGGGCTGACGTTGTCGTTCGCGGAGGCGGGTTGGGCGCGGTCGGCGATGCTCGTGGCGACGCTGCTGCCGATCACGTTCGCAGCCCAAAGCCCGCGA
>JANQPR010000028.1 GCA_028285385.1 Phycisphaera sp.
GTGATCCCGAAGAGTCCCGTCCGAACGCGGGGGCCGGGCCGGTTGTCGGGGATCGGGCTTCGGGTATCGGTTTGATTGCGCAGCCGACGCCCGACGCCCGAGACCCGACACTCGGTCTCAGGTTCTTTCTTTGACAAGTGAAGCAGGGGCGTGCGGCCCCACCCCAACGCAAAACCCGCGGCAACCCGTGTGCCCGTGGGTTCCGCGTGTGAAGAGAAGACGTTTCGCTTTCGCCGGTCTAACGCGAGTAGCGCCCGCCCGCCGGCGTCGCGTGTTTGCTGATGCGCTTGTGGACGTAGAGCGCCTCGAGCACGAGTTCGCCCGCCGACGCGAGTTGGGCGGGGTCTTCCGGGTCGAGGTCGATCTCCGTCGCCAGTACACCGGCCGATTCCAGCAACCCGTCGACGTGTTTCATCGACGCGACCGTGTCCGCCGCGGAGGCCTCGTCGCCGATCGTGAGTTTCAGCCCCTCGGCGAACGCATCCGCGACGTGTTCGTAGTCCTCGATGTCCACGACGTCGTCGAACACCTTCTTCACCGCCTCGCCGATGAGCGCCTCGACCAGACGGTCTTCGGTGTCATGCCCGTCCTCGGCCATGAGCAGCTCGATCTTGCCCCGCGTCGCGGCGGTCAGGTGGGTGAGGTCGCACACCCGCGGCAGCACCGGGTCTTCACCCGTCAACAACCCGCGGCGCTCGGCGGCGCTGACCAGCGTCTCCAGGCACGTAATCGAGCAACGCACGCTCACGCCCGACGCCTGGTTGATGTGCGAGCTGGTGCGGGCTTCGTTGACCGCGGTCTCGATGACCCGGCGGAGGTACGCGGGCACCACGACCTTCGGTGTTTCTAGTTCGTCCGGGTCGCCGTGCGGTGTGTCGCCGTTGCGCGACGTCCACGCGTTCTCCGCGGTGATCGTCGCGGCCTCGTCGATCCCCCGGGGGTAGTGCGTGCGGATCACGCTGCCGATGCGGTCCTTGAGCGGCGTCACGATGCGCCCGCGGTTCGTGTAGTCCTCCGGGTTCGCGCTGAACACCAGCGTCAGGTCCAACGGCAGCCGGATCGGGTACCCGCGGATCTGCACGTCCCGCTCTTCCAGCACGTTGAACAACCCGACCTGGATGCGCGGGGCGAGGTCGGGCAGTTCGTTGACCGCGAAGATGCCGCGGTTGGTGCGAGGGATCAGCCCGAGGTGCATCGTTTCCTCATTGGAGAGGTACCGGCCCTCGGCGTGCTTGACGATGTCGATCTCGCCGATCAGGTCCGCGATCGTCACGTCGGGCGTCGCCAGCTTCTCGTGGAAGCGTTCGCCGCGTGACAGCCAACGGATCGGCGTGTCGTCGCCGTGTTCTTCCACCGCGCGCTTCCCCGCCGCCGTCATCGGGTGCGTCGGGTCGTCGGGCATCTCGACGTTCGCGATCACCGGGCACCAGTCGTCGAGCAGGTTCGGCAGCTGCCGGATGATGCGCGTCTTCGCCTGCCCGCGCAGCCCGAGCAGGAGCATGTCGTGCCGGCTGAACACGGCGTGGACGATCTGCGGCAGCACGGTGTCGTCGTACCCGCGCACGCCGGGGAACACCGGCGTCTTGGCGCGGAGCTTCTGGATCAGGTTCTCGCGGAGCTCTTGCTTGACGGGGCGGTAGCGGTAGCCGGCCCGGCGGAGCTCGCCGAGGGTGGCGGCGGTCGGCGGGGCGTCGGCGGGGAGGGCGGTGGTGGACATCCCTGAACGTTAGGCGCGGCGCGGTGGGGCGAGTTGGACCAAATCGGACGGGGCACTGCGGCGCCTGGCGACGGGTTTTGACCGTGGAACGGCCGGGCCGGTATGGTTCTGGGCCGGCGAAGCGGTCGCCGGGTCTTTGGGTTCTGGAGTCCGTCCCGTTGAACGCCGCGCCGAACGCCGACCGCACCCACAGCAAGATGCTGGTGGCGGTCAGCTCGCCCTGGGCCAGCGAGAAGCTGGTCAAGCCCATCGCCGACCTCGCCCGACGCCTCGACGGGGACGTCTTGGTCGCGCACGTCGCCACGCTGCAGGACGAGGACGACCATGAGTCGGAAGCGACCGAGCGGGGCGAGCAGACGCTCAAGCTGATGGTCGACGGCTTGAAGCAGGCGGGCGTCGACGCCGACGGCGTGATGCTGTTCTCCGACGACACGCCCAAGGCGATCCTCAATACGGCCCACGCCCGCGGCTGCACCGCGATCGCGCTGGGGCTGACCGGCAAGGGCGTGCTCAAACGGCTGATCGCCGGCGACGTCCCCGCGAACCTCATCCGCCAGACGAACCTGCCCGTCCTGCTGCTGCCGGCGAACTGGGACGGGACGATTTGAACTGGGGTGTGTCGCCATTCGGCGGCATCCATCCTTGCCTCGGTCAGCGCCGGTTTGGGACCTGCCTGATGGGGGGCGGTGCCGATTTGTATCCGTAAGTTCTGGCGGGGCGGATCAGTGCCTGGATTTCCTCAAGTAAAGTTCAGTCAGCGATGAAGGCTGAAGACAAAGGCTGGATTTTCATAGTTCTCTTCTCCGCGCCGTGGGTGATCTTCGGCGCTTCATTGACCGTTGCCGCCGCGGTTTTAATCCACCCGCTTGCGGGAGTCGTGGTCGTGGTTGCGCTAGGCGCTATTGGGGCGCCTGACCTGGAAATGGGCTGCCTTGTCGCTGTCGCCACGGTGCTAACAGTTCTGATCGTTCTCTGGTTTCCGTCAGGTTTTGCGGAAGCGCTCGTCGCCATACCCGGCGGCTTCGTCGGCATGCTTTTGCCTATGCGCGACAGTGTGACGACATTGATAGAGAAGCTCATCCCCGCGTTGCGTGAACGTGATGACAGTGACCAGGCACCGGCCGCGAAAGGCACCGATGGCGGCCGTGAGTGAGCAAAGCGTTTTCTCGTGCCCGAGCACGCGTCCCGGCAGCGGCGGATTATTCGAGTCGAGCGGACAGGGTCCTTTCAGGATGCCTTGTAAAACGGCAGCTCTACCACCTCGGCCTCCGCGACCGACGAACCCACCGCGACCTGCAAACTTTCGCCGACGCCGACCGCATCCCGCGGGGCGTACGCCATCGCGATCGGGTGGCCGAGGGTCGGTGATGAACAACCCGACGTGACTTCGCCGATCGCGCTGTCGCCTTGCTTCACTTCGGCGCCTTGCCGCGGTGTGCGTTTGCCGTCGACTTTCAGCCCGATGAGTTGCTTCGGCGGGCCGTCGCTCGCAAGTTTTTCGAGCGCGTCTTGGCCGACGAAGCGCGGCACCGGCGGTTGACCCTCAACGGGTTCGTGTTTGTTCAGTGACACGGCGAAACCCAAACCGGCGGACAGCGGGTCGATGCCTTCGTGCAACTCGTGGCCGTACAGCGGCATGCCGGCTTCGAGGCGCAGCGAGTCTCGCGCGCCAAGGCCGGCGGGCTTGATCACGGCGTTCTCTTCCGACGCGTCCTTGAGCAGCAGCTTCACCGCCATGCCCGCCATGTTCGCGCCCATCATGATCTCGACGCCGTCCTCGCCGGTGTACCCGGTGCGGGACACGGTCATCTTCAGGATCATGAGGTTCTTGATCGCGAAGCGGTACCTGCCGAGCGTCGGGATCTCCTTGCTGAACTGCCCGATCTTCTCCATGACCTTCGGGCCTTGGAGGGCGACCATCGCGGTCTTGGGGGTGAGGTCTTCGAGGCGGACGGTGACGCCCTGCGATTCGATCTGCCGGTGGAAGTGGTCGAGCAGCTTGAGGCGGTTGGACGCGTTGACGACGAGCAGCCAGTGGTCGTCGAAGCGGTAGACGATGACGTCGTCGAGCACTCCGCCTTGCTCGTTGCACACCAGCGAGTACCGGCACTGCTTCTCGTCCATGTCGCTGATCTTGCGGGTCAGGACGGACTCGAGGAACTTCCGCGCGTGCCGACCGGTGACGCTGACCCGGCCCATGTGCGACACGTCGAAAAGGGCGCCGGAGTGGCGGCACTGCTCGTGCTCGGCGGTGATCGAGCCGTAGTGCAGCGGCATGTCCCAGCCGGCAAAGTCGACGAACTTCGCGCCGTGCTGCTCGTGGAACTTGCGGAAGGGGGTCTGGAGTAGCTGGGCCATGGCGATGGGTTCAGTTTCTTCAGGAGAAGAGCGCGGCGAGCCAGCGCAGCATGGGCAGCACGATCGGGTCCCACGACACGCAGCCGGGCCCGACGAGCAGCAGCAACACCGCGGCGGCGAGGGACAACGTTCGATGATCGCGGTTTCGCGGCTTCACGCCGCGATGATACCGGGTCGCCTGACGCCGCCTTTGCTTGTCATTGTTGCGCGAGCCGCGCGTCGTGCGGCGTCTCGGGGGACTGGCCGAGGTAGTCGAGGGCGGCCTCGGTGAAGCGCATGACCGCGGGGCCGGCGACGGTGCCGCCGTAGTGGCCGATGGACCTGTCGGGCTCGTGGATGAAGCAGCCGACGACGAGGCGCGGCCGGTCGAGCGGCGCGCCGGCGACAAAAGACGAGACGTAGCCGTTCTCTTTGTACCCGCCGTTCTCGAGGTCCGGCAGTTGCGCGGTGCCGGACTTGCCGAACATCGCGTAGCGTTCCGAGTTGCCCCTGCGGCCGGTGCCGTCGGTCATGACGCGGCGGAGGACTTGCCGGGTCATGCGGGCGGTGTCGGGCGACAGGACACGCGACGGTGGCGACGCGATGTCGTCTTCGTCGGCGTTGGTGTCAAAGGTGATCCGAGGGGTCACAAGCATGCCGTCGTTGGCGACGGAAGCAAACGCGCGGGTGACCTGCAGCGGGGTGACGGCGATGCCCTGGCCCATGGGGATGCGGGTCAGGTCGGTCCACGACCAGTCGTCGACGTCGCGCAGCAGGCCCGGGAGCTCGCCGGGGAGCTGCGAGCCGGTGGTCTGGCCGAAGCCGAAGTCGGCGACGATGTCGTAGAGGCCCTGCTTGCCGAGGCGTTCGGCGACGATGCCCATGCCGATGTTGGAGGAGAAGACGAGGACGTCTTCCCAGGAGAGCGTGCCGTGCGGGTTGGCGTCGCGGAGGATCGGGCCGCGCCGCGGCTTCCACCAGCCCTGTTCGGAACAGTCGAGCATCTCGGCGGGGTCGGCAACGCCGAGTTCGGTCGCGGCGGCCCAGACGAGCGGCTTGAAGATCGACCCGGGCTCGAAGACGTCGGTGACGGCGCGGTTGCGGCGCAGCGCGGCGTCGGCGTTGCCCGCGTCGGCGGGGTCGACCCCCGGGAGGTTGGCCATGGCGAGGACTTCACCCGTGACGGGATCGAGCACGACCATCTGCCCGGCCTTGGCGTTGAACTGCTCGAGCGTCTGCTGCAGCTCGTACTCGGCGAGCTGTTGCAGGTTGAGGTCGAGCGTGAGGCGCAGCGGCTGGCCGTCGTCGTGCGGGCGGTACCCGGCGTCGAGCCAGAGCGGCTTGCGGCGGGCGTCGCGGAGCAGTTCGTAGCCACCCCGGCTGCCCGCGAGCCGGTCGTTGAAGACGCGTTCGAGGCCTTCGATGCCCTTGCCGTCGCGGTCGACGAAGCCGACGACCTGCCCGGCGAGCGGGCCCTGCGGGTAGTCGCGGACGAGGTAGGGCTCGAGCGCCAGGCCGCGCATCGAGGCGACGAGCAGCCGGGCGTCGTCGATCTTTTCGTCGGGGACGCGGCGGTCGAGCACGACGTAGCGCGAGCCGGGGCGCTCGGCGAGCTTCATCTCGAGGGCGACCGGGTCGTAGCCGAGCGTGAACCCGACGGTCATCGACAGCGCGCCGGGGTCGTCGAGGATGGCGGGGTCGGCGAAGAGGCGGTAGGCGACCCGGGTGTTGGCGAGCGGCCGGCCGCGGCGGTCGAGCAGCATGCCGCGCCGCGCGGCGATGGGGTGCTTGGACGTTTGCGCGTCGAGCAATGCCAGCACGCGCGGGTCGGGGGACTGCTGG
>JANQPR010000038.1 GCA_028285385.1 Phycisphaera sp.
CAACTCGTGCTGTGCTGGATGCTGGTCCTTCCGGCGGTGAAGCGTCAGCCGCAACGCGAACCGAAGACCGAACCGAACCATCCGCCGACGGACAGCCCCGACGCGCCGCGCGTCCGAGAACCCGGCCCGCCAACCTCGCCGGCCGCCCCGTCGATGTAACCCACGCTCGGGTGTTCTTGCTGCGCGGCGTATGGATGCGCTCCGCACGAGGCCGGGCCCGGAACCGCGTTCCGCCGACCCGCCCGATCCGACCCGACCGTTACGCTCCGACCATGCCCAGCGCCACCCCCGATCCCGCCGACGTCCCCGTCTTCGTGCTCTGCGGCGGCCTGGGCACGCGCTTCCGCGAGCAGACCGAGTTCCGCCCCAAGCCCATGATCCAGATCGGTCGGTACCCGATCGTCTGGCACATCATGAGCACCTACGCCCGGCACGGGTTCAAGAAGTTCGTGTTGTGTGCCGGCTACAAGAGCGAGTCCATCAAGGACTACTTCCTGAACTACGCCGGGATGAACTCCGACTTCACCGTCGACCTTGCGGGCAACAACGGCGTCACCGTCCACAGCGTCGACCACGACCAGGACTGGCGGGTCACCGTCGCCTACACCGGCGAGCTGACCATGACCGGCGGCCGGGTCGCGATCGCCACCGGCAAGTACCTCGGCGACGCCGAGCACTTCGCGGTGACCTACGGCGACGGCGTCACCGACGCCAACTTCACCGACGAGCTCGCCTTCCACTGCGGTCACGACAAGCTCGGCACGGTGCTGGGCGTCAACCCGCCGTCGCGCTTCGGCGAGCTGAAGCTCGACGGAGACAACGTGGTCGAGTTCGCCGAGAAGCCCGACCTGGCGAACAACTGGATCAACGGCGGGTACTTCTTCTTCCGCCGGGGGTTTGCGTCATATCTCGACAAGACCGACGAAGGCCTTGTGCTCGAGAAGACGCCGCTGATCAAGCTCGCGCAGGACGGGCAGCTGGCGATGTTCAAGCACCGGGGGTTCTGGCAGTGCATGGACACGCAGCGCGACTGGGACGGCCTGAATAAACTCTGGAACAGCGGCAACCCGCCGTGGCTGCCGCGCTGAGTAGAGCCGCCGACGGCGTCGGCGGACGACCGCAGACGCCGTCTGTGGCCCATTAGAAAAGGAACCAGCATGCACATCCTCGTCACCGGCCACCGCGGCTACATCGGCGTCCACCTGGTCGGCCTGCTCAAGCAGGCCGGGCACACCGTCACCGGCGTCGACGTCAACCTGTTCGAGGGCTGCGAGTGGCGGCCGTTCGTCAACCCCGACACCGAGCTGGTCAAGGACGTCCGCGACCTGACGGAACAAGACCTCGACGGGATCGACGCCGTCTGCCACCTCGCGGCGATCAGCAACGACCCGATGGGTGACCTGGACCCGCAGATCACTTACAGCATCAACCGCGACGGCTCGGTGAAGCTCGCGCAGACCGCGAAGGCCGCCGGCGTCGGGCGGTTCCTGTTCTCCGGGAGTTGCAGCGTTTACGGCAAGGGCGACGACCCCGAGAAGGCCCTCGCCGAGATCGACACGCTCAACCCGCTTACCGCTTACGCCAAGAGCAAGATCGAGACGGAAGAACAGACGGCCGAGCTCGCCGACGACGGGTTCTGTGTCAGCTGGTTGCGCAACGCGACCGCCTACGGCCACAGCCCGATGCTCCGCATCGACCTGGTCGTCAACAACCTGCTCGGGTCGGCGCTGTCGTACGGCGAGATCCGCATCAAGTCCGACGGCAGCCCGTGGCGCCCGTTGATCCACTGCGCCGACATCGCCGGCGCGTTCCGCGCGTTCTGCGAAGCCCCGGCGGATAGCATCAACGGCGAGGCGATCAACATCGGCGGCAACTCCGAGAACTACCAGGTCAAGGACGTCGGTGATCAGGTCGAACGCCTCATCCCCGAAGCGAAGGTGGTCTACACGGGCGAGCACGGCGAGGACAGCCGGGACTACAGGGTCAAGTTCGACAAGCTCAACTACCTGCTCCCCGACTTCAAGCTCAAGTACAACCTCGTCTCCGGCATGGAAGAGCTGCACAAGGAGATGGTCGACCACGGCTTCAGCGCCAAGGACTTCGAGGGCAAACAGTTCGTCCGTCTGAAGACGTTGCAGGACCGCATGGACCGCATCGGCGTCGAAGCGGGGGCGTAAGTGTGTGGGCGGCGCTTCTGATTGGTGGCGTGATCGCCGTCGCACTGCTGTGATTCGTGGTTGGCCCGATTGTGAAGGATTTCAAGAAGTCGCTTCAGCCGACGTGGTGTGAACGGGAGGCGGAGCGCCGCAAGACTTGAGACAAGGCATGAAGTTTACCCCCACTCCTCTAAAAGACGCGTACCTGATCGACCTTGAGAAACGGGGCGACGAGCGCGGGTTCTTCGCCCGGGTGTTCTGCGAGAACGAGTTCCGCGACGCGGGTTGCGTGACCGACTTCGTGCAGGTCAACAACTCGTCCTCAGCCGACGCCGGCACGCTGCGCGGGATGCACTACCAGCTCGGCGACGCGGCGGAGACGAAGGTCGTCCGCTGTATCAAGGGCGCGCTGTGGGACTGCATCATCGACCTGAGGCCCGATTCGCCGACGTTCAAGCGGTGGTTCGGCGCGACGCTCTCCGCCGAGAACCGCACGATGATGTACGCCCCGAAGGGGTTCGCGCACGGGTTCATCACGCTCGAGCCGGACACGGAGGCCTTCTACTTCGTCGATAGCGTTTACGCCCCCGACGCCGAGCGTGGCATCCGGTACAACGACCCGGCGTTCAACATCGAGTGGCCCACGGCGCCGACCGTGCTGAGCGACAAGGACGCGAACTGGCGAGACTTTGACCCGAGCTGGCACCTGGGCGCGGTGACGGCGTGAAGGTCCTCTTCACTGGTGGCAGCTCGTTCACGGGGTACTGGTTCGTCAAGCAGCTCGCCGCGGCGGGGCACGACGTCACGGCGACGTTCACGCGCGCCGCGGCCGACGACTACGCCGACGGCGGCGTGCGCGGGCAGCGTGTCAAGGCGATCCACCAGCACTGCACGCCGTTGTGGGGCTGCGCGTTCGGCGACGAATCCTTCATGGAGGCGCTCGGCTCGGGCGCGTTCGACCTGCTGTGCCACCACGCGGCGGACGTGACGAACTACAAGTCGCCGGACTTTGACGCGTCGGGCGCGGTCCGCAACAACACGAAGAACGTCCGGGGAGTGCTAGACACGCTGAAACGGAAGAACGGTGGCGCGGCGGTACTGCTGACCAACTCCGTGTTTGCCGGCGGTTACGGCGCGGGAACACTCGATGCGCACGGCAAACTGCCGCATTTTTCGCCGTACGGGTTGAGCAAGGCGCTCACCGCGGAGGTGATGCGGTTCTACTGCGACGAGGCGGGCGTGCCGCTGGGGCAGTTCGTGGTCCCCAACCCGTTCGGTCCGTACGAGGAGCCGCGGTTCACGAACTACCTGGTGAAGACCTGGGCGGCCGGGAAAGCCGCGGGCTGCAACACTCCGGCGTATGTACGGGACAACATCCACGTCGAGCTGCTCGCGCGGGCATACGTGCAATCTGCCGAACGACTTCACGCCGAGCCGGACGCGTCTTCCGGGGGCGTCGTCGGGCCGCACGGCTACATCGAGACCCAAGGCGCGTTCGCGGAGCGGTTTGCGGCGGCCATGCGGCCACGGCTGAACCTGCCGTGCGAGCTGGAGTTGGCAGACCAGACCGAGTTCACCGAGCCACGGATCCGCATCAACACCGACACGCCGGACGCGGCGGCGTTGGGTTTCGACGAGACGCGGGCGTGGGATGAGGTCGCGGCGTTTTACCGCGGCGGGTACGGCATCGCTTAGGTCGGGGGTGATGACGCCCTCTCGACCGCGTGGCCCGACGGGGCAGGTTCGGCGTTGACCACGTTCGGCGTGGCCGGGTTGGGCCCGCCGGTCGCGGGGTTGGTAACGTGAGGCGTGCGGAAACCGCGGACGAACACGGACTTGGCGATGCAGTCGCGCAGGAACCGGGCGGGGACGCCGTGGTCTCGGCGCGAGAGCAAACGCGTGACGCGATAAACCGCGGTACCGGCGATGAGCGCGAGGTCGGCGAGCGCAGTGGCGGGCTTGCCGTGGTGCTTGAGCCAGTAGCGGTGCCGGGCCTGGAACCAGTAGTCGGCCCGGGGCTTGGCGGTCTTCTTCCGCTTGGCGGCTTCGTCGGTCTGCGCGGTGGTGATGCCCGTGGTCTGCCCGACGAGGTGAACGACGCGCGACGCGGGGACGTACCACGTCGGCCAGCCGGCATGTTTCGCGCTGCGGCAGAAATCGATGTCGTCGAAGTAGGTGTAGTACCCGTCGTCGAGCGGGCCGATTTTCTCCATGACCTCGCGCCGGATGATGAGCGACGCGCCGGCGACCCAGTCGGCCTCGGTGTTCTGCGTCGGGATGTCCATGCCCACCGCGAAGCGACGCAGCAGTCGGTAGACCGGGCCGAGGTGTGTCGCGCCCTGGAACTCGTTGACGAGGTCGAAGAAGCGGAAGGCGGAGACTTGCGGTGCACCCGCGACGTCGTTGCCGTCGCCGTCACGGGTGGGGCGGTCTTCGAGGCGGGAGCCGGCGCAGCCGACGTGCGGGGTCCGGTCCATGAAGTCGACGAGCGTCTTGAACGCGCCGGGGTAGACGAGCGTGTCGTTGTTCAGGAGCAGGACGTAGTCGGGCGGGTCTGCGGACTGCAGCGCGGGGCGGATGACGGCGTTGTTGCCGCCGGTGAACCCGAGGTTGGGGTCGATGGCGGTGAGGGTGCACCAGCGTTCGTAGCCGCGCTGTTGGATGAACGCCGCGAGGCGGCCGGCTTCGCCGCGGCCCGAGCCGTTGTCGCATAGGCCGACGCGGGTGCCGGGGACTTCGTCGATGATCGCGGCGACCGAGTCGAGGCAGTCGGCGGTGAGGGCGTAGCCGTGGTAGTTGACAAGGACGACGAGGAGTTTCATGGGAACGCGCAGCCGGCGCGGCGGTCGCGGGGTTGGCGGTCGGTGGGGCAAGGGGCCGGGGGGATCGGGCCGATGGGGGTACTATCGGTCGGGCGGCCGGGGGCTTCAACGTCCGGGGACCTTCCGGGGGTTGTGCTTCCGGGTTCGGTTATCGGGACGAACGAGTCGGACGAGCGTTGGACGCAACCAAGGCACAACTCGCGAAGGCCAACCCGCCGCCGTTGCACGAGCACGCGACGACCGGGCGTGGGGCTGACGGCCTCGGCTTGTGGGCGTTGCTGAAGGAGGACTACGCCGTTCACGGGCGCGATTGGGCCCGGCCGGGCTTCCGCGCGGTGGCGGTCTACCGCTTCGGCGTGTGGCGGATGTCGATCCGCTCGAAGCTGCTGCGGGCCCCGTTCTCGGTGCTGTACCGCTGGGCGTATCGGCGCGTGCGGAACCGGTACGGGATCGAGCTTCCTTACGAGGCGAAAGTCGGCCGACGGCTGACGGTCGAGCACCAGAGCGCGATCTTGGTGCACGGGTACTGCGTGATCGGGGACGACTGCTTCATCCGGCAGGAGTGCACGCTGGGCAACAAGACGCTCGACCGGCCGTTCGACGCGCCGCGGCTGGGCGACCGGGTCAACGTCGGTGCCGGGGCGAAGCTGCTGGGCGGGGTGACGATCGGGGACGACGCGCAGATCGGGGCGAACGCCGTCGTCGTGAAGGATGTGCCCGCCGGGGCTATCGCGGTCGGGGTGCCGGCGGTGATCAAACCGGCGAAGGCCGCGGGTTCCGACGAACCCGAAGCGGTGGAACAACGTCCGGAAACGATGGGCGCACCGAACTTCGGCGACGCGTCGGCCGATCCGACCCGGGGCGGAGCCGCTTCCGGCGCGGCCTGAGCCGGTTCGGTTCCCGCGACTTGCCCCGAACCCGGACCCCGCTTGAACTCCGCCCGACGATCAGGAGCCTGCCCGGCGTGACGGCCGATGCCGACCCCCAGAACGCGAACGCCGAAGTCGGCCTGGTCGCCATCGGGCGCAACGAGGGCGAGCGGTTGCGGCGGTGCCTGGAGTCCGTCGTAGGACGTGCCGCCGCGGCGGTCTACGTCGACTCCGGCTCGACCGACGGCAGCGTCGAGCTGGCACGCTCCCTCGGCGTCGACGTCGTCGAGTTGGACACGGCAAAGCCCTTCACCGCCGCCCGCGCCCGAAACGCCGGGTACGAGCGGCTGAAGCACACCGACCCCGACCTGCGGTTCGTGATGTTCGTTGACGGCGACTGTGAGGTGGTCGACGGCTGGATCGACACCGCGGTCGTTGCGCTCGAGAACACTGAGAAGCTCGCGGCCGTGTGCGGCCGACGCCGCGAGCGCTTCCC
>JANQPR010000057.1 GCA_028285385.1 Phycisphaera sp.
ACCGCCGTCGGCTCGCCGACAAAACAAGGCGGCAGTGTCTCTCGCAACGACGCCACATCCACCGGCGCGTCCGGCGTCAGCGTGCCCCGGCTCAAATCCGCGCCGGGGCGGAACGACGCCATCGGCACGGCCGGCAACTCCAACTCTGCCGCGTGCTGCTCGACCGCGCGACGCGTCGCCTCCGACACGGTCAGCACGAAGTCCACCGTCGGCAACGCGCGGTCGATCCACCGACGGAACCGCCCCGGCACCCCGGCTTCACACGTCTCCGGCGCCTGCAGGGGCACCAGGTCGTGCAGCAACAACCCGACCGTCGCGCCGCACGCCTGCGCGTGGTCCAGCAAACTGCAGGAGTTCCACGGCGCGTCGGCGAGCAACAGCACGTCGCTCGGCGTAGGCGTCGCCGTTGGCCGTCCCAAGAGGGCCAACCCGATCGTGCGTTCCATCCACGTCGGCATCCACTCGGCGACTTCGCCGGCGATCGGCTCGGTCGCGACCGCGACATCGCCTCCGCTGTCGCGTAGCCGTCGGCGGTGCTGCGCCGCCTGCAGCAGCCGGACCCACCGCCGGGCTTCGCGCGGCAGCCGTGGGTCGATGCTCACGTACCGACGGCCTGTCCACGCGACCACCTCCATCGGCACGCCGAGGTCGCGCGCGACGGCCGGGGCGTGCCGCGCGAGCTGGCGCACGACGCGTTGCATGCCCGTGGTCCCGCCGTGCAACGCGGTGCGGGTGACGTCGAGCAGCAGCCGGCCGCCTTTGCCGGCACCGGTGGGTCGTGGGTGAGGTTGTGGATCCGCCCCTTCGCTGGCCATCGCGAGAGCATACCGCCGGGTACCATCGCCGCGCATGCTGCTGCTCGACGCCCGTTACCTCCGGCAACCCCGCAGCGGCATCCCGCGGTACACACTGAACCTCCTCGACGCGATCCGGCAAGCCGACCCGGGGCGACGCGTCCGGGTGCTGGTGCCACACGACAACGCGTTGCCGGAAACCCTCGCGGCGCACGGGCCGTTTGATGCCATCGTGGACACCCACGCGCCGCGCGACCCGCGCGAGGCCTTCCGTTGGCCAAGGCGCTTGAAGCATCACCGCCCGGAAGCCGTGCATTGCCCCGACGCTTACGGCCCGTTGTCCGGCGGACCGGCGCGGTTGATCACGATCCACGACCTGATCCCGCTGGTCTGTCGGGACGGCCTCCAGAAGTCGAAGAAGCAACGCCTGCTGCCCGCGTGGAAGGCGTGGATGACGCTGCAGGCCCGGCGGGCCGACGGCGTGATCACGGTGAGCGAGTGCTCTGCGAACGACATCGCAGACCGGCTCGGCATAGCCCGGACCAAACTCCACGTCGTCCCCAACGCCGTGCCGACGCCGCCCGAGGATGCGAGCCAACCCGCCGGCGTCGAGGCATCGCTCTCCGCGCTCGGCATCAAGGCCAGCGACGTGCTCGCGCTCTGCGTCGGGCGCTTCGACCCCTACAAGAACGTGCCGCTGCTCATCGACGCGTTTTCGGAACTCTTGCAAACCGAGCGACGACACCCGCGCATCGACGCGGCCCGTCTGGTTCTGGTCGGGCCGAACGACCCGCGCTACCGTGAACCGCGCGACCGCGCCACGGCGCACGCCCTCGGCGACCGTGTGCTGTTCACCGGCGAAGTCAGCGACTTACAACTCCACGCGCTGTACCGCCGGGCGGCCGTGCTGGTCATGCCGAGCCGGTACGAAGGTTTCGGGCTCCCGGCCGTGGAGGCGATGCGCTACGGCGTGCCCGTCGTGGCGACCCGCGGCGGCGCGCTCGATGAAGTCGGCGGAAACGCGATCGTCAAGATCGACGTAAACGACCAGAACGCGTTGACGCTCGCGTTGGATGCGGTGCTTACGAGCGATGCGATGTCCCTTGAGCTGTCACGGCTGGGCCGGGCGCAAGCCCGGGACCGGTTTGCGCCCGAAGCGATTGGCGCGCGCTACCTCGAGGTGCTGGACCGCGTCACGTTGGGGAAACGGGCTTGAAAGAACCGTCGTTTTGACCCCGCGTCAAGTGGGATCGATCATGGTGGGTCGTGACGTCCGAGACGCCCCCGATGCCGCCGCGGCCCGCGAGGCCGACACCGCCGACGCAGGGCGAGCCACGCCCCGACGAGACACGTCTCTGCAGACCTAGCGGAGACCGGCTGCGGTTGCTGGGCGACCCGGGCGACCGCATCGCGTTGGCGGAAAGACTGAGCGCCGCCGGATTCGGACTGTTCGACGCCGAGGCCGACCAAGCGGAGGCGCGAAAGTCGGCGCGGACCCTCGGCACGATGCTCGCCACACCCGAAGGCACGCCGCCCGCCGTGTTCCGGCACGCGCTCGTTGACCTTGGCGCGGCCCTGCCGGCCGACCACGACCTGCTGCACCCGGTCGCGCGGGCGGGCTGGACGGGGCTGCCGGACACGAATCGTTTCGCCGTGACCGGCTACACCGGGCACGGCAACATGATGCTGCAGGCGCTGCTGCGCGAGGTCGACCGTGAGCTGTTCGGCGACGACGCCCAACGCCAACGACCGGCCTGGATCGGGCGCCTCCGCGCCGAGGCCGACCACCACGGCCACGTGCTGCGTGCGGGTTGTGTCGCGCTGTTTGAGGCGGTCGCCGAGCGGCGCGGGACGACGCTGCGTGACTACGTGATCGCGCCGGGGCACCTCGCCGATGCCACGGCCCGGGCCCGATTCGGCGACGGGCAGACGTTGGTGCTCGGCGGTTTGCCCTACGCTGGCTTCCTCGGCGGCGACTTCGGCGCCCACACGGTGTGGAACGATCGCGCGGCACGGTTCTTTGAACATCATGGGTACCGCCGGGTCTACTGCGTGGTGCGCGACCCGCTCGCTGGATTGGCGAGCAACGCGGCCAAGACCGTCCGTCCCCTCGAACGCGTGCTGCACAACCGCGAGTGGTTTCTCCAGACGGCCGCTGAGTCTGCCTCTTACCTCGCGGCGGTCGATAAGCACCGCGACCACTTCCGGATGGTCCGGTTTGAGGACGTGCTCAAACACCCGGTGTCGTCGATCCGCGCGTTCGCGCAACACGCCGGCGGGGAGCTGTCCGATGCACAGGCCGAGGCGGTGTGGGGCCGCGTCGGACTCAAGCCGGTGACCGCAGCCGGCGCGGAGCATCTCGTCGACCCGCTGGCGGACAAGCGTCGACACTTCCGGCGGGAACACCTAGGCCTGATGCGCGAAGCGGGGTTGTCGTTCTGGTTCGACCGGTTCCGGTACCGTTTGCCGAAGCCCGACGAGCTGCCCGATGGCGGACTCGACCCGCAGCACGCCGACGCGCGCGGCGAAGAAGCGAAGACCCCGTCCACGCTTTACGGCAGGCTTGACCCGACGAAGCTGCGTCAGCTGCCGCTCCCGGAACTACACGCCGAAGTCCGCGCGACCGACTCGGCGTTGGCGGACCGGGCGGCAGAGGCGATGGGTCAACCCGCGTTCCGGCGGGTGTTGCGGAGCTTGGGCGACGCGTTCACGGAGGGCGTACCCTGCACACCGGACTTGGTCTCGTAAGCGCACGGGTCCGTTGGCGTCCACAGGACACCGAACCGATGCTCCGCCTGCCCCGGCTCAAACGTGAAACCACGGCCGACTTCCGCTCCAAGGCGGGGGACCGGTGGCGCTGCGTCGGGACGCCGCACGAGATCGAGATCCACCGGCCGATCCTGGAGCGCGCCGGTTTCACGGACGCGGGGGAAACGGAACCCGACGAAGCGATCGGCGACGACGGCTTGCCCGCGCCGCGTGGCGTGATCCCGCTCGATGATTTCGCGCGCGACGACACGCCCAGCCCGGAGTACGTCGACCGGTTCATCGCGCTCGCGTCCGAACTGCCCGAAGACGTCGCGTTGCGGCACCCCGCGTTCCTCGTCGGGCTCACCGGCTTCCCCGATCGCGGTCGGTGGGCGGTCACGGGGTATCCGGGCTGCGGGAACGTGGTGCTGCAGCGGACGATCGAGCAGATCGACCTGCTCCGGCCGCCGCGGGAGGTCGACCGCGCCGCCGAGGAGGCCGCGGCGCTCGGCCGACACCACGGCCGGTTCATGTACCGGGCCATCGAAGCGTTGTTGGCGGACGCGGCGTTGTCGACCGGGCACGAGGCGGACGAGTTCGTCATCGCGCCGGGCAACCTCGGCAGCTGCTCGATCCGCATCACGTTGGCCAAGGACGACACGGGCGTCGACGGGTCGATGTTTATCAACTACCTGCCTTACTCGGGCTTCCTCGGGGACAACTTCGGAGCGCACAGCAGGTGGTGCGAGCCGGCGGTGCAGTTCTTCAGGCACTTTGGCTACAGGCGCGTTTACCTGGCGGTGCGGAACCCCGTCTCGGTGCTGGCCAGCAACGCGGCCAAGACGGTGCGCCCGCTGGAGCACGCGCTGCACGACCCGGACTGGTTCCGCATGGCGACCCGCGAGTTGTCGGGCTACGTCGAGGCGGCGCTGACCTGCCCGGACGCGTACCGCGTCGTGCGATACGAAGACCTGATCACCAAGCCGCGCGGAACGATCCAGCGACTCGCGCTCGACGACGATTTCAAGGTCAGCGACGCCGACGCCGACGCGATCTGGGAACGCATCGGATTCAAGTCGTTGACGCCGGCGGGCGACGAGCACCTGTTCGACCCGCGGTCGGACAAGCGCCCGTACTTCCGGGCCGAGCACCTGCAGATGATGAACGACGCGGGGTTGTGGCCGGCGTTCACGACGTACGGGTACGACATCCCGACGGCCGGTGAGTTGGGCCCGGGTGAGCTGCAACCGCCGCCGCCGGTCGAGCAGACGCCGTCGGCGTTGTACCGGCGGGTGGACACGCGGGACCTGTGCCAGGTGATCGACGAGGACCTGCCGGTGTGGGTGCGTGCGGACCGCCCGGGTCTGGCGGAGTGGGTGGTCGAGCGGTTCCGGGACGATTGGCCGAAGCGCCTGCTGTACGCGTTGGGCACGGGGTTTGGGGATTTGACGCTGCGCGGCGGCCGACCGCGGCCGGACCAAAATCCAGCGGGCTGAGCGCCACCAGCTCGGCGATAGTGGGCTCGGCGGTGCCTGGCTCAGTCGCTATCGTGCCGCGGCATGTGGGACGTCTTCGAGCCGTTGCTGCCGATCGTACTGCTCGTGGTCGCGGGCGTGTTGCTGCGTCGTTTCGGCTTCTACGGCGAGGAGTTCCGGAAAACGTTGGACCGGTTCGTGTACTGGGTCGCGCTGCCGGCGCTGTTGCTGGTGAAGCTGGCGGCGGCGGAACAGGTGGGCGGCGCGGCGTGGCCGATGCTCGGGGCGTTCGCGACCGCGACGACGGTAGTGGCGCTGTTGATGTTCGTAGTCTGCCGGTTGGCACGGGTGGCGGATGCGCTCGAGGGGGTGCTGGTGCAGGCGGCGCTGCGGGGGAACCTGGCGTTCGTCGCCTTGCCGGTGGTGATCCTCGCCGACCCGACCGACGACGCGACGATCACGAACACGCTGCTGGTGATGGGCCCGACGATCGTGCTCTACAACGTGCTTGGCGTCGCGGCGTTGGTGGCCGCACACGAGACGCTCGACGCGAAGCTGCTCGGGCGGATGGGCCGGACGATGGCGACCAACCCGTTCATCCTGGCGTGTGTCGCGGGTTTGGCGTTGCAGTTTGCCGGGTTCCGCGTGCCAATGGCGGGTGACGCTTCCGATCCGCTCGAACAGACGCTCGGGTTGCTGCTGCGTTCGACGCAACGCACGCTTGAGCTGCTGGGGCAGACCGCGGCGCCGCTGGCTTTGCTGTCATTGGGCGGCGCGATGGTGGCGTTTCGCGTGCGTGACCACGTGGGATTGGCGTTGTTGTCAACGACGGCCAAGTGCGCGGCGCTGCCGGCGTTGACGTGGTGGCTGGCGACAATGTGGGGCGTGACCGGGCCGGACCTTCGAGCGGTCGTGGTATTGGGCTCGGCGCCGACGGCGGTGGCGTCGTACGTCTTGGCCGGACAGCTGCGCGGGGATCAGGGGTTGGCGGCGGCGACGATCGTCGTGAGCACGGTCGTGAGCGCCGGGGCGTTGGCGTTGGCGCTAAGCCTGGGGTGAGGCCTCCCGGAACTCACCGGGTCGCGTATCGCTCGAGAGCAACCCCCGGCACCCTCCCCCGCCCCTACCGGAGGGAGGGGAGTGAAGCGCATCAATGCAGGAACAGCCGCAGGCCCGTCATCGCCATCGCCATGCCGTGCTGGTCCGCCGCTTCGACCACATGCTCATCGCGGGCCGAGCCACCGGCCTGGGCGACGACGGAGACGCCGGACGCCGCGGCGCGGTCGAGGTTGTCACGGAACGGGATGAACGCGTCGCTCGAGAGCACGACGCCCTCGAGTTGTGCCAGCCAATCAGCCCGTTCTTCCGGGGTGATCGGGTCGGCGTCGTGCGTGAGCGCTTTGCGGAGTTCGTCTCGCTCGCCGGCGTTGAGCTCGTGAAAGCGGACGAAGCTGTCCTGCGCGTTGACGCGCTCGGCCTTGGCGAGGCCGTTGGTGAAACGAAGCGCAAGCGTTTTGGGGTGCGTCTTAAGCAGCCAACGGTCGGCCTTGTCGCAGGCGATGCGGGTGCAGGCGATCCGGCTCTGCTGACCGGCGCCGACGCCCACGGCCTGGCCGTCGAACCCGACGCTGATCGAGTTGCTCTGCGTGTGCTTGAGCGTGATTGTCGCGACGATCAGCGTCTCCATCACGCCGGCGGGGATGGTCGTGTTCTTCGTGACAATGGTCTCGAACGTGTTTGCCGTGATGGCGGCGTCGTTGTGCGACTGCTCGAGCGTGAGGCCGAAGTCGGTCCGCGAATCGACGGCCGGCGGGGTGTAGGCCGGGTCGATCTGCAGCATGACGTACTTGCCACCCTTCTTGGCTTTGAGCACGTCGAGCGCGTCGGCGTCGTAGCCGGGCGCGATGATGCCGTCCGAGACTTCGGGCTTGATCACGGCGGCGAGCGCGGCGTCGACCGGCTCGGACACGGTGATGAAGTCGCCGAAGGAGGCAACGCGGTCGGAGCTGCGGGCTTTCGCGTACGCGGCCGCAACGGGCGACCAACCTACAGCCGGGTCGGCGTAGAAGAACGCGGTTTTGAAGTTGTCGCTGAGCTCCCCCGCGACCGCGGCGCCGGCGGGGCTGACGTGCTTGAACGAGGCGGCCGACGCCTTGCCGGTTGCTGCCTTGAGGTCGCGCACGAGTTGCCAGCCGCGCAGGCCGTCGAGCAGGTTGATGTAACTCGGCGCGCCGTTGACGACGGAGAGCGGCGCCGGGTCGGGTTGACGCAGCAGCGCGTGGGCCTGGTTCGGGTTGCAGCCGTACTTGAGCGGGGTGTCCATGGCGGCAATGTAGCGGAGCCCGGGCGGTACACTCCGGCCATGATCGCCCGGCTCACCGGCACGCTCGTCGACACCGACCCGGCCAAGTCCATCGCGTTCGTCGCCCCCGGCGGTGACGCCGGCGCGGGGTTGGTCTACGAGGTGCTTCTGCCGGCGTACGCGGCGACCCGGCTCGCGCCGCGCGACGGGCAGACGGTCACGCTGCACACCCTCTGCTTCTTCGAGGCCACGGCCCAAGGGGCGACGATCTTCCCCCGGCTCGCGGGCTTCCCCAGCCGGGCGGACCAGTTATTCTTCGAGTTGTTCGTGACGGTCAAGGGCATCGGGCATCGGCGGGCGTTGCGGGCGCTGGTGCTGGACCCGGGCACGCTCGCCGCGGCGATCGCCGACCGTGACCTGAAGCTGGTGCAGACGATGCCCGAGGTGGGCAAGAAGCTGGCCGAGACGATCGTGGTGACCCTGAAGGACAAGGTCGACGCGTTTGTGAGCGCCGCGGCATACGGTGAGGGAGGAGCCGAGGGGCCGAGGGGGAAAGGAGCCGAGCGGGACGAAGCCGGAGCCGGCTCCACCGCGGCTGCTTCCGGCGGCGGTGGAACGCTGGCGCGGGACGCGCTGGAGGTGTTGCTGCAGCTTGGCGAAACCCGGCTGGACGCGATCCAACTGATCGACCGGGTCTTGGCATCGGACGACCCGCCCGGCGATGTGCAAGCCGTGATCGAGGCGGTGTACGCGCTGAAGGCACGGGTATAGATTTCGAGCAGGCGAGGTGATGGGGCTCAGCGCCTACGCGGCGGGCGGTCAGGGCTTCGCCCCGACACCCCGAAGCAGCAGAACACCAGACAGAAGACAGGATCTCCAAAGACGCGGCAGCACCCCACCATTACCAACACAACGCGACGGTCCGGGCTCAGGCGCGGACCAATACGCGGAACCCGCCGTAGGCCATCCGCCTGCAGTCGAACAGCCCGGTGCTCTTCTCCATCATTTCTGCCAAGCGGGGGTCGGCCATGATCTTCTCGTTCGCCGCATCACGGGCCGCTCTGGACTCGAACGCCGCCCACGCGAACACGACGGTCTCGCCGTCACTCGCCCCGGCCATGCGCGGGAAGTTGTCCGTCTCGTCGGTGGGCGTCAGGTCGTCGCCGACGCACTCGCAGTATTCAAGGGCTCCGTGTTCTTTCCAGATGCGCGACGCGGCCTCGGCGTGCTCGCGATAGGCGTCGACCTGGTTTCGGTCCAGCGGCAAGATGAACCCGTCGATGTAACGCGTCATGTCGTGTCCCCGTGCGTGGTGAAATGGTTGATGGTCTGGTTCACTCCCCGTACCCCGTCGGGTCCCAGAAGAACTCGACCTGACTGATCTTGCGGTCGTTTACGGTGTAGAGACAGACCTCGTGCATCTCGTGGCGCTTTCCCGCCATAGGGCCAACCTTGGGCGTGACGTCGATGGACATCCAGACCGCGAACCGGCCGGAGCTATGCGGGTAAGGCCCCTTGAGATCGCCGCCGTGCACCTCGTGGTTCTCGATCCACCAGTCCGACATCTGCAGCAGCGCGTCCTTGCCCTGGGTGACCTGCGGCATGTCCGGGCCCATGCCGCACGCCTCGACGTGTTTGGCGTCGTCGGCGTAGAGCTGCTCGATCGCCTCGCGGTACTGGCCCTGCCCACAGAGCTCCATGAGTTTGTGACCGACTTCCAAGACGGGGGCTAGTTCCGAACTCATACGAGTCTCCTACGAGGGGGGGGTGATGAGGGTGAAAGCATACCAACATTCTGTTTGCATTTTGTAAGGATTGTCCCGCAAAAGAAAACCCCGGCCGCAACCGGGGAACGTGCGGAAGGGGCGGCACCTCAACCGCTGGGCATGTCGTAGAAGAACCGCTCCTCGGCGACCTTGCCGTCGCGGACGGTGTAGAGGCCGCACTCGTTCATGGTCATCCGTTGGCCGTTCATCGGGCCGCATTGGGGTGTGATGTCGTAGCTGAACACGATGATGAACTGGTCGCCGTGGGGGAACGGGCCCTGCACGTCGCCGCCGTGGACCTCGTGGTTCTCGTACCACCACCGGTTTTTGCCCTTGACCGCGTCCTTGCCCTGCATGCGGGCGTCCATCTCCGGCGAGCCGCAGACCTCGACGCTGACGACATCGTCGGCGTAGAGGGTGTCAATGGCCTCGAGGTTCTTGCCTTGGCGACACAACTCGGCGATCTGTTTGCCGACGGCGAGCGTTTGGTCCAGCAATGCGTGATGCGTTGTCATGCGGTGCTCCTGGGAAAGAAAAGCTGACGAAGGGAGTCGTATGCGGTCAAGCGGTCACTCGGCCACGCGGCGCAACTCGATCACGGGGCAGTGGCCGGGGTCCGGCGCGTTGTTGACCCAGCCCTCGCCCTGGATGCGGATATGGCTGGGGCCGAGGAAGGTGAACGTGGTGTGGCGCATGTGCATCGCGTTGGGGTCGGGCATGTTGGTCGCCGACTGGAAGCGCAGCTCGACGACGTTGTCCTCCGGGCCTGGCCGAGCGGCGAGCGTGGGCTGGTTCTGCGCGATGCAGTAGTGCGTCATCTTCAGCGTGTCGCCGTCAACGAAGTAGACGCTGATCATCTCCATGGGCGTGCCGGGAAAGATGGTCTCGAGCAGCGCGCCGCCGCCGGCGGTGAGGCGGTACTCGAACGCCGCGGGCTGCGGCTCGGCGCCGGGTGGCGTGAACGTCCCCTCCCACCGCCCTTCCAACGCCTTGAACTTATCGAAGAGCGGGTGCGCCGGCGGGGCGGGCATCATGTCGTGCCCGTCCGTATGGTGCTCGTGGTCGGCGTGCGCCGCCTGGTTCTCGGCCAGCGCGAGGAACCCGGTGAACGCCAACGCGGCCGAGAGCGTGCCGGCCGTAATCCAACGTGGGTAATCCCGTGCGTGCATGAAAGCCTCCTGGTGAAGAAGTGAAACGGTTACAAGAAGTGGTGCGCTACGCGGCGCCGCTGCCCGACGGCACCAACGCTTCGCGGGGGTCGATGCCGCGGACGAAGTAGCCCAGGCCGCGCAGCGTCTGCTGCCAACCGCCGCCAAACTCGCTGCGGACGTGGGCGCTGCCGATGCGTTCGTGCGTAAGGACGACCTCGGTCGCGGGCTGGTCGGGGTCGTACGGGTTGTCGGCGTCAAACAGCTCGAAAGTCACCAGCGAGTCGCCGCCGAAACCCGGGTCGTTCTCCCACGTCCAGGTGTAGCTGAGCTTGCGGGGCGGCTCGACATGGGTGAACCTGCCCACGCCGACCCACTCCTCGCCGTCGTGGTCGCCGCCGTTGAGGTGCATGGTGACCCGCAACTCGCCGCCGACCCGCGCGTCGAGCTGAACGTCCGAGTAGGAGCACGCGGGGTACGGGCCCCACCACTGCTTCGCCTGCTCGGCGACGGTCAGCGCCTCGAACACCCGCTCCCGCGAAGCGCGGACGAGCTTGTTGAGACGGATCGAATCGTTGGGGTTCATGTCGGGCACGGGATTACTCCTGTCGGCGATGCAATGGAACCAAGAAACTCAACGCCAGTGGATCGCAGGTCGTCAGACCGCCGCCGGCGCGTGGCCCGCGGGCCAGGTGTCGTGGAAGTGGTAGCCGAGAGTCCGCAGGCAGCCGATCCAGCCGGCGCAGTGCTCGGAGCGCATGAACGGCGAGGGCAGGCCGGTGTGCGTCAACACCAGCTCGGTCGCCGGTTGACCTTCTTCGTCAGTTGCCTCGAAGAAATCGAGCGTGACCGTGGAGTCGAACCCGGCGCCGGGGCCGTCTTCCCACGCCCACGTAAACGCCATGCGGCCGTGCGGACTCAGCTCGGTGAACCGGCCGCCGACGACGTACTCCGCGGGCTCGCTCGGCGCGTCGGGGCCGTGCTTGGGGTTGCTCATCGCGACGCGGTACGAACCGCCGACGGTCGCGTCGATGTCGCAACTCGTGCAGCGCATGCTCAGGTCGGCCGCCCACCACTTCCTGCGGACCTCCGGGTCGAGCCAGGCTTCGTACACCGCCTCACGCGGGGCACGCAGGAACTTACAGACACGGACCTCTTCGGTGTTCA
This sequence comes from Phycisphaera sp., assembly GCA_028285385.1. GTDB lineage: Bacteria > Planctomycetota > Phycisphaerae > Phycisphaerales > Phycisphaeraceae > CAZIXN01. The sequence goes on from JANQPR010000057.1 coordinate 11,401, forward strand.
CGGCAGACGGCATGGACTCACCTCGTGCGACAGGGGTGTGCGGACGACGGAAGAAACTCAACGCTTGGATGTTGTGCGGCGGGACACGGGCTTGCGCTTCGACTTGGCGGGCAGTGTGTCGGCGAACGCGACGCCTTGATCGATCCAGTCCTGCAGCTGCGGCCCTGTACGGAAACCCGGCGGATCGACCGTGACCCACGCCTTCATCGGTCGGCCAGTGAAGTCCATCGGGCGGGTGTGCTCACGGTCCATCGCCGCGAGCGCCGCCTCTTCACCGAGGCGGACGATCAGGCTCTCGTGCCAGACGCCACACGCGATGTGCCCCCGGCGGAACCAGCAGTACCCGCCGAACATCGCCTTGCGTTGCAGCTTCATCGCTTCGGCGATCGACTCGATGCGCGCGACGAGTTTCGGGTCGCTGTGCAACGCTCAGCCCTGCCCTTCCAGGAACGACGCGAGCGAGTCGAGCTGCTCCGTCCAGAACTGCTTGTAGAACGCGACCCATTCCGACGCTTCTTTGAGCGGCGTCGGCTCCAAGTGACACCGGCGGACCCGGCCGTCCTTCTCCTGTCGCAAGAGCCCGGCGTTCTCGAGCACGCGCAGGTGCTTGCTGACCGCCGGCCAACTCATGCGAAACGGCTCGGCGAGGCGACCGGCGGGCAGGCCGTCGTCCTCGGCGAGGCGTTGCAGGATCGCGCGGCGGGTCGGGTCGGCGAGAGCGGCGAACGTGCGATCGAGCCGGGCATGATCCGTCGTTGAGCGGCGCGACGCCGAAGGGTTCGACGCGCCGGTGCCGCCCGGGGACCGCGTCGCCTTGCGCTTCGGCGCGGCCTTGCCTTTCGCGGTCGGCCTGGATCGGGATCCCTCGGTTCCGCGTCGGGATGTTTTTTTATTTACCACTTGGTTAAGTTTTACGAGACAGTCAATCGCATGTCAAGCGTTTTTCCGCCGGGGCTTTCCCGTAACGCGTCGGTACACTCCGGCGTGCCCCTCGCCGACCAAGCCCCACACAACCAGAGAATCAACGGCATCACCCGCGTCGCCGGGCAGTTCGTCGACCTCGACGCCAAGGCGATCCGGCCCGCGGAACTCTGCCTTGAGCACGGCCGAATCGCCGACATCACCTCGCCCGACGCCTCGCTCGACGCCGACGCGCCGTTCCTGCTGCCCGGTTTTGTCGACGCGCACGTCCACGTCGAGAGCTCGATGCTCACGCCCTCCCGCTTCGCCGCCGCCGCCGTGGTGCACGGCACGGTCGCGACCGTCTCCGACCCGCATGAGATCGCCAACGTGCTCGGCGACAAGGGCGTGCGCTTCATGCTCGAAGACGCCGCAGCCGTTCCATTCAAGTTCTGCTTCGGCGCGCCGTCGTGCGTGCCCGCCACGGCGTTCGAGACCGCCGGCGCCGCGCTCGGCGTCGACGAGGTCACCGCCCTGCTCGACGACCCGCGCATCGGTTACCTGGCCGAGGTAATGAACTACCCGGGCGTCCTCGCCGGCGACCCGGGCTTGTTGGCGATGATCGCCGCGGCACAACGACGCGACAAGCCCGTCGACGGCCACGCCCCGGGGCTGCGCGGCGACGATGCCCGACGCTACTTCGCGGCGGGCATCACGACGGACCACGAGTGCTTCACGCTCGAGGAAGCGCTCGACAAACTCGACGCCAGCGACGCCGTCCGGATCCTGATCCGCGAGGGCTCGGCGGCCCGAAACTTTGACGCGCTGTTTCCGCTGATCGACCGGTTCCCGGGGCGGGTGATGCTCTGCTCCGACGACAAGCATCCCGACGCGCTCGTGTTCGGCCACATCAACGCGTTGTGTGCCGAGGCCGTGCGACGCGGGGCCGACGTCTTCAACGTGCTGAACGCGGCGTGCCGGGTCCCTGTAGAGCACTATGGCCTAGACGTCGGCCGGCTGCACATCGGCGACCCGGCCGACTTCGTCGAAGTCGAAGACCTTGTGTCGTTCGGGGTCCGGCGCACCTGGATCGATGGACACGTCGTCGCGGGAGGCGGCAAGACTCACATCCAACTGCCCGATTTAACTCCGATCAACCGCTTCGTCGCGCGACCCATACATGCTGACCAACTGCGTGTCGACTGCCCCGACCCGCATCGCCTCGCGCGCGTCATCGTTGCCCGGGACGGACAACTCGTGACCGAGGAAGAGCAGCACACGCCGGCCGCACGGAACAGTTCTGTAGTGAGCGACGTGACGCGCGACATGCTGAAGCTTGTGGTCGTGAACCGGTACCACGCGGAGGCGCCGCCGGCGGTCGCGTTGGTCCGCGGCTTCGGGCTGCGGCGCGGCGCGATCGCCGGTTCGGTCGCGCACGACTCACACAACCTGTTGGCCGTGGGGGGAGACGACGCGTCGCTGGTAGCCGCGATCAACGCCGTGATCGAGGCACGAGGCGGCCTGGCGGTACACGACCCACGGACCAACGCGACGGATGTGCTGCCGTTACCCGTGGCCGGCCTGATGTCGGACCGCCCGATCGCCGAGGTCGCCGCACACTACGAGCGCCTGGACGCTGCCGCCAAGGCGATGGGCACGACGCTCCGCGCGCCGTTCATGACGCTCGGCTTCATGGCGTTGCTGGTAATCCCGTCGCTGAAGCTGTCGGACCACGGGCTGTTCGACGGCGACCGCTTCGAACCGGTGTCGCTGTGGGTGTGACACGAGCCGCGGCCGAGCACACCGCGCCACCGATATGATCGCCGCATGCCGAAGGCGGACGCCGTAGACAACTCATCGGCCGGCGCACCGCACCTGCCAGACGCCGCGCTCTGGGGCGTCCGCGTCGTCGCCGTGATCGGCGTCGCGCTCACGGCGCTGCTCGTCGTGCAGGCGAACCGTGCCGACCCCCTGCCCGGGTGCGGCAGCGGGTCGGGCTGTGAGGCCTTGCTGGCCGGGCGTTGGGCTTATTGGGTGAGCCCGCACGTCTCGGTCGCGCTGCTGGGGCTCTTGACGTGGGTCGGCATCGCGGCGGCGGCGTGGTGGCGGGGTTTCCGCGAGGTGTTGCTGCCATTGACAATGCTTGCCGCGGGCGCGGCGGCCTGGTTCGTGTTGGTGCAGGCCTTGCTCGTCCGGCAGTGGTGCCCGTACTGCCTGGCCGCGCACGGCTGCGCGGCGGTGGCCGTCGCGGCAACACTTTGGCACGGCCAGCGCGCCGCGTGGTCGGCGCTTGGCTTACCCGCGGTCGCGGTCGCGTTGTTGATCGCGGGGCAGGTTGCGTTCCCGGTCGATGCCGAAGCCGTCCTAGACGCGCGGGACGGCGGGGAGGTCGCGGCGGAAGCCGTGCCGGCTACCGCCTCCGCCGACGCAGCGGTCGAACCAATCGAACCTCCAACTTACGGGCACGACACCACGCCCTTCCCCAGGCTCGGCCCGGCCGACGCGCCGCACGAGTTGCTCGTCTTCTCCGACTACACCTGCGGGCATTGCCGGACGTTGTACCGGTACCTGGCCACCGCCCGGCAGCGCTTCCCCGATCAGCTTCGGCTGGTCGCCGTGCCCGCGCCGATCAACCGGTTCTGCAACCCGCACGTGCCGTTCACCCCGCCGGTGCACCGCGACGCCTGCCGGATCGCGCGGATGGCACTGGCCGTCTGGCTCGCTGAGCCGGAGCGGTTCGCCGAGATGCACGGCTATCTCTTCGGCTTCACGGGTTCAACCCCGCGTGACCCCGCCGACGCACGCGCCTTCGCCGTCTCCCTCGTCGGCGAAGAAGCATTCGTCGCGGCGCTCGGCGGCGAAGGTGTAAACGAGATCGTCTCTGCCGGCGTCGCGCTCAACTTCGAGATCGGCCGCGCCACCGATCCGCCGGTCGACAACGCCCTGCCCAAGCTCGTGCTCCCGGACGGGCATGTCTTCGCGAAGCGCCCGCGTTCGGAGGACTGGCTGCTGAACCAGCTACAGGCCCGACTCGGACTCGGTACCAACGACAGAGCCGCGGACGTGCCCCCCAAGCAGACTTCCCCGTAACCTGTGCGCATGCCTCACCCCGGACCCCAGACCGCCGACCACGACCCGGGCGCGCCGCACGGCCTGAAGACCACACTCATCGTCGGGCTCGAGGTCCACGTCGAGCTCGCGACACGCTCGAAGATGTGGACCGCCGCGCCCAACGTCGCACACCCCGACTACTTCGACGCCGAACCCAACACGCTGCTCACGCCCGTCGCGGTCGGGCTGCCGGGCACGCTGCCGGTGATGAACCGGGCCGCGGTGGAGATGTCGGTCAAGGTCGGGCTCGCCCTGAACTGCTCGATCGCCGAGCGGACCAAGTGGGACCGTAAGAGCTACTACTACCCGGACCTGCCCAAGAACTACCAGATCAGCCAGTACGACCTGCCGCTGTGCTACGACGGCGCGGCGGATATCCCCGGCACCGACGGCGCCGAATCCAAGCGTATCCACATCGTCCGTGCCCACCTCGAGGAAGACGCCGGCAAGCTGCTCCACGAACTCCCCGGGGGCGGGTACTGCGACGGCTCGCTGGTCGACCTCAACCGGGCCGGCACGCCGCTGCTGGAGATCGTCACCGCGCCCGACTTCGCCAGCGCCGACGACGCGATCACCTTCTGCGAGCAGCTCCGCGACCTCTGCCGGCACCTGGGTGTGACGCAGGGAATCATGCAGCGGGGCCACATGCGCTTCGAGCCCAACATCAACGTGGTCATCGAGAAGCCGTCCGGCGAGACGTTCAAGACGCCGATCGTCGAGGTCAAAAATCTCAACAGCTTCCGCGCGGTGCACGGCGCGATCGTGCACGAACACACCCGTCAGGTCGAGGCCTGGCTGCAGGACGGCCGGGTCATGGGCGGCGGCGAGAAGTCCACCCGGGGCTGGGACGACAACCAGGAAATCACCACGCTGCAGCGGGAGAAGGAAGACGCCCACGACTACCGTTACTTCCCCGACCCGGACCTGGTCGAGGTCGTCGTCGACGCCGACTGGCTGGAACAGCAACGCGCCAAGATGCCGGAACTCCCCGCGGCCAAGCGGCACCGGTACCTGGACGACCTGGGGCTCAAGGAAACCGACGCGGACATCCTGCTCACCGAACCGGGCCACTGCCGGTACTTCGACGCGGTGGTCGAAGCGGGGGCCGATGCTCGGCGGGCGTGCGCGTTCCTGCTG
>JANQPR010000081.1 GCA_028285385.1 Phycisphaera sp.
GGCTTTGGTGATCGCGTGGTCCAGGTCGGCGGCACGGTGCAGGGTGGTGATCGGACCGAAGCACTCGTCGTCGGGCAGGTCGATGCCGTCGGCGTCGACGACGCCGGGCTTGAGCAACGCAGGGTTATCGCCGATTTGTTCGAGCTCGACTAGTGGTTTACAGCCGCGTGCGACAAGGTCGCCAAACGTCTCCTGCACGCGCTGCCCCTGCTCGGCGGAGATCACCGGGCCGTAAAAGGGTTCCGATTCGTCGGTCGGCAGGCCGACCCGCAAGGCACGTGTCCTTTCCAGAAAGCGCTCGACGAACAGCTCGGCCCAGGGCCCGTCGGTCACGATGACCCGTCGGGCGCAGGTGCAGCGTTGTCCCGACGTGACGAAGGCGGACACGACCGCGTGGTACGCGGCGGCGTCGATCGCTTCGGCGTTGGCGGGGGTACCCGAAGGGCCGGGGTCGTGGACGACCAGCGGGTTATTGCCGCCCATCTCCAGCGCGACGATCACCTCGGGCCGGGACGCCAGCGCTTCGTGGATCGCCTTGCCCGCGGCGTAGCTGCCGGTGAACAACACGCCGTGGATGTCGGGCAGGTCGATCAGGGCCTTGGCGGTGTCGCGTCCGCCCTGGACGCACTGCATTACGTCGGCGGGAAGCCCGGCCTCATGCCAGAGCGCCGTGAACAACTCGCCGGTCCCCGGCGTCTTCTCGCTTGGCTTGAACACGACGGTGTTCCCCGCGAGCAGCGCGGCGACGGCGTGCCCGTTCGGCAAGTGGGCGGGAAAGTTGAACGGCCCGAGGATGACCATGACGCCGTGCGGCGCAAAGCGGGTTACGGCTTGCGACGCGCCCATCCCGAACGACGAGGTGTCGCAGCGGTCCTGCCACGCGGCGAGCGTCGCGTCGATTTTGGCGGGGAGCAGCTTCGCCTCGCCGCGCGACTCCCAGAGCGTCTTGCCGGTTTCCTGGCTGATCCGGTGGGCGACGTCATCGGCTTGGCTGGTCGCGACTTCGGCGAAGCGGCGGAGCACGGTAACGCGGTCTTCGAATGGCGTTGCTGACCAGCGTGGCAAGGCCGCGTTCGCGCGGGCGACGGCGTCGGCGCATTGCGCGGCGGTCGCGGCCGGGCCGGTCCAGACCGTCGAGCCGGTCGCGGGGTTGATCGAGGTAATGGTGTCGCTCATGGTTGGCTGTCGGTGGGATCTCAATCGTTCGGTGAATCAGGCGGCCGGAGCGGGGCGTAGCGCACGTTGTCGCCGGGCTCGACACGCAACGCGCGGGCGGCGGGCTCGGCGAGTCGGCCCTCGGGATCGAGCACGCCGCGGCAGCAGCGCAGTGGGCCGGCGGTCGTCGCGATCAGCATGTCACGTGGCGCGTCGGTGTCGACGATCGTGCGGACTTGGACGACCTGGCTGTCGTGAACAATGCGGGCATCGTCCTTCGCGCAGCTCATCACGGGCCCGGCATCGAGGAGGTCCACGTAGTCCGTGTCGGCGAAGCCCTCGGCGTGGAGGAGGCGCTGCGCCGGTTCGGTGGTTTGGTGCACGCGACCCAACAGGTCCAACAATGGCGCCGCAATGGCGGACAGGTCGAGCCAGCCGTCTTCGGGCAGCAGCGTGCCGAGGTAGGCCGGGTCTTCGCGCAGCCGGCGGTGCGCGGTGAGGTGGTCCATCTTGAAGATGCGTTCGCAGACGGCACGCCAGACCGGCGAGACGCCTTCCTCGTCCAGAACGCCGCGCAGCTCGACGATCAGTGTGCCGTTGAACAACTTCGGCCGGTTGGCGATGTCGAAGAAGCGGCCCAGCGAGAGCAGCCGTCCGTTGCCGCCGCCGCGCATCTCAGGCGTCAGGAACAGCGTGCACAACTCAGTGGCGCCGACGAACGCGTCGTGCGGCCGGAGCTTCGTCCTGCCGTTCTCGCGATGGACTTCACAGGTCACGGTGTGCGCGGCATCGGGCAGATGGGCGATGATCGACGAGAGCCCGACGACATCGCCGGTGTCGACGCGTTCGAGCACGAACGTCGGACGGCGGTCGGCGTGGGACTCTTCGACCATCGCCTCGATGGTCGCGACGTCGTGCGGCAGCGTTGCGAGCCCCGGGCCTGCGAGTTGGATCAACTCGACCAGCGGCGGCGCATCGCCCGGTTCGATCGAGCGGAGCAGCGTCTTGGGGGGAAGTGGGGTGGACACGTTTGCCTCGCGTTCAACCGGACTTAGCGACGGTTGGCCACGCGTTCAAGCGACGCCTCGAGGATGTCGCAGGCCTCGTCGGCTTGGTCGTCGCTCACCGCGGGCACCGACGGCAGGAACCGAACCCGCGCCTTGGACCGGCCGCAGAGGAAAGCGACAACGCCGTGCTCGTACAGGTCGGTGCACACGGCCTTCGCGTCGTCGATCGTGCCGTCAAACGGCTGGAACGCGATCATCGCGCCCAGGCCGTACGGGCCGCATACGCGGTCCGGGTGGTCGGCGGCGATCTTCTGAATCCGGTCACGGATGCGGCCGGTGAGTTGCATCACCCGGCCGTTCTCGCCGTACAGATCGCCGTTGGCGAAGGTGTCGATCACGAACTGGGCCGCCTTGATCGAGCTGCTGGCACCGGTGAAGGTCTGCGCAATCAGCCCCGGTTGTGGCTGGTAATCGTCGGTGAAGAGCGTGAAGCAGACCTGTGTCGCCTTGCCGACATTGACCAGGTCGACGTGCTCGTCAAGACCGAAGTGCTGGAACGCGAACGGTCGCGACGTCCGGCTGAAGGTCTGGATCTCGTCGGCGATGACGGCGACGCCGTGCTCCTTGCACACCTCGATCAGCTTCAGGAAGAACTCGCGCGTGCCGGCGTAGAAGCCGCCCTCGCCGAGGACAAGTTCCATCTTGAACCCGGCGTAGTGCTTCGGCCAACGCGTGAGGTACTCCTTGAGCCGGTCGACGGCGCGCTGCGTCGAGCCTTCGGGTTCGGCCTCGTCGTAGAACGGGATGTAGTCGACCTTCAGCGCGTGCGGCAGCCCGACGCGGTTGTTGGGCTTGTCGGACATGCTCGACAGCGCGAGCGTACGGCCGCAGAAAGTGCCCTGGAACGCGAGCATCCGGTCGGCGGGGTTGCCGTCGCGCGACGCCTTCTGGAACGCCATCTTGAAGCTGTTCTCGTTCGCCATCGCGCCCGATGTGGTCAGGTAACAGTGGTTGAGCTTTGCCCCCGAAGCGTTGGCCAAGGAAATGATGGCGTCGGTCAGTTGCGCGCTGTCGGTGTTCTGCTGCAGGGCGCCCTGCATGAGCGTGTCGGACACGGCGGCGTCGAGCGCGGCGTCGACGAACGCCGGGTGGCTATGCCCGAAGAAGTGCACACCGATCCCCGCGATCATGTCGTACTTCACCGACCCGTCGGCGAGCTCGACTAACGGCCCGCTGCCGAAGCCCGACCCGAGGTACGGGTACCAGAGGTTGCCGCCGCGCTGGGCGCTGAACTGTTGGAGCGTCTGCTCGTAGCCCTGTTTGCGCGCCGGGTCGGCGGGCTTGACGCCGGTAAGCTGAGCCCGACGGGCGTCGAGCGCCTCGTGGATCAGCCGGCGGGCGTCGGCGAGCTTGGGGTCGGCGGCGAGTTGCTCGGCGAGCAGCGGCGCGGGGGAGGTGGCGGTGGTCATCAAACGGTTCCGGGTTCGGGTTGGAAACGAGAAACGGGCGGGCACAGGGTCAGAGCACTCAGAACAACGGGTCACGCCCGTCGGCGCGACGCCAGGCGCTGAGCTGGCCGAGGTGTAGCGAGGTGTGACCGGTCATCGAGAACACCAGGAACTCGCCGACGGTTGGTAGCGCCTCGCCGAGCGGCCCCTGTGTCGGCTGCGCGAGCGCGTCGGCGCTGGCGGCCTGAACTGCGGCGATCAGGCGGTCGTTCGCGTCGTGCCAGGCTTGGATCAGCTCGTCTTTGGCGGGGTAGTCGGCAGGCCGGTCGGTGAGCGGCGAGCCGTAGCCGAACTTCGCCTGCCAATCTCCGAGTTGTGGTTCTCCGCCGGCGTATCGGCTGTGGCCGTCAGCGGCGAAGGCGAGGTGCCCGACGATCCAAGCCGGGTGGTTGATCCCGGGCACCGGCTGGCGGCAGAAGTCTGCGGGGGCGATGTCGGCCACGAGGTCGTCGCCGTACCCTTGCATGAACCGCAGGACCTGACTGGGGGCGTCAAACACGGCCGACTCCTCGCTGAGGTGTCACCTCGCGGGACTGAAGCCCGAGTAGGTGAAAGTTATGAAAGAATCTTACCACGGTCACAGGATCCCCCGCGGCGGCGGCTCGAACCGGCCGGACGCGTAACCCCGCAACAGCCCGGCGGAGAGTTTGGCCCGCGGCACGAGCGATGGGAGGTCCAGGTACTCGTCGGTCGAGTGGATCGCGCCTCCGACCGGCCCGAGCGTGTCGACCACGGGCAGCCCGACGGACGCGAGCTTGTTGCCGTCGCAGACGCCGCCGGAGGATTGCGTGTCGAACGACACGCCGACGCCGCGCCCGACGTCGGCCAGTTGTTCGAGCACCCGCGCGATCCCAGTCGTCAGGGGCTTGGGCGGGTTGTTGAACGAGCCGTGGGCGGTGGCGGTGATGCCGTCGGCTTCACTCGCCTCCGCGA
>JANQPR010000085.1 GCA_028285385.1 Phycisphaera sp.
GGTTTGGCACCTCGATGTCGGCTCGTCACATCCTGGGGCTGAAGGCGGTCCCAAGGGTTGGGCTGTTCGCCCATTAAAGTGGCACGCGAGCTGGGTTCAGACCGGCGTGAGCCAGGTCGGTCCCTATCTGCCGTGGGCGCACCATACTTGCGAGGATTCTTCTTTAGTACGAGAGGATTAGGAAGGACGGACCCCTGGTGCGCCAGTTGGACCGCTAGGTCCACCGCTGGGTAGCTAAGTCCGGCAGAGATAACCGCTGAAAGCATCTAAGCGGGAAGCTCCCCTCAAGATCAGGTATGGACGAGGCTTCGGCCTCGAGAGACCCCCGGAAGACCACCGGGTTGATAGGCAGCAGGTGTAAGGGCCGAAATGCCCTCAGCTGAGCTGTACTAACGGTCGATCGCTTACTCACTCCGACCCACGGCCGAGCACGACGCTTCCTCCATGGAAACGACTCAGGCTCGGCCCGGTCAACAAGCACCCGAGCACTTGATGCTCGGTGTCACACACCGTTCGCTCGATCGCGACACCCGTTCGGTACCCCCAACCCACCTAAACCCGTCGCCTCGAACGACCACCAGGCCTTCCACGACAAACACGCGGCGTGCGTGTTGACTCACCCACGCCGCCTTGTCGGTGACCATAGTGCTGGGGTCACACCCGTTCCCATACCGAACACGGCCGTTAAGCCCAGCACGCCGATGATACTGCCACCGCGGGAAAGTAGGTCATCGCCGACTTTACGAACCCCGAGACCCCAAAGGTCTCGGGGTTCTTTTTCGTTTGGGCCAGCATCGACCCTTGCCCGAGGTCCTGCGGTGCCGGTATCCTCGCAGATCGGCGGGTGCCTCTGGTCCGGTTTCCATCAACCTCACGCTCGGGAGAGATCCATGCTGTCCGTCCGTCCCCTGTGTTTGGCTCAAGCCGCGGGCCTCCTCGCCTTGACTGCTGGGTTTTCAGGCTGGGCGTCGGCGGCTCCCGCGATCGACCAGTCAAACTTGGCGCCGACGACCAACTCGGCGCGAGCGACCACGGGTGGGACGATCTTTGGTCAGGTGGTGCGGGCGGGGCAGTCCGGCTACCTCACCCAGGTCGACCTGTCGTTGGCGAAGACGGCGGGCCTGACCGGCGACCTTTTCTTCCAAGTGGTCGGGGTCGACGGCGCGGGGCAGCCCGACCTGCTTGACGTCAAGGCGCACCGGGTGACCAATCTCGACGGTGTCCCGGACGACACGCCGTTGCAGACGCCGCTGCCTTTCCCCGCCAGCTTCGACTTGACCCAAGACCTTGTCTGGGTGGAGCCCGGCGACGAGTTCGTCGTCGCGGTGTCGCGCTTCGCGCCCGGCGCGCCGCCCTGGGTGACGCTCCGCACCACCAGTGGGGGCGACGGCGGCTACGCAGACGGCGAGCTGTTCAGCCGTGGCTTCGACTCGGCCTCTCCGTGGGTCGAGGTGTCCAGTGGTCAGCGCGACGCTGGCTTCCAGACCTGGGTCGACCCCGCACCGGCTTTGCCGGAGGCCAACACTGTCGAGGTACGCCCGACCTTCGACGCGGTGGGGGCGCTCACGCCGGGAGCGACGCTCTGGACTGTGACGGACGGCACCAACGGCATCGGCGTGCAGGAGTTCGGCACCCAGGCGGACGAGGAACGAGCCATCCTCGAGTTTGCCTTGCCGCGTTTGCCGGAGGGCGCTGAAATCACCGGGGCCCGGCTGAACCTCGACATGGGCGGCGGGTCGGGTGAGCCTTCGATCGCGATCCACCCTTACGTCGGCAACGGCACCCTCGACACCACCGACGCATTGGAAACGTCGCAGCCCGCGTTTATCACCGGCCCCGTTCGTCCGGTCGGGGGTCTGATCGTCGAGTTGACGGCCGATGTGATCGACGACGCCTACGCCTCGGGCACAGGTTTCATCGGCTTCCTCATGCAACTTGACAACACGTTCCGTAGCGTGATCTTCGCGTCGCTGGAGCGCAACCTGTTCAGCATCAGCAGCGGCGAGGATCTGCCGGCCCTCGAAATCGACTTCACGCTTGCCGCGGTTGTCGGCGACTACGATAACTCCGGCCAGATCGAGCAAGGTGACCTCGATCAAGTACTCCAAAACTGGGGTCAGGGTTTCGCGTCAATCCCCGGCACGTGGATCAACAATCGCCCAACCGAGGGCGTCGTTGACCAAGCCGAGCTGGACGCGGTCCTGCAGAACTGGGGCGGCACCGCGGCGCCGAATTTCCGCGGTGTTGACGTACCCGAGCCGAGCGCCCTTAGCGTGCTTGGTTTGACAATGTTGAATCGTCGTCGCCGCGCTTAACCGTCGCCCCGGGTCTCAAGCTCGCGGATGTACGCCTCGGTGCGGTCGAGCTCGGCCTTGAGGTGGCGGACGCGCAGCAGGCTCTTCACCCGCGTGATCAGCTCGAGTTTGTTGACCGGCTTGGTCAGGAAGTCGTCGGTGCCGGCCTCGACGGCGCGTTCGATGTCGCCGAGCTCGTTGAGCGCGGTGACCATCATGATGGGAATGGCCGAGGTGCGCGGGTCGTTCTTGAGTTTCTGGCAGACCTCGAAGCCGGACATGCGGGGCATCATCACGTCGAGCAGGATCAGGTCGGGCAGCGGCTGGTCCGTGTCGGGGTCGCTGGCGACGGCGATCAGTTCGAGCGCGACGACGCCGTCCGGCGCGGTCTGGACCTCGCAGCCGGGCAGGGTCTCGAGGTAGGCCTGGAGCAGTTCGACGTTCTGCTCGTTGTCGTCAACGATGAGCACGCGGGACGGGGCGTCGTCGGTCGCGGCGAGCGAGTCGGGCTGGGGCGCGGTGTGAGTGGGGGCGTCGTTCATGGCCGTGCGTTGCGTTGGCGGTTCAGCCCGTGGTCAGGTCAGGTCGCCGAGGGCGTCGCTTAGTTCTCGAAGCGCGGGGTCTGTTGCCGAGTCGCCGACGGATCCGTTCAGCCGGGCGAGCAGGTCGGCGAGGTCGCCCGGCGTATCGACGTCGTGCCAGGCGGGCAGGTCGGCGGGCGTGTGGCCGGCGTCATGCGCAGCCTTGCGGGTCTGATCGTACACCGCGGCGGTGCCCCAGTCGATGCCGCCGAGCAGGGCCGGGGTGTATCTACGTGCGGCGAGGCACCAGTACCCGCCGTCGCCGACCGGGCCGACGCCGGCGTCGGGGTGATGCGGGTCGTCTTTGTTCGCCGCGATCCGCAGCGCGGCGTCGATGTGGCTGTCAGGGAGGTCCGGGCTGTCGACGCCGAAGAACACGACGGGTCGTTCGTCGGGGTCTCGGCCGGGCCCGGGCTCGAGTTGTTGCCAGACGTGGTCAAGGCGTTGCCCGAGGTCGCCGGTCCCCTGGTTGGTGATACTGAAGCCGAGCCGGTCGATGCGTCGGCGTAACGTGGCGTGGTGCGGTTCACCGAAGGGGTCCGGCTCGTCGAGCGCGAGCACGCCATTGGCGAGCCCGCGCCGCACCCAGCGCCCAACCCGGGTGACGACGCAGGCCAACAGCGCGGTGTGCACCCGGAGCGCATCGGCGTCAGACAGTGACGAGACCCCCGACCCGTCGTCCGCGGTAAGTCGGGTCTTCACGCCACCCAGCCGGGGCGTTTTCGCCATCACGACGATGCAGGGAGGTGAGGTCACGCGGCGTGTCCCGCCTCGGCCGGGTCGTGATCGCCCCGGGATCCACGGTCGGCTTTACCTATCTCCGCGCGAGGCCGGACCACGGGTGAAGTTTGCGCGAAAAACCCGCGCCGACACCCGTTCAGACTGGCATTTTTACGGACATCCCGCATTATTGTTCCAGCGTTTGCCCTTACACTGCTTTGTCCTATACGGCTATCCGTTGTGCCGTCCCACCACCTGTTTGCGAGGAGTAGGTTTTGAATCGCTTGTCCCTTGTTTTGTCTGTCGCCGCTGTCACGGTCTCGTCCTTCGCCGGTGCCGCCGCGGCCCTGACCGTGTCTACCGGCAACAACGTCACCGACCCGCTGCTGATGGGGGCCCGCTTCCGCTCGCTGGCCAACACCGGCGGTGAAGAAGTCTACGTCGGCAACCCCGACCTCGGCGTCGCCGCCAACCGCAACGCGACCGACCTCAACTGGGTCAGCGGCGACAACGACTTTGTCCTCACCTACGACGCCGGCACCGACACGCTCACCGCCGACGTCAGCAACACCTCGGCCTCGTCGCCGTACTCCGTGAGCTTCGCCAACGCGCTCGGCGGCTCCAACCCCGGGCTCAATACCATCCTGCTCCAGGTCGTCAACCGCAACGCGGGCTCCGAGGTCCAGCTCAACGACCTCGTCGTCGCGGGCCTGCCCGTCGGCGATTTCGCGCCCGGCTCCAACACCGGGTTCCAGGAGTGGACCCTCACCGACGCGCCGATCACCGGCAGCTTCACCGTCACCGGGACGCTCAATCTGTCCGGCCCGTTCAGCAACAGCCAGGAAGCCAGCCGGGTGGAGTTCGGTTTCGCCGTGCCCGAGCCCGCGTCGCTGAGCCTCGTCGGTCTGGGGGCGCTGGCGATGCTGCGTCGCCGCGGCTGAGCCTCGCGTCAACCCGAAACACCTGCTTGCCACGCGGGTCCGGCCCACCGCCGGGCCCGCTGTCTTTCCGAGCCACTACGCCCCACTTCCTTCCGGTACGCCTCGGAAACCCCACCGGGTTGCTGGTACCATGCGTGGCTCGCCGTTGCGCGGCCGGTTTGACGCCCGGCCCGCCGGTCGAGCCGTATCGACCCTGTTTCTCCGCCTTTTTCGGAGGTTCGCCGTGAGCGAAGCCACCGCGCCGACCACCCCCTGGGCCGACCGCTGGAACACGCCCGACCGCGACACGCTGCTGGGCAAGCTCAACGAGCCCGCGAGCGTCCTGATCCCCAAGCTCCTCGACAACACCTACGAGAACGTCGAGGGCCTGGAGGAAGAACTCATCTGGCACGGCACGAGCTGGCGGTGGACGATCCAGTTCACCGCGCCCGGCGACCCGAAGGAGGGCGCGGCCAGCGAGGAACGCGAGGTGCTGTTCTATTTCGTGCCCAACCCCGAGGAGCCGTTGGTCTGCGTGCCGCTCCGCCCCGAGCAACTCGAGCACCTGCCGATCCGCCGGCTGAACCGCTACATCCGCGACGGCATCAAGGGGGCGAAGTGGGCGGTCGACGTCCGCTGGGGCAAGTGGCTGCTGACCGCGAACACCGAGCTCGAACACCTGACCGATTTGCTGAAGCGCAAGGGCAAGATCCTGATCGGCGAGAGCCCGAGCCAGAAGCGCAGCAAGAAAGCGGGCTAATCAGCATTAACTAGCTGGCGGCTCCGTTTTTTCATGAAGCCCCGTTGATTCTCGGCTAGGAACAGGTCTGGTCGGCTATGCCATTCGTGTTTGATGTTTCTCATCAGCAGAGCACAGTCAAACTCCACACTCCCGTTGGGAAAAACCGCGTCGTCGTGTAGGACACGAGAGTAGACTTGTTCGGTTCGCATGGGCTGGATCGACCAGTCGAGGCTCTTTAGTTCCATCCCGTGGTAACGCCCGTCTTGGCGCGTCGCCGAGTATCCGGTCGCGCCGAGGGAAAAGAACCCGGCGGCGGCTTCCACCGACGGAAAAATGCTTGATGGTGGAATCCGATCGGATACCGCCCCCTGAAAGTCGACCGCTGTCGTTCCGTCTGGTTCGCGGATCGTTACACGCACATGCTCGTTGCTTTCAAACACATCGAATGAACTGCGGTGAAAGATACCCGGGAACACGCGGCCGCCGAACGAGCGGTTGAACCAAGAGTTGGTATCGCGGCGCGGGATAAAGACACCCTCGCGGGTTTGGCCGTCTTCTTCCCACTGAACGGCAAACCGGTGTGCTGCGTTCTCTGATCGCAGACCGAGCCAAGCAGGGACGCGGCGTGGGCGGAGTTCTTTGAAGCGGATCATGCAGACCCCGCCGATCGCGCTTCCGTGGTACAGCTTTGGTCGGAAACCAACGGGGAGAACTTTGGCGAGGACGGACTGATCAATCTGAAAGTTGATCAACACCCGACGATCGATCAGCCCGTGGATTGTGTCCAGCAGATGCATGTTCCACCCAGAATAGCCCGCTGCCCATTTTTCAGATCTAAGGTAGCGCGCTCAGCCCTCCGATCGAGTTAGGGCTGGCGACCGGGGCGGCGTGGCGGTCGGTCGTCGTCGGATCGTCAGGCAGAGACCGCACACCAGACTCAGCATCGCGGGTTCCGGCACCGTGTTCGGCGAGAAAGGACCCACGCCCCAGTCGCTAAACAGCAGCGTGTCGTAGTAGGCCAAGCCGAGGATCCCGTCGGGCTGACGGTCGTCGCCCCAGTTCAGCAGGAGAAAATCGACATCGCCCTGATCGACCTGCCCCGAGTTGTCGAGGTCCGCGTTGTTCCCGGGCAAGCCGACGACGTTACCCCACCGGGTCAGGACGAAGTCGAGCTCGGACTGCGCGACCTGCCCGTCGGGCGGGTGTCGGTCCCAGCCGTCGGGCACGCCGGTGACGTCCGCGTCCTTGCCCCAGTGCTGGAGGACGAGGTCCAGGTCGCCCTGCTCGACCCGCCCGTTGCGGTTGTAGTCACCCGACGGCCCGGGCGACCAGCCGCCGAAGACCTGCCCGTCGGTGATCTGAAACTCCTGGACAAATGAAACTGAGTGGTCGGAGAACGCGCCGTCGGCCGAGGCAAGGAAACGGATGGTGCCCTGCGCGTCGGGGGTGAGCGCCAGACGCATCACCTGGAAATCGCGCTGGTCGACGATGGCGTTGGTTTCGAACCGCGCGGCCCACGTGTAGCCGAGGTCACTGGGCGTGTCGACCAAGGCGATCTGCGACGGCTCAATGTCGACGGGCCCGCCGAGGAACACTGGGCTGCCGAATGTCTGTTCGCCGGCGGCGCCGCCGTGGGTGAAGTAGGTGTCGACGCCCGCAAACGGGTTGAAGCTCCGCTCGAGGTCGGACGGGGCGGTGCGTCCGTCGCCGAACGCGGAGCGGTCTTGCTGGTGGATCGAGCCGGCGGCGAGTTCGACAACGACCTCGGACCCGGTGTAGCGGCCGTCGAAACCGAGGAAGAAGTCGTTGAGGACCACGGGCCCCGATGAGCCGGTCGCCGGCGTGACATCCACGTAGAAGTCGGTCACCTGACCAAATGCCGGCGCAGCGGTCGCCAAGCTCAGGGCAGCCGTCCGGAAGAAGCGCGCATTTCGCATGATTGCCTCCCGTCAGACCTCGATCTTACTGGCGAGCCGCGAGACAACCAAAGGATTTCGGGTTGTTTTTCGGTCGGCGTTGTCGCGTGACGCCTTGTGGACTAGCCGGCGTACACCCGCGTGGCACAATGCGGCGACTCAAGGACAAACGCGGGATCGCGAGCGGACTCGTTCACGCATGCCCAACCACTTACGGCAGCGCGCTCAACCCGCCAATCAGGCTTGGGCTTGACGGCGCGGCGTTGCGGTTGGCGTCGGTGACTTCTTCGACGAACTCGAAGGCGCCGCCGAAGCGGCGGGCGAGGCGTTCGAGCAGGCGGCGGTCGTCGGGGTAGAAGAACTGGACCGCGTGGACGGTGACGCCGGGGTGGTCGTCGAGGACGGCGGTGAGGTCGCGGAGGTTGAGGTCGGCCCCGCCGGACTTGGCGCGCCGGCCTAGGGCGTTGTCGGAGAGGATGACGACGTCGGCGTCGCCGTAGTTCAGCGCGGTCGCGAGCGCGTCCGTCGGGTCGGCCCGGCCGCCGAGGCGGCTGTTCTGGGCGTCGGCGGCGAGCCAGTCGCGGGCGTCAGACTTCTCGACGGCGGTGGCGGGGCGGAGGCCCAGCGGCGGCAGTTCCGTCGCTTCGCCCTGGCGGAACAGGATGACCGAGAAGGACTGCTCGGGCGCGAGCCGGTCGATCTGGTCGCGGAGGTATTGGCGGAGGACCGGCATGGAATCGATCATCGTGCCGGAGATGTCGACGAGGTAGACGACGTCGCCGGTGACCGCGGCGGCGGGGGTGGCGGGGCCGTCGGCGTTAGCGGTGGTGGGCGGCAGGGCGTCGGCGTCGAGGATGGTCGGCGCGACGGGGTCGGGGATGGTCGGGTCGGCGTCGGCGTCGACGGCGTCGGTGAGCACTTCCTCGTCGGTCGGCGCGCCGGGGTTGACGGGACGGGTGAACACGCTGTCGGGGTCG